>JBNRMR010000222.1:0-6852 GCA_050309705.1 Christensenellales bacterium | reverse complement strand
GATCTCTTTGTATGGAAAAGCCGTTGCCATCAGTGCCTGAGTAAAAGGCCAAGTCCACTGCCTTTTTAAGCCCGCCAAGGGATCTGCCCGCCCCCAGAAACGACCCTGCAATGATAAGCAAGACCATCACAACAGCCGCAAACCGGCTGTCCTTCCAGAAAACCAATTTCTTTTCCAACTTTTTTCTCCTCTAAACTGAAGCCGCGCAAAAACTAATTGCGAATATCCAGCAGCTTTTGCTTCAACTGGCCCTCAATCTTGCCCAGCTCTGCCTCCGCCTCTCTGCGCTTTTGACGGCCCTCCGCCTGTATCTGCACCACTTCGTCCAGCGTGGAGATAAGCTGCTCGTTGGTATATTTGAGTGTCTCAATGTCCACCACGCCCCGCTCGGCCTCTCTGGCGGTCTCCAGCGTGCCCATCTTGAGGGCGTCGGCGTTGCGGCGCAGCAGCTCGTTAGTCATGTTGGTCACTTCCCTTTGCGCCTGCAGCGCCTGCTGTGAATGGGCAAGGCCCATGGCGATGACCATCTGGCTCTTCCAAAGGGGTATTGTGTTCACTATGGTGGACTGAATCTTTTCCGCCATAAGAGTGTCGTTGTTTTGCACCAGGCGGATTTGCGGCGCCATCTGTATTGATATTACTCTTGTAAGCTCAAGATCATGCAGCTTTTTATCGAACCTGTCGCAAAGGGCGGCAAGATCGTTGGCGGCTTGGGCGTCCTCGGGCAGGCCGGAGTTTTTCGCCTTCTCAATCTTTTCTTTCAGGTCGTTTTCCCGGACGCTCTGCAGCTTCTTCTTGCCGGCGATGATGTACATGGTCAGTTCCTTGAAGTTTATCAGGTTGCGATCATAGAGCTTGTCCAAAATGGCGATATCCTTGAACAGTTGCACCTGATGCTCCTGCAAGATGCCCGTTATCTTTTCAACGTTTACTTCCGCTTTGTCATACTTGACCCTCATCAACTGCAACTTATTAGAGCCTTTTTTCAGCCTTCCGAAAAGCCCCCTTGGCTCGTCCACATCTTCGATGCCCTTCAGCTCGCCGATAAGCGAGGTGATCATGCCGCCGATCTCGCCCAGATCCTTCGTGCGGACATTCGCCAGAGCGCCGCCGGAAAAGTCGGCCATCTTCCGCTGGGCATCTGCGCCGTAGAGCATCACCATATTGGAGTCGTTGATGTTTATCTTCTTTGAAAAGTCATCAACCATCTTGCGCTCCTCGGGGGTGAGGGTGCCTTCGTCCATGCGGATGACCTCCACAGGCCGCTGCTCCTCCAGAGAGAGGCTGATATTCGCGTTTTCCTCCTGGCCTTCTTCGTTTTCCATGGGATTCAGTGTCAGAACGGGCATGTTTTCATCATGATTCATAATGCGTACCTCCCAGATTTTTTATAAAATAACCGCTTAGCCGTTGTTTTTTTCATATATGCCGCCGGAAAGGCCTTCCCCTGCCAGCATCTTTTCCAGCACTTGAACATCAGTGATGATGTCCAGGGCGGCGTCGTCATAAAGAGCGTCAAACTGCTTCTTAAATGCCTGCTCAATTGTGTCAAGTATGCCGCCGATATCCTTCAGGCTCTGGGCAATATTTTCGCCCCTTATGCTCTGGCGCTCAAGCTGTGCGTATTTCTCCACAAGTTTTACCACCGTGGGCAGATAATAGTCTATGAAGCTCCTGATGCGAAGAGCCTTTCGCGGGTTTTCTTCAACGTAAGCAAATATGCTCTGCACCGCCCCGATTATTTTCTCCAGCTTGTCGCGCACCATCAGGTTTTCAATCTCCGCCCGGCCAGCCCGCAGTCTTCTCAGATATTCCCTGCCCTGCGAAAGCACTTCGTCTGCGGCCTCGTCACCAGTTTCAAAGGGGGCAATTGGCGCCTTCACCCAGATGTCATGGGGCCTGAACAGCCAGGTTTTGCAGGCAAAAAACGCCGCGAATGTAATCGCAGCCGCTATTATAAAATCCCATATCCTATACATGGGAAAAACAAGGGCATACAAAAGCCAGACTGCCCCGGCAACATAATAGGGCCAGGGGCTTTGCTTCCTTTTAAGGATCATCTCATGGCCTTCGCTTGAATATTTGTTCATATGCGCCCCTCCCCTTTAATGCAAGTATCCCCGCCACATTATGTATTATAATTAAAATATGTACTGTGGTCAAACAAAAATGCGTGAAAACCTGCAACCTGCTTCCCAAACCCCATATTTGCCGCCCCAAATTACACATCGCGTTCGCTGTTTTCCTCCATGGGCCTTGCCATTATCTGCCGCTCATGGGTATAGACGACGAAACCGGGCCTTGCGCCTCCAGGTTTTTTCACATGGCGACGCCTTGTGTAGTCCACCGGCACCAATGAGGATTTTTTTCCTTTGCTGAATTTTGCCGCAAGGGATGCCGCATACAGCAGGGTTTCGTCCGAGGGCTCCTCCCGACCATCAAGGCGGATTACCACATGGGAGCCGGGCATATCCTTCGCGTGGAGCCAAATGTCGTTTGGCGCGGCAGAGAATGTCAGCCTCTCATTTTGTGCGTTGTTCTTGCCAACAAATATCAGCGTTCCATCCGGGGCCTTGAACTCGCGGGGCTTCGACTCCTTCATCTTAACCGGTTTTCCACCCCTTCGCTCGTCCCTCTTATGCTGCCTGCGCGCATAGCCGGCCCTCACAAGCTCCTCTCTCATCTCGGCCAGCTCATCCTCGCCGGAAATATGTTCCATATTGAAAATAAGAGCCTTGAGATATTCCATCTCCTCCAGGTTTTCCTTTATCTGGCCCTCCACCAGCTCGGCGGCGGCCTTTGCCTTGTTGTAAGCCTTAAAATATTTCTGAGCATTTTCGGCGGGCGAAAGAGTCTCGTCCATGGGTATGTCTATCTCCGGCAGGCCTTCGGTGTAATAGTCCGTGACCCTAGCCTGACTGTCACCTTTTTTAATATTATATAGGCTGGACATAATCAGCTCGCCATATACCCGCAACTGATCCCGGTTTTTGATCTCCTCCCGCTTTTCAAGCTGCATCGCCAGCTTTCGCTCGCATCTTTCAAGGGCAGAGGAAAGGTTTTTGTGCATGGCGGAGGTCTTTTGCTTCATACGCTCGCTCTGGTCACGCTTTGTGTAAAATTCATCCAGAGCTTCGGACATGGACGCCATGGTAATTTGTTCGTCTTTAGGCCTGCTCGTGTACACAAACGAGGTTACATCGGCAATGGCGCCCTCAGGCACAAACAAAACCGCGCTTTCCTCCTGCGCCAAATCATCGAAAAACTTTTTCACATCACCGCATAAGGCATGCACATGCTTAATCCAAATGGAAGGCGGCGCCTTTTCGTCCATCAAAAACCTGTATGACAGCTCTCTTGCCGCCTGCTGTGAAAGCCCGCTTAAAGATGCCATCAGCGCCTTATCCAGCGTCTGAGAGGATTGTCCCTCCAGCTTTTCACGGATTTCCTGCGGACTTGCGGTTCGTCCGTCTAGCTTGTCCTGGGAGGGCGGCAGCTGATAAGGCAAATGCGGCAGAACCTCCCTCACCCGGCTTATCTCCGCCGTTATGCGGCTGGCGCTGTCCAGAATCCTCATCTCATCGTTTAAAAGGATGATGTTGGAATGCCTGCCCATCATCTCCACCATAATATATTTTGTCGTATAATCGCCAATTTCGTCCATGCTTTCAACTGTGATTTTGATTATCCTGTCCAGACCCACTTGCTCTATGTCGATTATCCTGCCGCCCATCAGATGCTTGCGCATGAGCACGCAAAGCTGGGGCGGAACATCCATGCTTTTTTTGGATGCCGCCGAAAGATGCGCCCTGGCATGGTTGGCGCTGCTGGAAAGGACCAGCCTGTGGTTTCTGCCGCCCGCCCTTATCAGCATGTGTATTTCATCCCTTTCGGGCTGTTGTATCCGGTCTACTCTCCCGCCTGCAAGCAGGCCTTTCAGTTCTCTTGCAACACTGAAGAGCATCAAACCGTCCATAGGCATAAAAAATACCCTCCAAGCCTGTAATAACTTGTTTATTATAGCATATCTTTCTACAAAGCATAATAGGTTTAACTATGAAACTTGCTGTCAGGAGGATGAGTCATGCATAAAAGATACCTTGCTGTTATTTTGGCCGCGCTGATTATTGTGAGTCTGGCGCTTATGGGCGGCTGCAAAAAGCAGGATGACACCGCTGTTCCCACCTTGGAGATTCCCATCGAGGAAATTCCAACCGCGGGGGAAGTCTCCCAATCCACACGCACCACCACTGTCTACTACAAGGATTCGTTCGGCTATATCGTGCCGGTCACAAGGACTATTCCCTGGGCGGACGGAATCGCCAAGGCGACTCTAAGCCTGATGGTCGGTAGCGAGGAGAACAACGCCGAGGCGGCAAGCCTTGGGCTGGAGACTGTTCTCCCCGAAGGCACGGAGGTTGATATCAACATTACCGCCGATAAGCTTGCCACGGTTTCGCTTTCCCCAAATGCCAACAGTTGGGCCAGCGCCGTCGATGAGTCGAACATGGTCAGCGCTGTCGTGTGCGCACTCACGGAGTTCGATTCCGTGGAAGAAGTGCAATTGCTGATAAACGGCCACGCGATTGAAACGCTGAAAAACGGCACCGACATCAGTATGCCAATTTCTCGCAGCGATATCAATCTTGAAAGCCTCACCGAGCAGATTTCCGTCACCGGCGTTAACAAGATTGAGCTTTACTTTGAGTCCCAGCAATCCGGGGCAATGGTGCCTGTGACGCGCATGGTGTTTTCCAATGATGACCTTGAGACGGCTGTTCTTGAGCTGCTGAAGGGCCCAAGACCCAACAGCGGGCTTCTGGCGACACTGCCCACTGACGCAGCGCTGATCTCCGTCACCCGCAGCGGTAGCACGGTAACGATAAACTTCACCGAGGAGTTCGTCAACATAGCAAACGAGGTTGACGGCGGCAAGAACGCGATCAAGTCGCTGATGCTAACCTGCGCTCAGTTTGACGGCGTGGAAAACGTGAAGCTGCAGGTGAATGGAAAGGAATGGGAGCCCTCCGAAGCGACGCTTGCAATACCGACCTTCGTAAACAGCGAGGATGAGGACGTATACAACCTATTGTATGAGTAGCCCAAGGCGATCAAGCTTCCTCCATTTTGCGGCCCCCTGCCCATTGCCAAAGGCAATGGGCAGGGGGCCGCGGGGCCGCAGGCTCGGCTGCTTTGCAGCCGTGGAAAGCGGCAGGCCTAAGGGCTTAAGCCCTTAGGCCTGCCGCTTTCATGGCGCGCCTTTGGCGCGCCAGCCTGCGGCCCGGGCCAACAAAGGGAGCGGCATTTATGCCGCTCCCTTTGTTGGCCGTATGCGCCGGTATAATTGAGCGTCTTACGCCCACCAGATGTCGCCTTTGTCCTCGAACATCATCGTCTCTTTCAGGAATGCAATAGCTTTTTGCAGCCCTTCATTCCATGTCATCAGGCTGTCCTCATGCTCAATCGAAATCACATCATCATAGCCAATCATTCTAAGGGCGGAGAACATATCCTTCCAAAGCTGATAGTCATTCCCATATCCCACGCTCCTGAAAATCCATGATCGGTTTAACTCATCGGAATAATGCTTCGTGTCCAAAACACCGTTCTTCGCGGTGTTGGTGGCGTCTATCTTCGTGTCCTTGGCGTGGAAGAAGAGTATTGCGTCCTTCAGCTCGCGTATGGCTGCCACCGGGTCAATGCCCTGCCAGAACAGGTGCGAGGGATCGAAGTTCGCCCCAACGATGTCACCCACCGCCTTCCTCAGGCGCAAAGTGGTTTCTGGGTTATAAACGCAAAAGCCTGGGTGCATCTCCATCGCAATCTTCTTTATGCCATGATCAGAAGCGAATGCCGCCGTCTTTTGCCAGTAGGGAATCAGCACGTCGTTCCACTGATAGTCCAACACCTTCAGAAAGTCTTCCGGCCAGGGGCATGTCACCCAGTTGGGATATTTGCTTCCCTCGCTGTCTCCAGGGCATCCGGAAAAGCAGACAAGCCTGTCCACATTCATCTTTTCCGCCAAAAGCACCGCGTTAACAAAATCATCATGGTACATTTTAGCGATTTCCTTTTGCGGGTGCACTGGATTGCCGTGAACCGACAGCGCTGCCAGCTCCAGATTGTTCGTCTTCAGGGTGTCCATCAGCTTATCAAGCTTGCTCTCGTCTTTCAGCAGCTCGGCAGGGTCGCAATGATCCTTCCCCGGGAAGCCACCCACTCCCAACTCCACAGCCTGGACCCCGGAATCCGCCAGATATTTGGCTGCCTCGTCAAAGGGCATATGCTTCAGCAGCACCGCAAATACGCTCAGTTTCATGATTGTTCCTCCTCCGTTTTTTTAAGGCGCAAGCATATTCTACCATATTTTGCGGCGCTGTGAGCATCTTTCTTTTATTTTGCAGGTGTTTTATTGTTCTTTCCCATGGTCATCTGCGCTTGCGCGGCGATAACCCTGTCCATTCTCTCGTTCAGTTGCTTCAAATATGTACCCTGTGTGATTGTCGCCCGGCTGGTGGGAACCTTTTGCACCGGAACGTCGATGCGTACTTCATGGGCTGGCCTGTCACTGGATTGCAATGCCACCCACTTATCGCTTTGCCGCCTCCTCTCTCCTGTTGGACTGTATATTTCCTTGGCGCCGGATTTTCCCATCAGCGACGCAACCAGTGGATAAGAGTCTTTTTTTTCTTCCATGATAGCACTCCTTTCAGAATTGTATCCGCTATATTGTATGACCGGGCAGATTCTTTAGTGAATGTTTTCCCTGACCAATTCCCCTAAACTCAAGAGAATTGTCTTTCAGTACAACCTGGTAATAACTATCATTAACAATTTCTACAGTTAAGAAAC
>JBNRMR010000221.1:0-2910 GCA_050309705.1 Christensenellales bacterium | reverse complement strand
CCGGAAGAGTTATCCGAAGGGTTGAGGGGGCGTCCCCGGCGATTCTGTCTGCCTCGCGCCAGTATTCGGGCTGAGAGGTAAATTGGTCGCAGGCGATCACAGCCCATTTTCTCATGTCTGCGCTCTTGCCGGGAAGGAGCACTGCGGGCACCGACAGCCCTGCCTCCTTCAGCTTTTGAATGGAAACTTCTTTCATTTATAGGGTTCCTCCCAGAATGCTTTTAACCGCGTCCTTCATATGTTCCTTTTGGCAGACGCTGCTGTGGAGCAAAGGCAGATCGCGCAGCTCCTTCAGCGCCGGGGGCATTTTGCAGCCTGTGAAGCTCTCCAGGAAGTCCGCCGCAATCATATCGCTGGCGATGGCGGGGTTTTCCCCGCAGATGGCTATGAAGACATCGCCCGCAAACTTGTATGGGCTGGCGGTGGAAACAATGATGGTCTTTGTCACGTCGCCGGTTTCTTTGCGGTATCTTTCGTAGGCAGCGCTGGCGACGGCTGTGTGGGGGTCGATAATGTAGCTGCACTCGTCGAACACCCTTTTTATCTCCGCGCGGGTATCGGCCTCGTCCACCCATGAGCCGTAGAACCACTCTTTAAGACTTTTTGCGGCAGTCTTCGGAAGGCTGTATTTGCCCCGTGAGGAAAGCTGCTCCATCATTTTCGCAACGGCATCTTCATCCCTCTCACACAGCTCGAACAAAAGCCTCTCCACATTGGAGGATATCAATATATCCATCGAAGGCGATATGGTCCTTACAAATTCTCGCCTGGCGTCATATTCACCGGTTTGGATGAAGTCGGTCAGCACATTGTTGCTGTTGCTGGCGCAGATCATCCTGCCAACGGGAAGGCCCATGCGCCTTGCATATTCGCAGGCCAGAATGTTTCCAAAATTGCCTGTGGGAACGCAGAAGTTGACCTTGTCGCCCAGATTAATTTCGCCGGAGGAGATAAGGTCTGCATAGGCGCTGAAATAATAGGCGATCTGGGGCGCCAGCCTGCCGAAATTGATTGAGTTTGCGCTGGAAAGGGATTTGCCCATGGCGCTCAGCTCCGCTTCAAGGGGCTTGTCGGCAAAAATTTTCTTGACTCCGGCCTGAGCGTCGTCAAAATTACCCTCGACCGCACAGACATGGACGTTTTTGCCCCGCTGGGTGGCCATCTGCAGCCGCTGCATGGCGGAAACGCCGCCGTCGGGGTAAAAAACTATAACTCGGGTGCCGGGCACATCCCTAAAACCCTCCAAAGCGGCCTTGCCCGTGTCGCCGGAGGTGGCCACCAAAATGACGGTTTCGTTTTTCGCACCCAAAAGCTTCATTGAGGCGCTCATCAGATGGGGCAGAATCTGAAGGGCCATGTCCTTGAAAGCCTGGGTGGGGCCGTGGAAAAGCTCCAGGAAATGGGCGGCGCTGTTTTCCGGCCGTTTAAGAGGGGCCACGCGCTCATCGTCGAAGCGGTCATTGCCATAGGCTGAGCGGCACATTCCTTCCATTTCATGAAGGCCAAACTCGGTGAAAAAAAGCGAAAGCACCCTTGCTGCCCTTTGCGGATAGGAAAGCCCTTGCATTTCTTCTATCCATTCCAGGGATATCTTTGGCATTTTAACCGGGGCATAAAGCCCGCCCTCCGGCGAAATGCCGTCGATTACTGCCCGGGAAGGGGAGACGCCTTGCCTTGCGCGTGTTGAAGTGTAGAGCATCTGCATATTACCTCTTCTCCTGATAAAATTAAAAAGTAAAAATACAATATAAAAATTATAGCGGGCGCGGCCGCCTGCCGAACCCGCTTTAAAGCTTGCTATCAGCCCTTTTACAGGCTTAATTTTAGGAATATATCAAATTATGAACTTCTTCAGGAAACCGGGCATCTCGTCAGAGCCCGCCGAAACCGAAAGCACCAATGTGATGTTTCTTGCCAGCGTGTATTCCTCAAGGTTTATAAAGAAATCTTCAAGCTGTGAAAGAGGCGCGTTCAATATGCGCAAAAAGCCGTCGACAAAGAGCAGGGAAAGGTCATAATTTGAGGCAAGCACCCCGCCGATGAAGCCCAAAAACATGTCTGGGCTGGAAATGTGGTATTCCGTGGCGTTTATGAAGCGTATTTCGTGCTTGAGATCGAACATGTAGCGGTTGTCATCGTCGATAAAGACGATGCTGCCATCATGGTCCTTAAGCGACTGATTGGCCATGTCGATGATGCGCTTGGTTTTGCCGGAGCCCTTTCTTCCGTGAATAATCTGTATCATAAGGCATATCTCCTCACTTAGGCGCAGGGCCTTTTTTTCATTATACAATAGCCGCAAATATTTGGCAATGAACAAATGGTGAACGCATTGTAAGAAAAACAATGGATCCGCTGTAAAAAACATGAAAAAAATGTTTGTTCTTTTGTAGTTTTGTCGAAAGCATATTTCTGCCAGTGGGAGTATAGTATAATACTGGCGGAGGTGCGACATGAGAGTTGTAATCGCAGGGGCGGACGCCTCATTTCTAAGAAGGCTGTCCGCAGAACTAGAAGAAACAGGTGAAATAACCGTGGTAGGTAAAGCCGCCACGGGGGACGCTGTGCTAAAATATGCACAGGAATATCTGCCCGACGCCATACTGACGGATCTAATACTTCCGGTGTATGACGGACTTGCCCTGACGGAGATACTGCCGTCCATGGGCCTTGAAAAAACGCCGCGAGTTTTTGTGATGGCGCTGCCCTGCCAGGAAAAAATCGCTCAGACGGCGCTGAACAAAGGGGCCAGCGGTGCGCTGCGCAAGCCGATTAACGCCAAAGAGGCGGCGAAGATGCTGTTGAACGGTGCCTCGTCTGTGAAGATGGCGGGGGGGAGCTTCGGCTGGCACATACTTGTGACGCTGAACGAGATCGGCATACCCAGACATCTGGCGGGCTACAGATATC
>JBNRMR010000220.1:0-16494 GCA_050309705.1 Christensenellales bacterium | reverse complement strand
GGGCAGACCGAACATCTGCCGTTCCTGGGGCAGAAACTCGCCGCTCTTCCAGCCCACGCCATAGCATTGCAGAACGTGGTGGGCCGGGTCAAAGCCCTGCTCCTCGTAAAAGCGCTGCACGGGGATGTGGGTCTTGCCCTCCTCCCTGAGCATCATTTTCCAGATGACATCCCTTTCCTGCTGGGGAAGGTTAGTCAAATCCGCGTAAAAGGGGAGTTTATAGCCCATTTCTCTCAGCCTTTCATAGGGCAGAGTTTCTGGGCCGTCATAGGCGTACTTCGCCTGCTCCACATTGCCGCCCTTCATGAAAAAACTTTGGCCGGGGGCGGGCATGAAGCGATCCATGGCTTCTGTAAGCAGATTGCCATCCCTGTCCGCATAGGGGATTTCCCGTCCGGTGGCATCTATCATCGACGCAGGGTACCAGGTGTTGTGGTTGTTGCCTGCAAGATATGGCGGGAAGCTCCTGCCCGCGGCTGAAAACTGCGCCGTGCAGGACTTTTCCATCATGTTAAACTCCGCGCCCACGCGCCAGCCCATGGCATGGCCATTTCCTATGCAGGACATGGGCCGAAACTCGCAAAGCCCCGGATACGCCGCGGAAAAAAGCCATAGCCGTGCCGGGCGGGACATGGCCATCACCGAAGCTTTCGCGCTGAAGACATAAAATTTGCCGGTGCGGCCGCTGAAACCCGTGGCACCGATGCACGCCGCGCCGTTTCTGCCGCCCTCCGTCAAAAGGCTGGTGATGGTCACATGGGTGAATATCTTAACGCCCAGGCGGCGCATCCGCTTAACCATCGCGGCCTTGAAGGTGGTGCCCCATATGCGAAGGGTGGTGCGGTTTTCATAGTCGTATGCGAAGAGAAGGCCGGTTGCATCGTCCCGGAAGGCGGCGCCTGCAAATTCACCCTCGCTGTCACGAATCTTCCCGCCCATGGCCTCAATGTCAAGGAGTCTGTCCCAGCCTTCGCGGCATTCAATATAATGGGAAATGGCGTTGTTATAGCCGTCGTTGTCGTCCATCATGGCCTGATGGAGCTCCTCGGGGGAAACCTTTGACAAAGGGTTGGCGGCCGCCTGTTCCCAGTGATCGCAGCCGGCGCCCCCCGCGCCGCTGTGGGTGGGGTTAGCCTTGTCCGCCAGCACAACCCGCGCGCCCTTTTCCGCCGCGGAAATGGCCGCCATGCAGCCAGCAACGCCGCCTCCCAAAATCAGCACATCGGCGTCAATCACTTCCACTTGGTCAGTTTGGCAGGAATAGGGCCAGCGTCCGTTTTCAACCATTCAAAATTCACTCCAAATTTTACTTTTCGCTGTGTTTGTCTATATTTATTCATCCGACATGACCGTGAAAAGGCCGTCAAAGCGAGAATTGTATATTTATACTGTCATGTATGATAACAGAAAGCGCCCAATATTGCAATATATATTTTGCAAAATCCCTTGTGTGGGTGCAGAATATATGCTATATTATTTAAAACCTGTGGAAAACCGTCGAAACATAAAAAAGTTTGGAAGCTGAAAAGGTGTTGTATGATTAAGTATGTGGCAAAAAGGCTGTTGCTCACCATCCCGGTTTTGCTGGGGGCGGTGTTTTTGGTTTTTGCGATCATGTCACTGACCCCGGGGGATCCGGGTTCGCTGATATTGGGCATGACTGCCAAGCCCGAGGACATTGCTAAGCTGAACGCAGAGTTTGGCTACGACCAGCCCTTTATGCTGAGATTTTTCAACTATATTAAAGACATCGTTTTGCATTTCGACTTTGGGGATTCCTACCGCACCCGCACTCCCGTCTTTAATGAGATTTTATCCCGTTTTCCCAACACGCTGGCCCTGGCGCTGGGCTCAATCGCCCTTAGTTCCATTTTGGGTATAAGCCTTGGGGTGATATCGGCGGTGCGCCAGTACTCCTTCTCCGACGGCTTTTTGACGGTTGTGGCCATGTTCTTCGCGGCCATCCCCGGTTTTTGGCTGGGGCTGATGCTGATGCTTCTTTTTTCCCTGCATTTGGGCTGGCTGCCCACCAGCGGCATAGGCTCATGGAGGCATTTTGTGTTGCCTGTAATGACGCTGGCTTTGGGGGGCGCAGCAGGTCTTTTGCGGCTGACGAGATCGACCATGCTGGAGACCGTCCGCCAGGATTACATACGCACTGCCCGCTCAAAGGGGGCGACTGAGGGCATGGTGATTTGGCGCCACGCTCTTAAAAACGCGCTGCTGCCGGTGATAACCTCCCTTGGGATGAACTTCGGCGCATCTTTAGGCGGGGCGATAATCATCGAGACCGTGTTTGGCATGCCTGGCCTTGGCACTCATATCGTCAACGCAATCCGCCAAAAGGATGTGCCCGTTGTCATGGGCAGCACGCTGTTTTTGGCGGCGCTTTTTTGCCTGATAATGCTGGCGGTGGACATACTCTACGGCTTCATAGACCCGCGCATCAGATCGCGGTTTGAAAAGTGAGCGGAGTGGAAGCTGGAAAGGATGAGATGATGAATCTGGAAACTATCGCCATGCCGGCGCGAAAATATAAGAAGAAAAGCCAGGTGAAAGAGATCTGGCAGCGCTTTTTGAAGAACCGCACCGCTGTTTTGGGTTTGGGGCTTTTAAGCTGCATATTGCTGGTGGCGCTTTTCGCGGATCTGATCGTCCCCTATGAAAAGTGCATACAGCAGGTGGGCAAGGCCAGGTTCACTCCTCCGGGGGCTGAATACTGGTTTGGCACCGACGACCTGGGCAGGGATCTTTTTGCCAGGATTGTCCATGGTTCCCGCTATTCCCTTTTGATAGGCATATCCACAAGCGTGTTTTCGCTCATAATCGGCGGACTGATAGGCGCTGTCTGCGGCTATTTTGGTGGCAGGCTGGACAACGCCGTAATGCGTGCGATGGACGTGGTGATGTCGGTGCCGCCGGTGCTTTTGTCGCTGGCAGTGGTGGCGGCTCTGGGTGCAAATTTGCAGAACCTTTTGATCGCCATAACCATTTCCTGTGTGCCCAGCACTGTGCGTCTGGTGCGCTCGGTGGTGATATCGGTGGCCGACCAGGACTATATCGAGGCGGCAAAGTCCTATGGCACGGGCAATTTCAGAATCATCATAAAATATGTGGTGGTAAACGCTATGGGGCCCATAATAGTCAATACCACGATGAACATATCCTCCATGATACTTTCCGCTGCAGGGCTGTCCTTCATAGGAATGGGTGTTCAGCCCCCGGCACCGGAATGGGGGGCACTGCTTTCAAACGCCCGCCAGCACATGTTCAAAGCACCCTATCTTCTGTACATCCCCGGAATAATGATATTGCTAACGGCCCTGTCCTTCAATCTGGTGGGAGACGGCCTTCGGGATGCGCTAGATCCAAAGCTGCGGGATTAGGGGGGCTGACATGTTTGAGATTAATAAAGAGCAAGGCGCAGATGTTCTGCTGAAAATCGAAGATCTTTCGGTGGTCTACCGCTCGGGCGGGGCCATCACCCGCGCAGTTAATGGCATTTCCCTTCAGCTTAAGCGAGGGGAGACGATGGGGCTTGTGGGGGAAACCGGCGCGGGAAAGACAACCACGGCCCTTGGCATACTGAGGCTTTTGCCGGAGCGCACCGCCCAAATAACCGGTGGGCGCATCCTTTTTGAGGGGATTGATCTGTTGAAGCTGAGCCCGGCACAGATGCGCAAAATCCGCGGGGAAAAGATATCGATGATATTTCAAGACCCCATGACAGCGCTGAACCCAGTGATGACGGTGGGAAAGCAGATAGCCGAATCGATTATGCTGCACAACGAGCATATGACCCGTGATGAGATCGAGGACAGGGTGGAGCAGAGCCTTGAGATGGTGGGCATCCCCGCTTCCCGCAAGGGGGAGTACCCCCATCAGTTTAGCGGCGGCATGAAGCAGCGGGTGGTTATTGCCATCGCCCTGGCCTGCGACCCGGGGCTTTTGATCGCCGATGAGCCTACTACGGCCCTTGACGTGACGATACAGGCCCAGGTGCTTAGCATGATGAAGGAGCTTAAGAACAAGCTGGGAACAGCCATGCTGATGATCACCCACGATCTTGGGATTGTGGCGCAGGTTTGTGACAGCGTGGGAGTGATGTATGCCGGCGAAATAATAGAGCAGGGGCAAATGGAGGAAATATTCGACGATCTGCCCCATCACCCTTACACCGAGGGCCTTTTTAACTCCATCCCTGACCTGGAAGGAGAGCTAAAACGCCTTTTGCCCATTGAAGGTCTTATGCCAGACCCCACCGACCTTCCCCGGGGATGCAAGTTTTCGCCCCGATGCCCCAAATGCATGGACATCTGCCGAGTTGAGCCGCCGGGGGAATTCGTCCGGGGAAGCCACCGCATACGCTGTCATCTATACACTGAAAAATTGGGCGGAGAAAAAACGGGGGAGGTGGAAGCATGAGCGCCCCTTTGCTGGAGATAAAAGACCTGAAGAAATACTTCCAGGTGAAAAGTGGAGCCCTTCACGCTGTGGATGGCCTTGATCTTAAAATATTCGAGGGGGAAACCCTTGGCGTGGTGGGGGAGTCAGGCTGCGGAAAAAGCACCCTGGGCAGAACTGTTTTGCAGCTTTTAAGGCCCACCTCCGGCCAGATAATCTACCGCGGTGAGGATGTGACCAATGCCGGTAGAAGGCGGCTGGCACAGCTTCGCCGGGAGATGCAGATAATCTTTCAGGACCCGTACTCCTCGCTGAACCCCAGGATGAGCATACAGGAGCTTATCGCAGAGCCGCTTATAGTAAACCGTGTTTTTAGCTCAAAGTCTGATGTATACAAAAGAGTTGCGGAGCTGATGGACACAGTGGGCCTCGCCCAGCGCCTTTCGGGGCAGTATCCCCACGAGTTGGATGGCGGTCGCCGGCAGCGGATAGGCATCGCCAGGGCCCTTTCGCTAAACCCGAAGTTTATCGTCTGCGACGAGCCTGTCTCCGCGTTGGACGTCTCAATACAGGCACAGATTCTGAACCTGTTGATGGATCTTCAGGACCAGTTTAAGCTCACCTACATGTTCATCACCCATGATTTAAGCGTCGTGAGGCATATTTCAACCAATATCGCCGTCATGTATCTTGGGAAATGCGTGGAGCTTTGCCCCTCGAAGGAGCTTTTTAAAAACCCGCTGCATCCATACACCCAGGCGCTGCTATCGGCCATCCCCGTGGCCAAGAAAGAGATGCGTCACAGGGAGATTACCCCGCTGAAGGGTGAGGTGGTAAGCCCTGTCAACCCCAAGCCGGGCTGCCGCTTTTATCCGCGCTGCGACCAGCGCATGGAGGAATGCACCTTTATGGACGGGCAGCTTAAGGATATGGGCGGAGGGCATTTTGTCGCCTGCTTGCGCTGTGAGACCTCCATGGGGAACGAACTGAAATGAAGGCCGCGGGAAGGTCCCGCTTGCCGGAAAGGTGAAAGGCATGGAAAATCCGCTGAAGAAAACTTTGACTGAGCAGATATATCAGATTTTGCGGGAGGATATTCTGGATCTTCGCATCCCCCAGGGGGCAAAGCTCACATTGCAGATGCTGAAGGAGCGCTTTGGCGTTAGCCACACACCCATCCGCGAAGCGCTGACAAGGCTAACGGAGGACGGGCTTGTGACCCACTGCACAAATGTGGGGGTTAATGTCATCAGTTTAACTGAAAAAGATGTTCGGGATATATTTCAGCTCAGCTACGACTTTGACTGCCTGGCCATTAAATACGCCATGGTTTCCGGCAGCAGAGAAAGGCTTCTGGGGCTCTTGAGGGAAAACGTCGAAAGCTGCAACCGACTGCTTTCGCAGGATAAAATTGACGAATGGAAGGTGCGCTCCGACGGATTTCACCTGGCCTTTCACGCCTGTTCGAACAATGCCAGGCTGGAGGAAGCAGCCTATAAGCTTCGGGCGCAGATGACATTCATATACAATCGCTGCCGGATTGACACGGTGAGCTGCAAGAGGATACAGGATTACCACAACGCCATATTTGACTGCCTGAGGAAGGGTGACATGGAGGGCGCGTTTGAGAAGCTGAGGCTGCACATTTTCACAGACATGGACGACGCCGTTTCAATGATGGTGGATGGCAAGCTGGTTTAATAAGGCGGTTTTTAAAAAGCAAAACAGCAGGCGACGCTGGAAGTCCCGTTGCCTGCTGTTTTTTATGTCAAGCGGCGTTGCTGAAAGCGCTACCGCCAATGTGCGGGGGAATGTCACTTTATGAAGAAGCTTGAAATGAGCGCCCCCAGCACCGCGCCGTAGATGGAGGAACTGAAAGGGTTGGCGGTTATGGGGCAGGTTCCCGTCGCACAGCCAATGAAGCGGTAATAGAGATACCCGGCCACTGCTCCGACGACTCCGCCGATCAAATAAACGAAAATGGATTTCACAAGGATCACCTCTTTGCTTCATTTTGCCATAAGAAGGCAAGCGAGTATGTGACCACATCACATTTCTGCGAAGAAAACAGCCTAAAATGGCAGCAGACACCTGAATATCTTTAAGGCGCGGGCAAAGAAAAACCCATGAAGCGATAAGCGTCACAGGCTTTTTGACGGTCGGTTTAAAAGACTTTAGGGGCTAAATGTCGATATCGGACATATCCAGATCGTTTTCGATATTGTCCCGGGCAAGATCGTTGTCGATCACCGGATATATATCCTCCGGAATCGGCTTGTCGGTTTTCCGGCCCTGTGACGGCCGCTTTTTTCCGGGCTTGATATTGGATTCCATAATATTCACCTCCAAAATAGATGCTCCATCAAATAATGCAGGAGCTAATCAGCCATCCCCACGGGAAAGATTGTCCGCGTAGTGGCGAAGGCTTTCAAAAGAGTTGACGCCATTGGCGCGGGTGTTTATCTGGTCCCTGATATAATCCGGAAGCGTGTCAAAATACTGCTTTGCTTCCTGATCGTTTTTAAGCAGCTCATACATATCGCGATACTTTTTTTGCAATTAAGTTCACCTCGTTCTTAGTTTGTCGACAAAGGCCTGCATCTCTTCCTTTGAGTTTATGCCATGCGTTTGGCTGATGATATGCTGCCTTTGCGCTTCTGGGAGGGAGTCAAAATACATGGCAGCCTGCCGGTTTTGAAGCAACGCCATGCCAAAGCCTATCGGAAGATCCTGAAGATAACTCACATTCATCACCTCAAGCTTAGTTTGGCAAAGGCGAATGCAATTATTCATTCGGCGCATCTCACAAACCTGAACAATGCAAAAAACATATCGATTAAATGCAACGAACATGGTGCATTCACATGTTCAGTCACAAGCTTTGCGCTGCGGCGTACCAGCGACCACTCAATATCTGCGGGTGGACTAAAGTAAGGCAAGCCGCTGGTGGCGGGCCGGATTATCTTAATAAAGACTGATCTTCACTGTCCGTCAAGGCTTCGGGCCTCTATATGGGGAGCTTATCAAAGCATGAGGGCGCACCGCGCAATTTTGTTGAATATTCCTTCCTTTTATGCATTTAAAAGATTGCGCAGATAAGCAATATCCTCGCGGATATACTCAAGCGTCCTTTCTGCTTCCGTATATTCGCATGGCATACAATAGTCGCCAGAGTAGCCCTTGCGCTTTAAATGGGCAATTACTCTCTCCCAGCTTATCGCCCCTTCATTGGCTGGGCAAAAAAAGGGCCTAAAAATCACGGAGCCATCCTCTTGCACCCATCTGCGAACATAGGCGTTTTTAAGGTTCACCAAGGCCAGCCTGTCGAAAATAATATCGATCGCCTGCTCCGGCATCTCGTAGCTCAATGCACTGTGAGCCGCATCCCATATTCCCCCCACATAGCGGGCGTCGGTTTTTTCCAGCAGATAGCGGAGCTCCATCGTATTAAAAATGCCCGGGCCATAATGCTGCTGAACGCCTATCATCACTTCATATTTTTCGCAAAGGGGGTAGAGTGACTCCAACTGATGAACCAGTTCGTCCATGGCGGCGTAAAAACCCTTGGTTATTATTACATCGGGATTCACATTGGCCATTATCCGAAGGAGCTTAACCCCCGCTTTATTGCAGGCGTCAAAAATTTGCTGATCCAGACTGCTGGCCACGCTGCAAATGGAAACGCCATGTTTCGCGAGGGTTTCAGCCAGGGCCGGAAGATCTTCGGGGGCGTTTGCAGGCTCGGCCTGGTATCCTTCCCTCAGGGGAAACTCGATGCCGTCAAATCCAATTTCACGCACCAGCGCGCCCAGTTGGTCGGCGGAAATGTTTTTCCATGGCTTTGTAAATACAGATATCCTCATGCTTTCAGCAACCTTTCAAACATATTTGCTTTCAAGTCCTTGCCAATTATGCGATTGTGTTAACCATATGTGAGACAGTCTCGTCCTTCAAGAAGCCCCTGGTATTGTAGGTGAACAACTGCTGGATTATATAATTGCCCCTTTCGAAGCTGCCGTTTGCGCTGTGTCCGCCGGAAATATGGGGGGTGAGCAGCACATTTTCAAGGCCATAAAGCTCGCTGTCCGCCCTTAGCGGCTCGTTTTCAAACACATCCAGATATGCCTGTATGCGCCCGGATTTAAGCTCGTCAGTCAGCGCAGCCTCATCCACGCAGTCGCCTCTTGACGTGTTGATGAACATGGTTCCATCCCGCATTTGCGCCAGCATCTCACGGCTGACAAGATGCTTTGTTTCGGGCAGCCTCGGCGCATGGCAGGTCACAATATCGCTGCGCTTCATCAGCTCTTTAAGATCGCCGACAAGCTCGACGCCCAGTTTTCTTGCATAATCAAGGGTCACAAAGGGATCGTATAAGAGGGTTTTTACGCCAAAGGGCTTCAGAATATTGATAATGTTAACCCCCACATGGGAAGCGCTGATAACGCCGACTGTCGTTAGATAATTAAGACGGCTCATCTTTGGCTTCTGGGCGTCTACAGGGGACTTAGAATCACCCCACTGACGATTTTCCATGATGCGCTCAAATTGGCGGAAACGTTTGCCCAAATAAATCATCGCACCAAGAGCAGTTTCAGCCACGTCAATGGCAATGACGGGAGCTGCCGTCGCCACGCGTATGCCCCTTTTCCATACTTCGTTGGAAACTATGGCCTTGGGCGTTCCGGCGCCATGCAAAATGACGCGAAGAAAGGGAGCGGATTCTAGTATCTCTTTGGAGAAAACCGGCGTTCCCCAACAGGTAAAGGCGGCCTGAGCTTGAGACAGATGCTCTTTCATATAGTCTTCTGTGATTTTGTCCGGATATGGGGGCTGGTTTACAAGCTGCGCAAAGGTTTTGAGGAAATCGAGGTCTGCCGGCGAAAATGTGCGCTCGAACATGGCCTGATCAATCAGAACGGCCAGCTTGATACCGGGAGTGTTTTTTTGCATAAGGTTACCGCCTTTCTTATATTAAGCTGATGACTTAATGTTCATTGCACAGCGATGTATGGTGTATATGTGGCATATTGCATTGTAATATGCTTTATGTCAAGCCCTTTGTGTAATAGGCACATGGTGCAAAAAAAGCTTCTGTTTTATTGACATAAAAAAACAGATATGCTATCATCAAAGACGAAATATAGGCTTGAAAGACATGGCTGCATTTGCCATAAACGCAGGATAATCACCACAAAAAGAGGAAGCAGCTTTACAGCAAAATATATGAGGAGCATAGCGCCTGGCGATGCGCAGGTTTGCTTGTCCTTGGTGATGCCCCTAAGAAGTCCGCGACAATTGAACCTGCGGCTGCTGTGCGCAGGTTTTTATTTTTGCTGCCGGTCTCCACTCTCACTCAGGAAGTAACCCAGGAGGCAACAGCTATAGCTGCTCCGCTTTTTGCAGCAATAATACCTTTGGTGTGCATTAACATGATAAGCCCCGTGGCCTCTTCCGCCTTGGTTGAGTATAAAAATGGGCCAACGGCGCATTGCGATGGTGGTAATTATCTGGGCCTTTACAAAAACGGCTTTAGCTTCAGGGGTCATAAGTGCGTCCTGGAGGAAAACAATTAGCCCTTTGACTCCGGACAACATAGATTGAGGATGGCTCATACCTGTGCTTGCCTTTTGCCGGTGTTTCGCCATTACCCTCTGAAACACAAGACATATTGGCATTTTGGATATTCCCTGGGTTGGAAGACAGCATTTCATCTCGGCCTTTATATACTGCCATGTTAAAACGATGTTTGGCCCGCGCCCTAAAGAAGTGGATTTACATGCCGGCAGAAAGCACAGATAGTGAAAAAGAAGAAGTGAGGTAAACGAAGATGGTATTAAAACTAAACAGCCGTTGGCAGCTCACCCACAAACCTTTGCGGTGGGACGCTTCGTGGTCGGGCCGGGTGTTGGCGGAGTCAAAGGGGTGGATGGATTGTGATCTGCCCTGTGATGTTCACATGCCACTCATTCGTGAGGGTATCATACCAGAGCCGTTGACCGCTGAAAACTTTCGGCAATGCAGATGGACTGAGCAGCGGTCCTGGTGGTTCAAGAAAACATTCACGCCGTCTCAAGCCATGCTGGATATGGAGCGGATCATCCTTACGGCGGGCGGCATCGACTGCCACGCCGATATTTTTTTGAACGGCACCCACTTGGGCCGCCATGAAAGCGCTTTTTACCCCTTCCAGGCCCAGGTGGAAGGCTGTCTGGTTTCCGGGGAAAACACTCTGCTCATTCGGGTTACCGAAGGAATGGAAAGCGTCACCGATCAAGATCTGGACGGCGTTCGCCACATGGTGTCCACCGAGTATAAAGCCAGGACTCAGGACCGGGGCGACGAACGCCGCGCCATGGTTCGCAAGCCGCAATATTCAGCAGGCTGGGACTGGGGCCCCCGCCTGGTCACCTGCGGCATAATGGGCGATGTGACCCTTTCGGCATCGAAGGAATTTGCCGTCGCCGATTTATATGTGAGGACACTTTCAACCGAGCCGGCCCGGGTGCAGGTGACGATTGAAAGCGAAAACATACTGCCCATCGCCACCATCAGCGCCATGGTGCAGGTGGAAATACTGGATGGCAAAAAGGTGGTGGCTCGGGCCGCGCAGCCAGTGGTGCTGTGCTCCGGCATTAATTACACTGACTTCACCCTGGAAATACCGGACGCCGCCCTGTGGTGGCCTCGGGGATACGGACAGCAGCCTCTATATACCGCTCGGGCAACCGTCGCCGCCGGTGAGACTTCCCTGCAGATGGACAAGGTTTTTGGCATCCGCACCGTGGCCATTTGCATGGATCCCCTGGAGGGCGAGGAGCGGCTCTTTGCCTTCGTCATAAACGGTGTGCGCGTCTTTTCGAAAGGCGCCAACTGGATCCCCGCTGACTCCATCTACGGCCGCGTCGCTGACGAAAAATACGAAACCCTCATACGGGAAGCCGCCGAAGCCAATTTCAACATGTTGCGCATATGGGGTGGAGGCCTTTATGAAAAGGAGATTTTCTACCGTCTGTGCGACGAGCTGGGAATCATGGTGTGGCAGGATTTCATGTTTGCATGCAGTCTATATCCCGACCAGGACCTGAAGTTCCGGGAGCTGTGCCGCCAAGAGATGCAACACCAAATTCGGCGGCTGCGCAGCCATGCCTGCTTGGTCATTTGGGGCGGAAACAACGAGAATCAGCAGATATTTCCGCGCAACTGGACCCATGATGAAGATGGAGTTTCGGGGGGAATTACGCTGTATAACTACATGGCGCCGACGCTTGTGCGGCAGCTAAGCCCATGGGTCCCTTACTGGAATTCATCCCCCTATGGCGGCGCGCACGCACAGGATGACGCGATGGGCGACAAGCACCACTGGGGCGAATGCATGATGAATGCCGACATGAACAAGCGCATAACTCCTGAGGAGTACGATTTGGTCACCAGCAAATTCGTATCGGAATACGGCTACCCCGGCCCATGCGTAATTGAGAGCATTTCCGATTATTTTGGCGGCTCGCCCATTGACCGGACAGGCTCCATCTGGAAAGAGCACAATAACACCTTTGAAAAGGACACGGTGTTAGCTGGCATTGAAAAGCACTACCGGGACGCCGACGCCATGGATATTGATGAGTATCTGCTCTATGCATCGCTGTGCCAAGGACTGATGCTGGGCTATTCGCTGGAGGCTCTGCGGTTCAAGCCTGATTGCTCCGGAGGCCTTTTCTGGATGTACAACGACACCTGGGGGGAAACGGGGTGGACCATCGTGGACTATTATCTGCGCCGCAAGCCCAGCTTCTATCATGTGAAGCGTGCCTTTGCTCCCCTCAGGCTCATACTCCGGCGGCAGGGAGATGCGGTGGCCGTCACGGCTGTCAATGACACGGCCGATGATATGCCGGTGACGGTGGAGTACGGATGGATGTCCTGGGACGGCAAAATCCGGCGGACCGAAAGCCGCAAGGCGATGCTGGCCGCCAGGTCTCGCCAGCTCTTATGGACCTTCGCCCCCCATCACGATGAAGGCGGGTGCGTCTTTGCTCGCATCGTCGGGGAAGATATGGCCCCAGCGCTGCTGCGGGAGCGGCCTTTCCGGGAACTGTCGATACCCACCGCGCAGGTTCGTGTCGAATCTGTCCGGCAGCAGAAAGAAGGGTGGCTCATCACCCTGGCCGCAGACACATACGCTCATGCCGTTCATCTCAATACAACCGGTGAAGACCGCTTGTCCGATAATTATTTCGACATGCTGCCCGGCGACCGACGGACGATCATCCTTGAGGGCTCTTGCCCCCAGCCGCTTAGGGTGTCGGCGCTGCCCAAATAGACTGGCTGTGGATTTGTCAATTGAAGGCTCATCCCGCTTATGGAAAAGCTGAGGGATAAATATTGGGTGGCACATCGCACTCAAGCGCGGGACGCCTTTCACAAAACCCGCTGATATCGAGTTCAGCGCTTTTGAATACCTTGCTCAAGGGAGAGCCTGCCGCAGTGTTTAAAACGGTTTACGTTACACTATGTCCGAATTTACAAAGGACTGGCAGGCTTTCCCTGATTTTTGTACTGGCTTGGGGATTGGCCTGTCACCTTTGTAAACGCACGGCGAAATGTGCGCACATTGTTAAAGCCGGTCAAACTGGCGATAACCTCCTGAGGGTCATCCCTTTCAAACATAAGGCGGCAGGCATGGGAAACACGCACAGAATTGATGTAATCGGACAAAGGCATCCCTGCCTGGGCGCTGAAAGTGTGGGAGAGATATTTGGCGTTTCTGCTCAGCACTTCTGCAATTTCGTTTATGGTAAGATTGCTGTTGGCATAGTTTTGCGCCACATAGTTTTTTGCCGAAGCTATGAGGTTCCTTGAGTTCAGGTAGTTTTTGCTGATAGTCTGGCATGAAAACATGGTCAAATCGCACATCATTTCTTCAAGTCTGGAGGGGCTCTGAGCGGAGAGGAGCAGATCCAGCTTGTCCACCAGAGTGCTTCTTAGAACAGAATCATGGACGTGATGGAAATATATGTTCAGTATTGGCGATATGTATTCTATCATTGCAAGGCGCAGCATTAAAAAGGCCCGTTTGGTCATTGCCGGTGTTTCGCTGAAAATGTTGCGGATAATTGTCTTGCAGGTTTGATAGTCGCCTGCCTGAATGGCGTCGAACAATGTCTTGTGGTGAGAATCTTTTAGCTGGCAGAGCAGTTCCTTTTGGGAGTAGAAGTCGGGCAAACGGATTATGCCCTGCCCTCCAGACTGCACAAGTGTATTGGTGGCTTCGAATATTTCGCCATACTGTTCCGGCATATCCTCAAAGGAGACGGCGCCTCCCGAGTGTATGAGCACCAGTGGCGTTTCCAGCTCATCTGCGAAAAAGTCGTTAATTGTTTCAAAAAGCGAATCCTTCTCGCTCAGCCATTCGTCCAAATGGTCTTCCTCGGGGTATATAAGATAGGAAATAAGCTCGCCTTCCACAAGCTCAAACGGAAACTTGGCAAAGAGCTCATCACAGACACTTCTTACAGTATAGCGGCCCAGATCAACATTCTCTGAGTCGGCATGGCTTGAATGAGACCCTTCCGGCGGCTGCACCATCTGCAAGCACACTATCCAGAAACGCTTCTCTCGCAAGTCGGTCAGCAGTTGGGAGTCGTCATCCCCGACGGGATAAACACCGCTTTGCAGATATCGGAACAAGGCATGACTTCGCAGGCTATCATCCTGCTGCCGGACAGTATCCTTAAGATTGATATTTTCGCTGTGAAGCTGCTCGATGGTATGTTCTATTACTTTAAACTCGTTGCCATATGTTTCCGGGCCCGACAGCTTGCGCAATATGCTGTGGATGGGCCTGTAGTTTTTCCTCAAGAAAAACCACATGCAGGAAAGGCTCAGCAGCAAGGCCGTGGTGAGCCAAACATAGTAATGCTGTTGAGCTCCTTTAAGCACGGACCAATATATATTTTCCAGGGTAAAATATTGATAATAGTAATCGCTTCTCTGAGAGGCGGCATAAGTTCCTATATAGGAAAGACCATCCGAACCTTGAATCAGCCTGCCTGATTCCCAGTCGGCTATGGGCATTGCGCTCACTGGACTTGCCGCTGAAAAATCGTAAAACAGGTCGCCTTTCTCTGATGATAACAAAAGGAAGCTCTTATTATCCTTTGGCAAAAGGGCGGAAAATGCCGTGGTGGGTCTGGAGATGTAGATATGAATCTTGCGGCCTTCTGTGGCAAGGGTGTGGCAATAAACTACACAGCTTGATGATGAGAAAGCATAGCTGAGATGATCGGACACCAGAAAGGCGTTGTCGCGCTTGGCGGAAAGAATGTCCACCCATGCATCATGTGTCATGCCGGTACCGTGCTGCCAGGTGGAATAATAAATGGGCATGCTTTGGTTGGCAGTGCTGCTGGTAACTATGTAGTCCTGGTTTTCAAAATATATCAACACATCGGTTTGAGTGGTTGAAGTTTTGCAGTATGAGGATATATCATTAATGCAGTCTGTGAGATCGTCCAGAATATTTTCATCGAAGGATGCTGTTTTGCTAAGGCGCTGGAAGGGTTGGTTTGTAAGCACAAAGCTCATGGTGGAGCGCATTTGCGCCAGATGACCGTCAAACTCCATGCGTATGTTTTTAAGCGACAGGGCACTGGAATCCGCAGTGGTCTGTCGTATGGCGTTTGTAATCTGCGCATAGCAGTATGCAAAACTGCACAGCGGAATGAGCAGAATCAGCAAATATGACACGATCCATCCCAATAGCACCTGACGCTTGCGGGTTGTTTTTAGAAAGCGCACCTTCATTGTGGGAATGTTCCCCCTCCCGAGGCAGACAAATTCTATGGCATGTTCAAGGATGCCAAGCCCAGAACGATTTCGTATTATCCATGTCTCGTTTATTATACTATACCACATTCCTTATATTTTTGAAGAAATTTAAGGGACAATTGTGCTGGTGATCCGGTCAAAAAGTTAGATTATGGAAGGAAAAGAAGACAACCCAACAAGTTGTCCGCAAGAAATGGAAAAGTGACACTTGTTTTTCTTTGTGTTTATGGAGTAGAGTTGAGGCTAAGGATCCCAAAAAAGAATAGGTATCTGAATCAAAAACAGGAAAAGGGAGTGTTACCGCACATGAAAAAAGTTTCTCTTATTCTTGCGCTTTTGCTCGTGACATCGCTCTTTGCAAGTTGTGCCAGCAACGGCGTCAATTCCACTGCGACAACTCCGCCGTCCCAAGCGCAGACAGCCACCCCTCAGAGCTCTGCGCCTTCTGAAGAAGCAGACGCGAACAGCTTCAAGCTCACATATCCGATTGCCGGTGACAACCTCACACTGTCGTTGGCAGCCAATGAAAACGCCAACGTGGCGGTTGTTTCGTCATGGGAAGACACTCCGTTTGTGAAGGCATATGAGGAAGCTACCGGCGTAAAGCTTGAAGTTACGCATCCCACCGATTTCTCGCTTCTTTTTGCCTCTGCCAGCCTTCCGGACATATTATGGTATACGTGGACCATGTCATATCCGGGCGGACCGGTGCAGGCAATAAACGACGGGATTATTATTCCCATCAACGATTATGTGGAGGAGTACGCCCCCGACTATTATGCCATGCTGAAGTCAAAGGATATTTATATGAAGCAGGCAACAACCTCTGACGGGCTCCTCTATGGCTTCAATTACATTCGCAAGGCGGACATACTGTGCGTTTCTGCAGGCCTTATTATTCGCAGTGATTGGCTGAATGAGCTTGGTATGGAAGCTCCCCGCACGCCCGACGAACTGCGCGAAACCTTGATTACATTCCGCGATGAAAAAGGTGCAACCGCGCCCTGGAGCTGCACTTATTATAACATGTTAAACCGCGGCATCACCGACGGCGTGCTGACATCGCCGTTTGGCCTGATAAAAGGTGATTTCTACCAGAAGGACGGCACCGTTCATTACGGCTTCTATTCCCAGGAGTTAAAGGAAGTGCTGGAATGGCTCAACGGGCTTTATAGCGAGGGCCTCCTGGACAGCAGCCTTGCGACAGTTGACAACAACACCGCCAAGTCAAACATAATGAATGGCATTTCCGGTTTGAATTTT
>JBNRMR010000219.1:0-16191 GCA_050309705.1 Christensenellales bacterium | reverse complement strand
CTGAAGAGCTGACCATCTATAGTAAAGACTGACAATTCAGGTTCCTCCTATGTTACCTGCGGTGCAAAGCAAATCCTATACTCGAATGCCCACCACGATTACGTTAATCTTTTCGACTTTCACGCCGATCATTGTCTCGATATTATACTTGATGTTGTCTATGACTGCCTTTGAAACAGCCGGCATCGAAACGCCGTATTCAAGAACAACCGAAACGCTGATGGAAACGGAGCTTTCTGCGACGCTTACCTTCACGCCACGAGTCAGCGACTCCTTTTTGAACATCTCAACGATGCCGTCGGTTGCGCGCTTTGTGCCCATGCCGACTATGCCGTAGCATTCAACGCATGTATTTCCCGCAACTGTAGCAATAACCTCTTCGGCCACTGTAAGAGTTCCCAGCTCGAGATTAATATTGCATTCCATAACAAAACCTCCTTTTGCAAAATTGGAGTGCACACACATTCCTTTTTACAATTATACTACCTTCACCCAGTTTTTTCAAGAAAAAAAGCCGTTTATACATGTCCATACTGTTAACGAATCAAGAACTCACACAGGTTTTCGCCAGAAAGCGCCGCCATGGCGTGTCTTCAATGGCGATATGGACAGAAAATGCTAAAAATAAGCAGAATTCTTGTTGCCGCAACTATTTTTCCCCAAACATTAATAATTATTTTTAACCGCAAGTTTTTGCAGGTGCAAAGCACATTAACCAATAGTTGACAGAAGCAAAGCCAGGACTGTATAATTATGTGGAAAAATGCGGTTATTAGAAGAAACAAAGCCTGTATATTCTTTGCGGCGTCAGGGCGCACAAGAAAGCTGAATATTGCGGCCCGAAGTGAACCGAGATCAGGCGTGGGCCGCCCACACCAAAACCGCTTAGAGTTGAAAACTCTCCCATGGGCTGCGAAAGCCCCCGGGAGGTATATTTTATATAACTCTCTTTTGCACTCCATATGTCGAAAAACGTTTCCTTGCCTCTTGTGCCAGCGGCGCCGGCTTCCACCTTCGCGTGTTCATCCGGGTGGAAAAAACGCCTTGCAATTGGCAGATAGTCGCAGTCCCGGTGCTCCTGGATATCAAATCCCACTTCGCGCCCATGGAAAGCGCAGGCCCAGTATTTCCCGCTGTGGGATATCGAGAAGCAGACTTCGGGCATATGTGTGAAAAAAGGTTTTCCAAAAGCGCCGGTTTCAACGGAGAAATCAGTGCTTTCAAGGCCCCTTAGGCCTGCGTAATGCTCCGCGGCCCTAAGCAGCAGTTGGCGGCTTGTCTGGCCCCTTGGAGCAGAGTGCTCATACAGAGCTATATCGTTTTTGTCAAAAAAGAGATTTCCGGCCAAGTGCATCACTCCAACAGTATTTTATATATTTGCACTGTAAGAGTCAAGCAATCTATAGTTTTAAGGATGGTGAACTCATTGGAGCGCGACCTGTACCCCCTTTCCAGCAGCCAAATGAACATATGGAACCTATCCAGGGCCTATCCAGGCACTCCGATGAATAATGTCTGCAATGTGCTTCGCATTTCCGGCGTCTTCGAACCCGCCCTTATTCAAAGCTGCATACAGGCTTTGTACGCCGCCTTCCCGGTGCTGACCACCAGGGTGATTATGAATAATGGCGCTCCCATGCAGTACCAAAGCCGCAAACTCCCCGCCAATGCGCCTTTTGTGGATTTTTCTAGCGGCAAAAGCGAAAGCGGCATGAGCCTTAAGCAGTGGGAAAGCGCCGTTGCCCGCGAGCCGATTATCGAGGAAAACTCGCCCCTTTCGTTTTTTTATATATTTAAAGACGGCGAAAACAGCGGCGGCGTCATAATGAAGCTGGATCATATCATTACCGATGCATGGTCGCAGGTGCTTTTGAACAATCATTTGATGCATAATTATAAGCGGTTAATGAATGGTGAGCCCCTTGATGAAGCCGAAACCCCGCCCTACAAGGCCCATGTTGATGCCGAAGCGGAGTATATGAATTCCGCCGCATTTGAAAAGGACAGGGCCTATTGGTCAGGTCGAATGGAGAGTCTTTCACAGCTTCAAAGAAGCGAGCCCCCCGGCCGTTTTCCCGGGACGCAGGCAGCGCGCAGCGAATTTCTCGTCACCGCTGATCTCAGCCGGCGGATTCTTGCTTTTTGTCAGGAGAGGAACATCTCTCCTTTCACCGCTGTTTATATATCCCTTTCAGTTCATCAGTTCCGCACCCGGGGCCACAGCGCCTTTTCGATAGGCGTTCCCAGCATCAACAGAATAAACCACAGGCGCAAGCAGACCGCCGGCATGTTCGTGAACACCCTTCCGTTTTTCACCGTCATTGAAGAAGCAGGCGAAAAGATCAGCTTCAGCTCTCTGTGCGAAAAAGTTAAAAACGAGTGGTTTTCACTGCTTGGCCACCAGCGCCTGTCCTATGATAAAATCAAGCAGCTTGCGCCCTTCGGCTCGGGCAACCTTTTCGATATTGTTCTCTCCTACCAAAACAGCCGCCTGGACGACAACACTGACCCTCGCGTGAGCTTTATCGGCGAATGGGTTCACAGTGGGCATCAGGCCGAAAGCCTTTGCATACACCTAAGCCACCATGAATCCGGCAGGTTGCTCGTATACTACGATTATCTTCCCCATGCATTCACGGGCGATGAAATCAACGCTATGCACAGGCATATGATGAACATATTGTCAGCCGGCATAACCGCTCCTGAAACGCCTCTTTCCGTCATTCCCCTTATGGATGATGATGAAAAAGATCAGCTCATATACGGCTTCAACCAAACCGATGCACAACGCCCACCAGAAAAAAGCATTGCCCATGGCTTGATGAAAGCCTTCAGCGAAAGCCACAGCAAAACAGCCTTGGAGCATGGCGGAATAAGCTACAGCTATGGTCGCCTGATGGAGGATGCCCTTCAGATCGCAGGGGGCCTTGTGGAAAGATTCCCCTCCGGCGGTGCGGTGATCGCCATATCGATGGAAAACGGCTATGAGCTGATGGCCTGCCTTTGCGCCGTCGCCCTTTCGGGAAACGCCTGGCTGCTGATCGACCATGATCAGCCGAGCCGAAGGCTTAAAAATCTCCTTGACCAAAGCGAAGCCAGGCTGCTCATTTCATGCCGGCAAGGCGATGAAAATACAAGCGGCGTTGATCGCGTTCTCCCCGCATCTTTGCGACTCAAAGGCGGAGAGCCACTTTCAACATTGCCCCAATCACAACCAGAAGATATCGCCTATATCGTCTGCACATCCGGCAGCACGGGCACGCCCAAGGCCATACAGGTGATGCACCGAAGCCTTTTGAACCTGGCGGACGCAATGCTTCCCTTCTACTCAAAGAAGACTGTTTTATCCCTATGCAACATTGCCTTTGACGCCTTCCTGCTGGAGAGCATCTGCGCGCTTCTTTGCGGAGGGACGATAGTCATTCCCGAATCAGACCACAGGAATGATCCCGCCAGGCTTGCCGAATACATATCGAAATACAATGTGGGCTTTTTCGCACTGACGCCTTCGCGGCTTCAGGCCTATTTGCAAAACAGCGCTTTTTGCAGTTCCCTTAGAGGTGTGGACAGCATCATCTGCGGGGGTGAACCGCTCCATGCCAGCCTTGTGCGCCTGCTGGCCCGGCATAGCAGCGCAGTTTTGTATAATCAGTACGGTCCTTCCGAGGCGACTGTCGCCGTCACGATGGGAATGGCCTCATCAAGCGAGCCCATAACCGTAGGTAGGCCCATTCAAAACTGCCGCATTTACATTCTGGACGATAACATGCAACCCCTCCCCGTGGGTTCCATTGGGGAAATATATATCGGCGGCCTTTGTCTGGCCAGAGGCTATGCCGCGCAGCTAAAGCTGACCGACCAGAGCTTTGTCCCGGACCCCTTCCGGCAGGGCGAAAGGCTGTATAAGACCGGGGATCTTGGCCGCTGGACAACAACTGGCGAAATTGTCTTCGCCGGAAGAAAGGATAGGCAGGTGAAGCTGCGGGGCCACCGCATCGAGCTGGCCGAGGTGGAGTCATGCCTTCTTTCTTTCAGTGGAATATCCGCCGCCGTGACAAGCATATACGAAGGCCGGCTTGTTGCCTATTTCACCTGCACAGGTGATGATATAGACCCCGACGAGCTTTTGGCACACGCAGCCAGGCTGCTTCCATCCTATATGGTTCCGGTTTATGCCGCGAAGGTGGAGGGCTTTGAAGTAACTCCCAGCGGCAAGATCGACCATAAAAAGCTGCCGGCGCCCAATCTTAAAGTAAATGGCCTCCCCGAGGATGAGTTCGAGCGAAGGCTCCATGCCGTCTGGCAATCCGTTCTGAAAACAGACGACATCGGCACCCGAACCTCCTTTTACAGAGCCGGAGGCGATTCCCTCAGCGCACTTTCCCTCATCACTTCGGTGGAGGATGAGTTTGGCGTGCGGATGGACATCTCCACCCTGCAGACCCATGGCACCATCAGCCGCATGGCTGCGCTGCTTCGCGGCGGCAATGAGAAGCGCACAGAGGAAATCCCCCTTGCGCAGAAAGAAAGAAACGCAGCATATCCCCCCTCACCCGCGCAAAAAAGTTTCTTCACACTTTCCCGGCTGGACGAATCCGGCCTTGCTTACAACATGCCCGGCGCGTTTTTTCTGGAGGATGAGCTTGATATTGATCGGCTGGAAAACGCCTTCAGGGAGCTTATCGCCCTGGATGAAATCCTTCGCACGGGCTTTGAGATACAGGGCATGGACATTATATGCAGGATTCATGAAAGTGTGAGCTTTAATATGCATCGCTTTGATGGCAGCCTGGATAGCGCCATGGCGGAATTCGTCAGGCCCTTTGATTTAAGCTCGCCTCCGCTGCTTCGGGCGGGCGTCCTTCGCTGCGAAAACGGCGGTCAGTTTCTGCTTTTGGACATGCACCACATCATTTCCGACGGCATCAGCAGTCCGCTCACACTAAGCCGCCTCAGCAAGATTTATGAGGACAAGCCCCCCAAAATGCCCAAGCTCAGCTACCGGGACTATGCCCTTTGGATCAACGAAAAAAGCTCCCGACAGGGCGCCTTATCGCTGGAAGATCAGCGTTTGTTCTGGCAGAATTGCTTCGCAGGCGGCATCCCGCAGATGAATATCCCAACGGATAATCCCCGGCCGTCGGTGTTTGACAGCGCGGGCGAGCGCCATAATTTCCATCTTTCAACAGAGCTTACAGCAGGCCTGAAGGACTATTGCGCAAGGGCAAACACCACCCCCTATGTCCTTCTTCTGGCTGTTTACGGGCTTTTGCTCTCCCGCTTTTCTGGGTCGCAGCGGCTTATAGTCGGCTCGCCGGTATCAGGGCGCAGGCTGAGCAGCCTTCAGGATATAACCGGTGCCTTTGTGAACACTTTGCCCATGTTGCTCAGCCCAAATGAAGACATGATCTTTGAAGATTATCTTAAAAGTGTTCATGATTATGTGGCCCTGGCCCTTGACAACCAGGACATTCCCTTTGGGGAGATACTCAAAATATCCGGCGCTCCCCATAGCCGGGAACGAAATCCCCTTTACAGCGTCATGTTCTCCTTTGTGCCAATGGACCCGGAGGAGTTTGAAATTGGCGGCTGCAGTATGAAACCCCTGCTCACGGGGGGGCGCAATGTGAAGATGGATCTGCACCTGGAAGCCACCATGTCGAAAAGTCGGCTCAAGCTGTCCTTCGAATACGCCGCCGCTCTTTTCGATGAACAGACCATCAGTCTGTACTCGCAGGGGCTGAAAGCGGCCCTGGTCGGTATTTTCAAGGGCGCCAGTCTGCCCCTTTGGAAAATACCCATCATCTCACCAGAGGACGAAGCGCGCCTTTACACCAACCCCTGGCACGGCCGCGCACCCTACTCCCGCGCGCCCGTCGACATGGTAATCGACAGCTTTGCTGAAAAGACCCCCGATGCTCCCGCCATCCACTGGGGCGAAAACGAAAGCCACAGCTTCCTTCATGTGAAGGAAATGTCGGATAACTTGGCAATTAGGCTGCAAAAGCAGGGCGTTAGTCCAGGAGATGTGGTCGCATTCATGCCCAAGCGCGACGGCAGCATGATCCCCACAATCATCGGCATACTGAAGGCTGGGGCGGCATATCTGCCGGTTGAGCCCTCCTTCCCTGCCGACAGAATCATATACATGCTTGAAATGGCAAAGGCTAAGCTTCTGCTTCTTCATGGAGCAATCCCCCCGCCTGAGGGATTGCCCTGCCCCTTCCAGCAGTTGGACTTCTCCGCCCCAAAGGAAAGGCCTGTCGTTTTTCCAGCTGATAGAAGCCCGGAGGATCCCTTCAACGTGCTGTTCACATCCGGATCCACCGGCCAGCCCAAGGGCGTGATGATGGTCCACAAATCCATCAGCAACCTTCTGGCCCATGTTGAGCCCTTGCTTGCCGGGCCCGATTCCCGTATGCTCTGCGCCTCCAGCTGCGTCTTTGACGTCTTCACCACGGAGGCCCTGCTGTGCCTTGCCACAGGCCGCTGCGCCGTCATCGCCGACGAAGAAGAGATGCTGCTGCCCTGGAAACTGGCGGCGCGAATTGAAAAGGATGGCGCGGACATCATTCAGCTCACTCCCTCGCGGATGCAAATGTGTCTTGCCAGCGATGAATTTCGCCATGCCCTCAGGAATGTGAAGAGCATAATCCTCCTGGGAGAGCCCTGGACGCTTTCAATGCGCGACGAAATAAAAACGCTGACGAGCGCGCGAATCTTCAATATATACGGCCCCACGGAAACATCAGTGCATAACTGCCAGGGAGATGTGACCGACGATGGCTGCATCCATATCGGCCGGCCAATAGGCAACTGCCGTTATTATTTGCTGGATGAAAAGCAGCGCCTTATGCCGCCCACTGCCCTGGGGGAAATATACATCGCAGGCGACTGCCTTGCAAAGGGCTACGCAGGACGGGATGATCTTACCGCAAAAGTTTACCTGCCCGATCCTTTTTTCCCAGGAGAGAGGATGTACAAAACAGGCGACATCGGCAGGCTGCGCGCCGACGGCACATGGCAATGCCTTGGCCGCACTGACACCCAACTGAAGCTTAACGGCCACAGGATCGAGCCTTCAGAGATTGCGGCGCAGATAGTCCTTTCCGCCCTTGCGAAGGAGGCAGCGGTCCTTCCCGTGATGCGGGGAGGTGTTCCCCAATCGCTGCGGGCATATCTGGTTCCTGCCGATGGCTACGATGAGGAAATGCTCAGGGGCTATCTGGCCGGCAAGCTGCCCGATTATATGCTGCCATCATCTTTTGTCCCGCTGGATGAAATGCCCCGAAGCGCCAGCGGCAAGACTGACCTTAAGGCCCTTGCCCAGATCAACCCCCGCCAGGAAACACTTGCCTGGCAAAGGCCCGCCTCGCCGGAGGAGAAGACCCTCCTTGAACTGTGGGAGCAGACCCTGGGCAGAGAGCCAAATGCCGAAGAGTCCTTCTTCTCGCAGGGTGGCACTTCCCTGACAGCCATAATAATACTCAACCATTATCACCAGCAGAACATCCCCATTTCGCTGAACGATTTCTACGCCCAGCCCACCATTTCCGCTCAGGCTAAACTTCTGAAAGAAAGGGCGCAGACCATTGCAAAGCGGGAACAAAAAGCACGGGATGATCAAAGGCTTCCCGGCAAAGTGCCCCTTAACGAAAAGCCGCTGGAGCTTTCCGGAGCCATATTGCTGACAGGCGCCACCGGATATCTGGGCGCGCATATACTGTGCGAGCTTTTGAAGGCGGGGGCGGAAAAAATCATCTGCCTTGTGAGAGGCGATGCTGAAAAGCGCCTGAGTGACAGCCTTTCATATTACTTCGGCGAAGGCTTCTTTGCAGGCAACAAGGGCAAGGTTGAGGCCCTGTCCGGGGATATTTCCAAAAAGAATTTCGGGCTCTCGCCTAGCGATTATGCAGGGCTTTCATCCCGGGTAACAACCGTTTTTCATAGCGCGGCTGATGTGCGCCATTTCGCCCCATGGGAAGAGCTTTGGCTTGCAAATGTGGAGGGAACAAGATCCGTCATAGACTTCGCCGTGGCCGCAAACGCCGGGCTTGCCCATATGTCCACCGTCAGCGTCGCGGGGGAATACTTGACTGATTATCCGCAAATTCCCGCGGTGTTTTCAGAGCATGACCTGGACGCCGGCCAAAACTGGCATGAGAACCCCTACTGCAAGAGCAAGGCCCTGGCTGAAGCCGCTGTGGCTAAGGCAATGATGGAAAGCGGTCTTAACGCGAAGATATTCCGGGTTGGCAGACTGGTCCCCAGAAGGAGCGACGGCCTTTTCCAGCCCAATGCTGAAACAAACGCCTTTTACAGGGACGTTATGGCCATGCTGAGCCTGGGCTGCGCGCCCACCAGCATGGAAAGCCTTCCCTTTGAGATGACCGAGGTGGACCTTTGCGCCAGCGCCATAGTGAAGCTCTGCGGACAAAGCGGCGGGGCATTCCACGTTTTCAACCCCAACATGCTCCCCTTGGGCCAGCTTATGAGCGTCTTTAATGGCCTGCGCTTCATTCCTGACAAAGCCTTCGCCGCGCTTTTGAAGAAGGCCCTTAAGGACGCGGGAAGCGCCGGAAGCTATCTGCTCTCCTTTTCCCAGACCTATTTTTCCGGCACCGCTTTGTCGGTCAATATCACTTTGGACGCCTTCCGAACGGAAAGCCTGCTGAAACGTGCCGGTTTTGTCTGGCCAAAGCCCAGCACAAAGTCTATATCGCAATGTTTCCTTAAGGCCAAAAATGAGGTGAGCATATGATTTCTCAGCCGATGTTTCACATATTGAACCTGACTTTCACGATACTCATCGTATTTATGGGAAGCTGCATCATGAAGGGAGACCTTACGCTGATGCAGAAGCTGTACATGATATTGATCGGCAGCCTAACGGCTTGGATTATGGCGCTGCTGGGCATGTATTACACGCCCAAGGACAATATGGCCCTCCTTTTCGCCTTCGACGCCGTCACCTGCGTGGCGCAGGCGCTGACAGCCTCGTCAATGCTCCTGGCTGCCCTTGCATTCACCAAAAACTACAAAAGGATGCCCAGGCGCAACTATATTTTCCTGATCCCCCCCGCGCTCACCGCGCTTGTGGTCGTCACCAACCCCCTGCACGGACTGTTTTACAGGGAGTTTTCAATCATTGCAAGCCAGATAAAGTTTGGTCCCCTGTTCCCGGTAAACGGCGCGCTCTATTACATTTACTACATCGCTGCGATGATTATCTGCCTTTATAACGGCAGAAAGAGCAACCATCCCCTGTTCGTGAAGCAGGCGGCCTGGTTTTCAATAGGCATATTCATACCGCTTTTTGTGAACGTGATGGCCACGCTTCAAATTGCTGACCTTACCATCGCCGCAACGCCCATTGCCTTCGTGGCGACGATCATCTGTCACGGGATAGCGGTGTACGCTTTGAACTTCCTGAATATCAAGCCGGTGGCGGTTCAAAAGGTTTTCGACAGCATCTCCGACTGCTACGCCATAATATCCATCGACGGCTACATCGTCAACGCCAACAAATCCTTCTACGATGTCTTCGGCGATTTTGGAATACAGCCCGAACAATATCTTTCCGATCTTGCGATGCAGTTGGACGAAAGAAACCGAGACATCGCCTACAATCTCATCAGCTCATATGAAAGCTGCATGAAGAGCGGCAGCACCATCTCATATGAACAGTCGCTGCTGACCGCAAACGGCAAGAAATACTACTCCGTGGAGATAACCGCTGTGAGCCTTAAGAGAAACACCCGCGCATTCATCGCCATGTTCAAGGACATCACCAAGATAAAAGAAGAGGTGCAAAGGGAGCAGCAGATACTGAGCATGTCCATGGAGCAGGAGCGCCTGGCCTCCCTGGGGCAGATGATTGGCGGCATTGCACATAATCTGAAAACGCCAATCATGTCAATATCCGGCAGCGTCCACGCCCTTGGCAATCTCACCGATGAATACCAGCGAAGCATCGGGGATAAGGAAGTGACCAAAGAAGACCACAATGAGATCGGCTATGAAATGAGCCAGTGGCTTGAAAGGATACGGGAGTGTTGCGGCTATATGTCGGACATAATCACCACCGTGAAAGGCCTGGCGACCAACATGAACACCTCTCGGATCACTTCCTTCTCTTTGGATGAGGTCTTCAAGCGGGTTCATATGCTGATGCAAAATAATATACTTAAAAACTCCTGCACCCTTGCGGAGGAAAACGAACTGCCAAGGGATCTTTTCATAAACGGCGATGTGAACAACCTGGTCCAGGTAATAAACAATTTGGTGGACAACTCTATTGACGCCATGAGGGACCAGGGCGGCGGCCCAATAACCATGGGCGCAAAACTGGTCCAGGGCAATATACTAATCTATGTACGGGATGAGGGAGGCGGAATACCCAAAGACGTGAAAGATCGGCTCTTTAAGGAGATGGTCACCAGCAAGGGCGCCCAGGGCGCAGGAATTGGTCTTTATACCTCCAACACGCTTATACGCGGAAGGTTTGGCGGTAAAATGTGGATAGAAGATAATCCAGTCGGGGGCACTATAACGAATGTGATGATACCCCTTGAGATCCCAGGAAGTGCTTAACAAAAATGCCGGCATGGAAAAGGAGGGCCTAAACCATGCGTAAAAACAGGGCAGGATTCATGAAGAATGGCTTCACCATGATGACTGTGGATGATGACCCCAATATAACCGATGCTCTCAAGGCTTACTTTGAGGCGTCAGGCTACCAGGTGGACACCGAGACAGACCCAGTGCGGGCCTTGGAGCGGATGAAGCACAAAAAGTACGATATTCTGCTTTTGGACTTCATCATGCGCCCATTCTGCGGGGATGTGTTTGTTTCCAGGCTGCGCCAATTCGACCCAAAGGTGTTTGTGATTCTCCTCACAGGGCACAAGGAGCTTGCGCCTCCCCTGGACACAATCCGAGAATTGGACATACAGGGGTATTATGAAAAGAGCGAGCGTTTTGACCAACTGGAGCTGCTGGTTGAAAGCTGCATAAAGTCAATAAAGCAGATGCACCTGATCGGCAGCTATCAGGATGGCCTTTCGCAGATACTCAGCGCCACGCCGCATATACTGCAATTGATGCCCCTGGAGGAGCTTATAGAGCGTATAAGCAGCCACTTGAAGGACCTTTGCAGCAAGTGCAACAGCTTTGTTCTTGTGAAAGCCTGGCGCATTACATCGCAGTTGGAAACGGACAGCATCCCTGAAACCCTTTTCAATGGCAATGGGCGCTATAATATAAGCCTTCAGGAGTTTCGCGATTCGGTCACTTCGGAGCTGAGGGCCGATATCGAATCGGTGATGGATAATTGCAGGCCGGTTCATTCAAGCAGCCATTTAATTGCGCCTTTGCTGAACCAAAACGCCCAGCCGGTGTGTTTCGGCGTTATCGCCATTGAAAAAATGATTGGACAGAGCGCCGCCGCCATGCCGCTTTTGTCAGTCTATGCCGAGCAGGTCTCAACTGCGCTGCACAACACAATGCTACACGTGCAGCTTAACCGGCGAAATGCCCAGCTCACCCAGGCCTATGCGCAGATGACCGAAAGCTATATGCAAACAATAGAGGCTCTGCGGCTGATGGTGGACGCGAAGGACATATACACCCGCGGCCATTCCGACAGGGTCGCCCACTATTCTTACAAGCTTGCCCAGAGAATATCCTCCGACGAAGGCTTCATTGAGCGGGTGAGAATAGCCGGGCTATTGCATGATGTGGGAAAGGTGGGCGTTTCAGACACAATCATCACAAAGCCGGGCAAGCTCAGCAAGCAGGAGTTTGGCATACTTAAAAACCACACGGGCATGGGGGCATCCATACTGGAGCGCATCACTCTTTTCAGCGAAATTGCGCCCATAGTGCGCGCCCACCACGAAAGGTATGACGGCGGCGGCTATCCCGATGGGCTTACGGGAAGTGAGATCCCCATTGAATCGCGGATAATCACCATCACTGATGCCTTTGACGCAATGATGTCCAACAGGCATTACAGGGGGCCTTTGACCCTTGAAAAGGCCATCGAGGAACTGGTAGACGGAAAAGGGGGCCAGTTTGACCCCTACCTGATCGACGAGTTTTTACCTATCGCGAAAGATCACGCAGCGCTGTCGCAGGAGCTTCAGTGGACCTATGAACAGACAGATAGGTAGGGTTTGGGCAATATTATGAGCAAAAATTATCCGCTTTATAAGGTCATTGAATATGACACTATCCCCCAAATGGTGGAAGCTTTCAAGGGCATGGACGGCAACTACGGCTCCGCCAGAGCTCTGGTTTTCTATGATAACCAAGGAAACGAATATACCTACAGCTATTCACGCCTTCACAGCGATGTGCGCGCATTCGCAAACAGTCTCATCGCAAGGGGGCTTTCGGGAAAGCATATCGCCATCGCCAGCGAAAACAGATATGAATGGATGGTTGCTTTTCTTGCAATTGCCTGCTGCGGCGGCGTGGCCATTTGCCTTGACGTTGAGCAAAAGGGCGATGTTATCCGGGACATGATCGCCAAGGGGGACGGCAAGGCGATAGTCTGCTCACCCCTTGTGGCGGAGTACCTGGCGGAAAACAGACTTCCTCTCATCTGCTTCAGCGGCGATAACAAAATCCACGGCGAGTGCATTTTCTATGACGATATGATCGTTCAGGGGGCTTCCTTCGAGGCCGAAAACCCTTCCGCTTTGGATGATCTTCCCATCGGAAAGGATACCCCTGCGGCCATCTTCTACACTTCGGGCACCACCAATTCCTCAAAGCCCGTGGTGCTCAGCCACTATAATATTATGTATAATGCCTGCCACGCGCAGCAGCTTGTAACCCTCGGTGGCAGCATGTTCACCTCCCTCCCCTTTTACCACACTTATTCCCTTGTGGCTGGCGTTTTGGACATGCTCTCTCAAGGAGGCGTGGTCGGCGCCAACGGAAGCTTCAAATATATCTTCAGGGACATACATCTCTTTAAGCCCGTGACGCTTTTTGCCGTCCCCCTGCTGGTGGATACAGTTGCCCGCTATGTGCGCAGCATCGAGGAAAAAAAGGGCCTTGCGAAAAAAGCGGATGCGGCCGTGACCCGCTACAGAAAGCTCTTGCGCTTCCTGAGAAGCCCGCGGACAATGGAGCATCCCGGCGTCAGTGAAGTGCTGGGCGAATCGGTGAGGATAATCATTAGCGGCGGCGCCCATCTCAGCGAGGAGACCGCCTTTAGACTCAGCGCCTATGGCCTGCTGGTAATACAGGGCTATGGCATCACAGAGTGCAGCCCCTTAATAAGCGTGAACCGCAACGAATTCAACAAGATTGGCTCGGTGGGCCAGGTAATACCGGGCATGCAGGTGAGGATTGACGACGGTGAGATATGCGTCAAGGGCCCCTCGGTTTCATCGGGCTATTACAAGAACGAGGAGTTCACCGCACTGGCATTCAAGGACGGCTGGTTTATGACAGGCGATATCGGCTATCTGGACAAGGACGGGTTCCTATACATAAACGGCAGGAAGAAGTCCCTCATCGTTTTCAGCAACGGCAAGAAAATCTCACCGGAGGAGATAGAAATTAAACTTATGGAATGCCCCTATGTCAAGGAGGTGGTGGCATACGGCGCCAGCAGCGGCCAGTCCGCCGATGATGTGAAGCTGGCGGTGATAGTCCACCCCGACCCGGAAAAGACTGCGGGAATGCAGCCATATGAGGTGCTGTACAGCATACAAAAAGAGGTGGACCGAATGAACCAGGGCCAGCCTCCCTTCAGGAAGATACAGATAGTCAAGCTGAGCGAGACGCCTTTTGAACGGACGTCGACTAAGAAAATTAAACGCGAGGGGATAATTCAATGAACAATGCAAGTGAAATGAGCGGAAGAAGCGGAAAAGGCGAAAGAAACAAATTGAGCGAAAGAAACCTGTTTAACGCCATTCAGGCTATTGTATATGAAGTTGCGGGCGTCAGGAACATCACCATGGACACGGATTTAGTCAGGGATCTCTCCTTAAATTCCTTCGATGTCGCCAGCTTACTGAACGCTGTGGAGGAGCATTTTGGAATGGAAATTCCTATAAGGGATGTGTGGAGCCTTAACCAGGTTAAAGATATAGTTGAATATCTCTCAGCCAGGCTGAAAAGCGCAAAATCCTGAAAATATTGAGGTGCGAAAGACGGGCAAACAAGCAGAAAAACCGCTTAATGCCCGCCTTCTTGTTAATAGCCCCTAAATGTGATAAAATGATATATGATATTTAATTAACAGGTATGTTTGGAGGAAAATATGGCAGGGCATTCACATGCATCAAACGTAGCGGCCAGAAAAAACAAGTCTGACGCCGCGAAAGCGAAGATATTCACGAAGCTGGGCAGGGAGATCTCTGTGGTTGTAAGGGAAGGCGGCAGCGACCCCGTTTCCAACCAAAGGCTCAGGGACGTGATGGCCAAGTGCCGTGCGGCCAATATGCCCAACGACAATATCCAGCGGTCCATCAAAAAGGCGGCCGGGGATACGGACGATGTTAACTATATGCAGATAACCTACGAGGGCTATGCCCCCGGCGGAGTCGCTGTGATGGTGAACACCCTCACCGAAAACCGCAACCGCACTGTGGGCGAAGTGCGCCACGCCTTCGACAAAAATGGCGGCAGCATGGGCGCCAACGGCTGCGTGAGCTACATGTTCGACCGCCTGGGCATAATCATAATCGAGAGGAACGGCATGGACGAAGATGAGTTCATGATGACAGCCCTCGAGGCCGGCGCGGGCGATATCAAGACGGACGACGAGTTCTTCGAGGTCATAACCGATCCGGTGGAGTTCTCCCAGGTGCGCGAAAATCTGGAGGCGGAGGGCTTTGAGTTCGTCTCAGCGGAGATAACTTTAATCCCCCAGAACTATGTTGAGGTTAGCGATGAAGAAAATCTGAAGAAAATCCGTAAGATGATCGACATGCTGGAGGACCTTGACGACGTTCAGGAGGTCTATCACAACGCGGATATTGACGAGAGCGAATAGGCGGAAACGGACATACACCCCCGGCAGAAAATCCGGGGGTGTTCCTGTTCATGAACCCTGAAGGGAGGCGGAACCGTGAGAATTCAGGCCGTTTCATTTGATATCGGCGGCACTTTGGTCAAATATAATAGCCCTCTCAACTGGGAACCGCTGTATGAGCCCGCGCTGAAACAAGCTTGCGAAAGCTGCGGCCTTCCTTTGTCACAGGAGCGCATTAAAACCGCCATAAATGTACTGGCAAAATACAATACCCGCGAAAACCCCCGGGAACGCGAAGTCGATTCCCAGACCATATTCAAGGAAATTTTTGACGCATGGAACCGGCCTTATGATGGGCTTGACGCCGTCAGGGCAGCCTTCTACGGCTTCTTTCAAGCCGATGCCGTTTGCTATGGCGACGCGGAGGAAGCTCTGCGCCGTTTAAAGTTGGCAGGGTTGAAAATAGGCGCCTTAACGGACGTCGCCTACGGCATGGACAATTCCTTTTCCCTGCGGGACATAGCGCCAATACGCCATTATTTTGACATTATCCTCACATCCGTCGACGTTGGGTACAGAAAGCCCCATGCCGCCGGGTTTTCGGCGCTGCTAAACGCCTTTAAAATTCCGCCGTCTCATATGATCTATGTCGGCGATGAGCAAAAGGACATCGCCGGGGCCAACGCTCTGGGCGTCGTCTCCGCCCTTATCGACAGAAACGGCGCGCCGCCCGATTGGGGCCAGAGCTTTACCGTTCAAAGCCTTTTGGATGTTCCCGGTCTTCTGTAAAAAGCTCTTACTTCCTCCACCTTTTCATCTGAGGAAAAAATGCCAGCATGCCTTCCTGGCCTCGTCCTCGCTATGCCACGGGTCGCCGCCCAAACAGTGGGGTATGCAGGACTCGATCATCTCCTCCATTGTCTCATCCTTTGTGAATGCCCCCTCCTTAAAACAGTAAAGGCAGTAGTCTTCGTTTTTGCTGCCGTCCTGGTTCTTCCCGAAATGCTGTTCCTCTGTCATGGGCATACCGCAGCTCTGGCAAAAAATCATGTTCTTCATTTTCGCTTCTCCCTTTATTTATATTTTTTGTAATCATTTGATAAAAAAATGCACCGACTATATCTACCTATCCTAATAGCTTGGGAATATTGTAATAATCGAACATAATTTCCGTTTTTGTAATATACCATGTC
>JBNRMR010000218.1:0-4498 GCA_050309705.1 Christensenellales bacterium | reverse complement strand
GGGCAGAGCCCTCCCCCGGTTAGAGTTCACAACCACTTTTCAAGGAAGGGGAAAACATCAATGCCCTTGTACTTATGGCCATCCTCATGGATGGAGTGAAAAAGCTTTTCCTCTTTGCCCAGGAGCTTGAAGGCTTCCCTTGCAATTTCAACCTGTGATATGCAATTTTCTATGCCGGGTTTGCCGTTAAGGGGATCAATCTTGCCGCTTTCAACCAGCAATGCCCTGGGGGCGATCATGGCGCCGATATCGCCCATATCCACCGTTTCCCACAGATGGGGCACATAGTTGCAGGAGCAGTTTCCAGGCATGAGCAAAAGCGCATCCTTATATCCGTAAAAATAGCCGCTGGTGACCGCTGCGGATATCCTCTCATCGAGAGCGGCAAGGAATATGGTCTGCTGCCCGCCTCCGGACATGCCCAGGCAGCCAATGCGGTTTGGGTCTACCTGAGGTAATGTCAGAAGAAAGTCTATGATCTTCATCAGATCCCATACCATGAAAGCCACCATGGTGATGCCAAAGCCCAGGCCCATCTGGTTGATTTCCCTGTGGGAATTAAGGCGGTATTTCTCAGGCTCATCGCCTTGCTGTTCAGTTTCGCGCCTTTCGCCGGCGCCTCTTGCGTCCGGGCAAGCGACAATGTAGCCTCGGCTGACCGCTTCCAACGCAAAGGTTTTATTTCCCGACTGAGGGCCGGCAAACATCTGCTTCACGGAGGGATTGTCCATGTTCATGATGCTCACATCTCTACCGCCGCCGTGGCCATGGGGGTTCAGCACCGCCGCGCCGTTGGGTCGGTCAGGTATAAGCAGATAAAAGGGTGTGCGCACATACTGCTCGGTTTGGATATCCCAGTTTTGAAGAGTGTAGCCGTCGCGCTCTTCCTCGCTGAGCAGTCTTGGGCTTAAAGGCGGCTGTTCCATGGATCTGATTATGTCAATTCCCGTGATTTCAAAAAGCCGCTTCCGCACCCGCTCTTTCCAGGCGCCATATGCCTCTGCGGACGACGCATCAAGGGGATATTGCCTTCCGCGCTCATCATAGAGTCGCTCCATATACTTGCGAAGATTGTATTCGCTCATTTCGTTCTCCTTTGCTTTTTGCTTTTTATTATATATTTTAACACATAAAGTTGCGGCGCAAAAGACGAACAAGGCGGTTTTATGGCCCACAAAAAGGCATTTTAAAAGGCACGGCGATGGGCCGGCTTTGCCTTAAATGCTTGCTTTTTAGGTCTTTGTATAATATAATGTCATAATAGAATTTATCGGGACGGAGGGATGAGAAAATGCAAAAAAAGCTGAAAGATCGCGAGATATTGGCTGTTTTGCAGAGCCTTTATCCCGATGCGGGCCCGGAGCTGAACTTCACCAACCCATATGAAACCCTTGTGGCCACGATACTCTCCGCCCAATGCACCGACAGGCAGGTGAACTCGGTGACGCCCCGGCTCTTTGCGGACTTTCCGGATGTAAAGGCCCTTGCAGAGTCAACGCCGGAGGAGGTCTACCCCTATGTCAGAAGCTGCGGCTTCAAGAAAAAGGCGGAAAATATAGTTATGTCCGCAAGGAAGATCATGACGGATTTCGGCGGCCAGATTCCCGGCGACCTGGACGCGCTTCAAACCCTTCCCGGGGTGGGAAGAAAGACCGCCAACGTGGTCTACGCCAACGCCTTTGGGGGTGACGCCATCGCTGTGGACACTCATGTGTTTCGCGTCAGCAACCGTTTGGGGCTTGTGACTGCCAAGGATGTGCTGTCGGCGGAAAAACAGTTGATGGAGGTTATACCCAGGAAGCAATGGTCGAAGGCCCATCACTGGCTGATACTCCACGGCAGGAGGGTCTGTATGGCCAGAAAGCCAAAATGCGGGGAATGTCCGCTGGAAGGGCTGTGCAGGTATGCCGCAGAAAACGCAGGGCTGCAGACCAAGGCATCAGGGTGATGTTTTATTGAAACTGTTTTATTTGTAAATAAATTGCAGAGCAGAAAAACGGAAAAACGGAAGGATGGCTGAAATGGTAAGGGAAAGAGAGATGGCAGTAAGGTTTTTTGATGAAAAAATGGAAACGATGGACCCCAAGAAGCTGAGGGAGCTACAGCTGGAGCGGCTAAGATGGTCCCTTCAGCACGCCTATGAAAATGTGCCCATGTACAAAAAGCGCTTTGACGAGGCGGGCATCCGGCCGGGTGATCTGCAATCCCCCGAGGACATGGGCAGGATTCCCTTCACAGTGAAGGACGACCTGCGTGAAAACTACCCCTTTGGGCTTTTTGCAGTGCCGATGAAGGATATCGTGCGGATACACGCTTCGTCGGGCACCACAGGCAGGGCAACAGTGGTTGGCTACACAAAGGAGGACCTGGACATGTGGGCCGAAAACATGGCAAGGCTCATCGTCATGAGTGGCGGAAGCTGCGAGGACATCGCCCAGATTACCTTCGGGTACGGCCTTTTCACCGGCGCTTTGGGGTTGCATTACGGCCTTGAGAAGGTGGGCGCGGCGGTTGTGCCCACATCGTCGGGCAACACCGAAAGGCAGCTTCAGCTCATGAAGGATTTCGGCACCACTCTGCTGATAGGCACGCCCTCATATGGCCTTATAATCGTCGAGACTATGGAGAGAATGGGCATTTCAAAGGATGATCTTAATCTAAAAATAGGCATGTTCGGCTCTGAGCCCGCCACCGAGGGCATGAGGGAGGAGCTGGAAAGCAGACTGGGTCTTACCGCCACTGACAACTACGGCCTGTCGGAGATCATTGGCCCGGGTGTCGCTGGCGAATGCCTGTATAAGAACGGCCAGCACATCAACGAGGACCATTTCTTCGTGGAAATAATTGACCCTGACACAGGCGAGATACTCCCGGAAGGAGAAAAGGGCGAGGTGGTCATCACCACCATGACCAAGCGGGGCATACCGATGATCCGCTACCGCACCCACGATATCTCCCGCATAATTCCGGAATCATGCCCCTGTGGCAGGACTATGCGCCGGCTGGAGAAGATACTTTACCGTAGCGACGATATGCTGATCATAAGGGGAGTGAATGTCTACCCCAGCCAGATAGAAGAAGTGCTTTTGTCCTTCGAGGGGATAGGCCCCCAGTATGAGATTATTGTGGACAGGGTGGGTTACAGGGACACCCTTCAGGTGAACGTGGAGCTGAAGGACGGCGGCCTGTTGGAGCATTACAGCATGCTGGAAAGGCTGCAGCAGCAGATACATGAGAAAATGCGCTCAGCTTTGCAGGTGGATGCCAAGATAAACCTGGTTTCGCCAAATACTGTCAAGCGCTTTGAGGGCAAGTCACGCAGGGTCACGGATCTTCGAAAGCTTTAGGAGAGTTTAATGGAAGCAAAAGTAAGAGAAGAAACAGATAATAGAGAAATTCAGCTTATGCTGGGCAATGAGGCAATCGCCAGGGGGGCGTGGGAGGCGGGGGTGAAGGTGACAGCGTCATATCCCGGCACGCCCTCGACCGAGATCACCGAAAACATCGCCCGCTATGGGGAGATTAAGTCCCAGTGGGCGCCCAATGAAAAGGTGGCGGTGGAAGTCGCCTTTGGCGCCAGCGTGGCTGGAGCCAGGGCCCTTTCCTGCATGAAGCATGTTGGGGTGAACGTGGCCGCCGACCCCATATTCACGGTTTCATACACCGGAGTGAACGGCGGTTTGGTCATCGTCGTGGCGGACGACCCTGCAATGTTCTCCAGCCAGAATGAGCAGGACTCCCGCTTTTATGCCAGGAGCGCCCATGTGCCCATGTTGGAGCCGTCAGACAGCCAGGAATGCCTGGACATGATGAAGCTGGCCTATGAAATATCCGAGAAATACGATACGCCCGTGTTCGTTCGCCTGACGACGAGAATCGCCCATGCAAGGTCTTTGACTGCCCTGGGTGAAAGGCAGGAGCTTGCGCTCAAGCCATATGTGAAGGATGTGCGCAAGTATGTGATGATGCCTTCAAACGCAATCGGCCGCCATGTGGTGGTGGAACAGCGCATGGACAGCATCGCTATGGACTGCAACTCATTTGACATAAACAAAATGGAGATGAGGGGCGATGTGGGGGTAATCACCTCCGGCGCTTCATATCAATATGTTCGGGAAGCCATGCCCCAGGCATCGGTTTTGAAGCTGGGCATGGTACATCCACTTCCGAAAAAGCTCATCGAGGAATTTGCCGGCAATGTCAAGACACTGTATGTGGTGGAGGAGCTGGAGCCCTTCATCGAGGATCAGATAAAAGCCTGGCAGCTTGATGGTGTTAAGGTTTCCGGCAAGGACAGAACTGGCAAGCAGGGCGAGCTTTCCGCCGCCAAAGTGAAGAAGCTCTTTTGCGGCGAGGAGTCGGACGTTTTGCCCGCCGGGGAAAGCCTTCCGGTGCGGCCGCCAGTTCTATGCCCCGGCTGCCCCCACAGAGCCGTTTTTTACGCTATAAGCAAGCTGAAGCTGCGCTGCGTGGCGGATATCGGCTGCTACACACTGGG
>JBNRMR010000217.1:0-4457 GCA_050309705.1 Christensenellales bacterium | reverse complement strand
CTTGTTGGACAGATCAATATCCCTTTTTGACGCTTTGTTTTTCAGCCGGTTTTCAGTCGCGTTCCGCCGCAGGCGAACAGACTGGGAAGCCACCAGCTCCGCATAGTAGATTTTCGCGCCGCTTTGGGCGAAGATATCGCTCACATGAGCCACATAATCCCAGTCAGATTTCTGGTCAAAGGCCCACATAAATGTGAAGATCATGCCGTAATTATCGGATTTGGCGAACTCCTCGAAGATCACCTCCCGCAGTCTTTGGGTGACTTTGCCGTCATATCTGCCGAAGATCTCTATCACCGGCTCGATGGTCATGTGGTTGTGAAAGAGCCGCATCTGGGTAATTTTCGCCAACTCCTGGCCAACCGTCATCTTCCCGACGGCAGAGTTTCCAAACAAGAACAAAAGCTTCATAGCTGCTCCTTTAGGCGAGGCAAGCGCCGCTTATCAAATGATTAGTCATATACTGAACCGCTTCATCCCAGAGGCCATCGCCGATGTCAATCACATGGGCAATAAGCGGAATTTTCTCAAGCACCACCATGTCCATCGCTTTGCGGCACTGCCAAAACCGCAGATCATTTTCGGTGGGAGGGGGCTGGCCGCGGCTTTGGCGGGCACTTTTCAGGCATTGCCCGGCATCGCTTGGAGAAAGGTAGAAAACAACCGGACTTAGGTGGTGAACTTCGCCAATGAGCGCCCCAAAATGGGCGGCTATTCTCCCCGAAGAGGCGCCGTAGTTGCGCATGAGGTCGCTGGACATGTGGCTTATCAAGGAGCCGTCGAAAATTGCGTAGTCCGCTTCCTTCCTTTCGCCTCGGGCATAGCTGCGCCAAAGCGCCGAGAAAACCTCGGTGAAAATGTCGATGGGAACTGGGCTTTTAGGAAGATAGCAAAATTCTCTTTCCCGCAAAAACAGGTCAAGGCTGGGGGGAAAGAGCCTTTGTTTCGCATTTTGGTAGCGCAACAGAGCATGCCCGCCCAGTAAAACGGCATTCTTTGAAAGCCTATTGGCGTAATCAGGATACTGTGAAAGCAGGCCCTCATATTCAGAGGATTTCATATAGGCGGCGCTGAAAAGGTCAAGGGGGCTTTTGGCGTCACCTTCAAGGAAGCATTCGGCGCTAAGGCCAAAATCACGCAGGTTTTTGGCTAGGGCCGACGCGCATGAGGACTTGCCCGCCCCCGAAACACCCTCGACAAATACTATGTTTTTCATATATGTATTTTAAGGGAAACCGCCGATAAAGGCAATACAAATGTGCTGAACTTGTCCGGCGGATCCTCTTTATTGCGAGGAAAATTAGTTGCGCAAAGGTTTGGGAATATGCTATGCTTAGCATAGATATATCAACTGAAAAAAGAACCTCCATGTTGTAACCGCTGCTTAAACACCGTCAGACGCGATGCAAAAATGAAGGAGTAAAACTATGTTGCCACAAATCGAGATTCGCGGGCAGTCTTTTTCCCGGCTGATCGTTGGCGGGAACCCCGTCAGCGGCAACTCCCATGTAAATCGCCAGCTTGACCGGGACATGGAGGACTATTTCACTGCCGAAAATGTGAAGAAAATGCTTTTTCGCTGCGAAGAAAATGGCATCACCGCCTTGCAGATGCGCGGCGACAAGCATATCATGCGCCTGATTCGCGAGTACCGCCAGGAAGGGGGCAGGATGAGCTGGATAGCCCAGACCGCGTCGGAAATGGGCTCTTTTGCCGCCAATGTCCGCCAGATTGTTTCTTACCAGCCTGCGGCGATCTACCACCATGGCACAGCCACGGATAATCTTTTTCTTAAGGGGCAGACCCAGGAGCTGATCGAAAGGCTGAAGATCATCCGCGAAACGGGCCTTGCAGTGGGCCTTTGCACTCATATGCCCCGGGTGGTTGAATTTGCTGAGGAGCAGAGGCTGGACGTGGACTTTTACATGTGCTGCGTTTACAATATCAGCGTTCCTGAAAGACGGCAAAAGGCTGAGATGGTGGGAAGCGAGGAGCCACTTTTCGTGGACGAAGATGTTCCAATCATGTATGAGACCATACGCTCGGTTGAAAAGCCCTGCCTGGCCTTCAAAATCCTTGGTGCGACTCGCCGCTGTCAGAGCCAGGAAACAGTTCGCGCCGCCTTTGACGAAGCCTATTCCAGCATCAAGCCCACGGACGCGGTGATCGTAGGCATGTACCCAAAAACGATTGACCAGGTGGGCCTGAACTGCCAGTATGCCAAAGAAGCTATCGAAAAAGCCGCCCTTCATTCATGTTCGCAGGCGGCAAAAAAGCTGTTGGGGCAGGGGAAGGGGAAATAAAAAGGCCGCCCCTTTTGAGCGGACTTTTTATTGCGCCTTATCTCTTAAGACTCATTCGAACATGCCGCTTGAAAAGAAGTTAGGCAGGTTCGGGCTTGAGCCTGAGTGGTGACCCATCGGAGATTCGAACTCCGGACCCTTTGATTAAAAGTCAAATGCTCTACCAACTGAGCTAATGGGTCAAAAACTTGTTTGGTTTTGCGAATTTGGCAGATAATTGCCCTTTAGGATTCGCTGACCTTCAACATTATATACATTTTGCCCCCTCTTGTCAACCTAAAAGAATACGGCGGTGAATTTAAATTGGCCATTATTTTTCCATTCATTTCATTTTTGAACAAAAAATGGACGAGACTCGTTATTAATTCGACGAAGTCTTTTCTTGGGCGCGGGCATTGCTTAAATGCGGCTTTCATTGTGCTTTACCCCATTGGGTGATATGGTAATACATAGGAAGAAATGAATTCTAAAGTATGGATATAATCTCTAGCGGAGGAATTATGAAGCGAATTATAAAAGAAAAAAAGCTTGTAAAAATAGCGATTATGATTGCGGCGGCCGTCATTGTTTTTTGCGCAGCCCCCAAAACAGCCCTTGCACAGCAGGATGAACTGATGATCAAAAGCGTGGCTTTGGGCTACTCAGATGGAAAGATCGTGGCGAAAAACATATCGCTGCTGCCTGGTGCGAAGTATGAATACAGCGTGAACGGAGTGAGGATGGGCGAGATGGACCCAGATGAGCCTGATATCGCCATTGATATTTCCGGCGCGCAGATAGGCGACAGGTATCAGGTGACAATTGACGCCTCGAAGGAGGGCAGCAGGCCGGAGAATGTAAGCCTGCTTCACACGGTTTCCGTCAGGGATTATGCGCTGATGCATGGTCTGACGGATTATTATGTCGTGGCATTCAAAGGACAGGAGGGCGGCTTCAATCACAGCTTTGACGCCCAGCCCAAGGCTGAGTCCGGAGGATATTATTTCTTTGAAGATGAGGATATCACCGCTACCATCACCGGCAATTCGCCGTTTATCATCAGCGGCGCTTCGGTTGATCTGGGCAGCGCATCCTTGCTGCCAGGGGACGCCGCCATTATCGGGCTTTCGTTCCTGAAGGGAGTGACAGGCCCTTCCTATGTTTACACAATAAGCGTGGACGTTGATATCCCCGACCCGAACCACGATCCTAACGCCCCGGCGACATATACCTTCTTGGCGACGGCAGGACCGGGGGGACGCATATTTGTCGAGGGTGAGACTAAGTTGCAGCAGGGAACAAATCCGGTTTATATCATGATGCCGGACGAGGGTTATTCCGTGGAAAACGTCTATGTGGATGGCGAAGCCAAGGGCGCAATCAATCTTTATGTATTCTGGGATGTTCGCGCACCCCACCTGATTCATGCCACCTTTGTGGAGGAAGGCGGTGCGGTTTCGCCCGACTCCGTGTTTGATATCCCCGATATAATCAAGACGATACCCAGGACTGGGCCTCTCTCGCAGGATGTGGCTGTAATGCTGCTGATGACCGGCGCGTTTTTGATACCGCCAAGGCGGCGCCGCTGAAGCTGCATTCGGTAAATTGTAAACAATTTATGGTATTATTGCGTTTAACAACCAGTTTTGGTATAATATGGCGATGAATTAGAGTAATTTGCCGATGAACTTTGATTTTCCGACCTGTCCTCGGCTTTTTAGCCACAGGACTTGAAGTTTGCGGATGGAAAACATCTGCGCCTGCGGAATTTTGTAAAAGTGGAGGGAAATGTGAGCTGCATAAAAGAGCTGGCTATATATATATGGAAATGGATGGTCTACCTGGCCTATGAAGGAGTTGCCATCCTGCATGGACTTTATGCAAGGCTTAGGCGCCGCCATTCGCCCAGGAAAATGGCCGCAGTGACGGCTATCGTGCTGGTGCTGGTTTCAGTCCCGGTGATAATTGCCCTGAGCGCCACGAGCGAACCTGTCTACGACGATAGCCCGCTGGAGGATGGCGCAGTGAGGAGGATGGGCTACGGCCTAGCCGCACCGGGAGAAAGCGAGCCTGCGTCAATGACTATGGAGGGCGCCGGCCTTTCAGCCGAAGGGAATGGCCCGCAAGCGGATTCCCCTGAAGACGGCCTTGAAGCCCCCGGGGAAACCCCTGAAC
>JBNRMR010000216.1:0-12698 GCA_050309705.1 Christensenellales bacterium | reverse complement strand
GCCAAAACCAGTACCAACGCTAATAGAACAGTAGTCTTGCGCTTCATTACTTAGTTCTCCTTTCATGTGTTCAAAGTTCATTGAGTTTATCCCATTTTGCAGCTCTCGCTGAAAATTAAATGGAAGCTTTGCTTTTTCAGGGATTTTAAGAAGGGCTAACCCTTTATGGAGCCTATCATAACGCCCTTGACGAAGTAGTCCTGCATGACCAGATAGAGCACCACCGCGGGCACGGTGGAAATGATTATCGCGCAGTATTTCACCACGTTGGAAACCCGCAGAGTTTCAGCGACGTCGGTGTAATCGCCCTCGAACATCTCCGCAACGTCCCCCGCTGATACGGTAAGTGCCGCCAAAATCTGCCGCAGCACCGTTTGCAGGGGCCAATACTTGTTGTCGCGCAGATAAACAAGGGCGGTGAAGTAGTCATTCCATTTTGCAACGGCATAATAGACGCTGAGCACCGCCACTATTGTGCCGGAAAGGGGCAGGACGACCTTAAAGAAGTACTGAAAGTGATCGGAGCCGTCTATCATGGCGGCCTCGTAGAGTTCGCCGGGGATGGAGGTGCTGATAAATGTCCGGGCGATCATCGTGTTCCAGACGCTCATGGCCCCCATCAGCACCATGATTATCGGTTTGTTATAAAGGCCGATATCCCTCATGACCAAAAATGTGGGGATGAGGCCGCCGCTGAAGAACATTGTGAATATGATGACAAAGTTGACCAGGCCCTTCCCGGGGAATTTGTTTGAAAGGGCGTAGGCCATCAGCATTGTCAGGGATATTCCAATGGCCGTGCCCGCCACGGTGTATATTACTGCCCAGTAGTAGCTTCTCCAAAGTGTGGCATATTTCGTTATCCTTTCATAGCCAACCAGCGAAAAGTCGACCGGGAAGAGCAGCACTTCGCCGTTCATGACCGCGTATGGGTCAGAAACGGAAGAAATGACGATCAGATACAGGGGATAGAGTATGATCAGCAGCACCAGCGCCCAAAAGACGTAGTTAAAAACGGTGAATACTCTATCCTCCATGGAAAGGCGTATGCGTGCGCTCCTGGGCGCCAAATCTTTTATTTTCTCAGCCATTTTCTCTCCCCCCATTCTAGAACATGCTTATTGAGCTGAAACGCTTGGAAATGTAGTTGACGGTGGACACCATCAGGAAGCTGATGATGTTCTGGAAAAGGCCGATGGCCGCAGTGTATGAAAACTGGCCGCTTTGAAGGCCTATCTGGTAGACGTAAACACCGATTGTGTTTGATGTGCCCTTGTTTCCGGCTGTCTGAAGGAGCAGGGTTTTTTGCATGTTGCCGGCCATAATTTGGCCGCTGTTGAGTATCAGCATCATCATGGCCATTGGTATGATGCTGGGTATGTCGATGTACCAGATCTGTTTTATGATGGAGGCGCCGTCCAGCGTGGCCGCTTCGTACATTTCTTGATCGATGCTGGTGAGGGCGGCGATATAGACGATGGTGTTCCAGCCGGAGTTTTGCCATATGGCCGAAATGACGAACACGCGCCGAAACCATGCCGATTCAGCCATGAAAAACTGATTTTTACCACCCAGGGCGGAAATGATTTTGTTGACAAAACCGTTTGTGGGTTCCAGGAATATATATAGCATCCCCGCGAGCACAACGGTGGATATGAAGTGGGGAATATATATGACTGTCTGCGAGAATTTTTTGAATTTCGGCGACGATACACGGTTTAAAAGTAGGGAGAGTATGACCGGTATCGGGAAGCCGAATATCAGCGCGTAAAAGTTCACCAGCAATGTGTTTCTTACAAGAGGCCAACTCAGGTAGGATTTAAAGAAGGTGTCAAAGTGCTTAAGCCCCACCCAGGCGCTGCCCGTTATCCCCAGAACCGCCTTATAGTCCTTGAATGCGATCTGTATGCCGTAAAGGGGCAGGTAATGGAAAACCACATAATAAAGCAGCCCGGGCAGCACGAAGAAATAAAGCTGCCAACTGTTTGCGAACTGCTTTTTCAGCACCCGCCATTTGCTTCTTTGCATCTGCGGTTGATGGCTTGTGTTAATGCTCAATCCGGATCATCCTCCTTATTTTGCGCGTTAGGCTTGGCTTGTTTTATCTTTATAAGACAGCGCCGGCTTCCTAATGCTTTGAGCGGCCTCGTCCTGGTTTTTCAGGAGATTTTGCCCTTATATTTCTGCATTTTCGGGCTTTTGGGTGCAACAAACAAGGCTATGCGGGTTTTGATTAGCGCTTCGGACTTTGCGCACATATACAAATGGCATTTATGCAAACAAAAGCTGCAAATAGTATCTGCGCTTTTATTAAAACAAGAAAACACTGTGGCGGCCGTGATGCCGCGGAGTGTAATTATAAGTTTCACGCTCGGCATTCGCTTGGCGAACCGAAAATGAAAAGGCCATATGGTATATTATATAAAATTAATCGCTAAGTATATCAAGATTATATCACAGCGGTTTAATATAATCAAGAAGAAGTTTGAATTTAATTTGCATTAAAAAAACGAGCAAAAAGCCCCGCGGAGGTAAACTCCCGGTCCCGGCAAGGTGATCGCCTGGGCACATGTTTATCATTGAACACAAACCGGGGATGGGGATCGATGTGGTAAACGCAGGGCTCCTCCCACCGGTAATGGGCGGGATTCCAGCCGCCGGGTGATGCGCGCAAACGATCCAGCAAGAGCGCTCATCCAAAGAGGTATTCCTGCTGGCATAGTAAACCAGCTCTTGCAGGGGCGCCGCTTCGTTTTTGAGAGGATAGCTGACCACGCCTCTTTCTGCCCGCCGCGAAAGGCGCCTTAATTGTTATTCATGATAAAATTTTCCTGTTCAATAAATTAAATGAAACAGCAAAAGACAAAATATGATTTATTTTTACAATATCTGCTCCAGGGTATTCACAAGGGGTCATTAATGTGGTATTATCTTATCGCAAGCTTGAAGGCCGATCGAAAAGGCCGGCAATATGGCCCATAAGCCATATGTTAACAATGCGAATTAAGGGGTCTTGCCGTTTGCGGCAAGATTCTTTTTTGAGCATACGGCTTTCTGCAGCGGTCAAACAAAAAAAGAGGCCCGGTTAATGCCGATTATTAAATATGTCCGCCGCCCCTGCGCGGCTGTTCATAGAATACAGCCTTAGGAGGAACAACCACATGCAACTGGCAAAACCAAAGACAACCGCATACTTGCCCGACGAAAGGCCTTCCCTGGGGAAGCTTTTGCTGTACGCTTTGCAGCAGGTCATAGTCATGTTCCCCGCGACCGTAACGGTTGCTCTAATCACCGGTTTCCAGGTGTCCACCACCATATTCGCCAGCGGACTTGCAACTCTCTGCTTCATTCTGATTACTGGTAAAAAAATCCCGCTGTATTATGGCTCCAGTTTTGCTTACCTCACTGCTGTTTCAAGCCTGATGGCCTCAGAGGCGATAGCCTCCAGACTCAGCCCAGAGGCCGCAGCGCAGCTGAGTGCGTGGATGACCGGTGAGACATCAGTGCTGCCGGGAGAGGCCATCTCCTACGCCCAGTTCGGCATAATAATGTCGGGGCTGGTTTCAATTGCTGCGGGGCTTTTGGTCAAGTTCTCAGGCGTGCAGGCCGTGGAAAAGATACTTCCTCCGTCGATCACCGGCTCCATCGCCATGATAATCGGCCTTACACTGGCAGGAAACGCCCTGGCAGACGCCGCTCCTTCCATGTCTGCAGCCGCCGGAAGCGTGGCCGGATCCAGCTGGGTGTGGGTCATCTCTCTTGCAACACTGCTTTCCACAATCCTCTTTTCCCGCTATCTTAAAGGCTTCTTGGGGCAGCTACCGCTTCTTCTGGGGGCGGCTGTAGGCTGCGCCGCGGCAGGGCTGCTGGTCCTTTTCGGCGGGCCGGAGATGAGCCTTTTCCGCGCCATCCCCAAGGAGGCGCTGGAGGCCTCGCTTTGGTCTCGCGGGGCGTTTGCAGTTCCGGCGTTCACATTCCCCAAGGCATCCTGGCAGGCCGTTGTGGCCATAATGCCCATAGCGATAGCGACAATACCCGAGTCCACCGCACATATGTACCAGCTTGACATTTATGTGAACGATATCGCCAAGAAAAAAGGCAAGGGCAGGTATGACTTGGTGAGCCTTCTTGACCGCAACCTGATCGGCGATGGCGTGTGCGACATGATATCAGGCGTCGTTGGCGGGCCCGCGGGCACCAACTACGGCGAAAACATTTCCACCATGGCAATCACCAAGGTGTTCTCCGTGTCGGTTTTGGGAGTGGCAGCGGTAATCGCCATGATAATATCCTTCTTCACGCCCCTTGTTTCCGCCATATACGCAATCCCGCTGGCGGTCATCGGCGGCCTGGAAGTTTACCTCTTTGGCGCCATAGCCGCACAGGGAATCGCTATAATGATCGATAAAAAGGTGGACATGTTCTCAGCCAAGAATATAGCCGTAATCGCAACGATAATGGTAATCGGCATCGGCGGACAGTATGCTTTTGGCGGGAACATCAGCTTCTTCGGCATGGACATCCCCTGCATCGCAGGCGCAGCCATATTTGGCATTTTGCTGAACGCGCTTTTGAGCATTGGCGAAAAGAAAAAAGAAGCAGCCAAATAGGACTTTTCCCAGGATGTTGTGCAACTGATAAAACGATATAAAAAGAAAAGCGGGCCAGGTTGGGAAACAGGGCCCGCTTTCGCGCCTTTTCTCGGCAAGAGCGCCAAGTGAATGGCATCAACAAGAAAAAGGAGCAAAATGCTAACAAAAAAGTCAATATCTGTCTAGCCAGGCGCTGAGGTTCGTGGTAATATTTTATTAAGGGTAAAATCAAAAAGGGGAATGAGGCTCATATTTGGGGAATGCAAAGAAAGCGTGCGAATTGCTTGCATCGACGGCTCAAGAATTTGACCAGGCTCTCGCAGGAGCAAAAATATTGCATCCTTCTAATGATCATTGAGCTAAAGAGAATAGAACTAAACAGAAGAAAGGAAGGAATAGACATGCGGCTTATCATTAGCGCAAACGCGGACGAAATGGGCAAGGCGGCGGCCAAGAAATCGGCAGAGGTTCTTCGCGCGGCGATCGCGAAACAGGGCCGGGCCAGACTGGTGCTTTCAACGGGGGCATCGCAGTTTGAGGTGCTGGGGTATCTTGTGAAAGAGGACGTGGATTGGAGCAAGGTGGAGGTTTTCCATCTGGACGAGTATGTTGGCCTTCCGGTAACGCATCCGGCAAGCTTCCAGAAATACCTGGAGGAAAGATTTGTGAGCCTGGTTAAGCCCGGGAAGGTAAATTATGTCCAGGGCTTGGGCAATGTGCAGGCGCATATATGCAGCTTGACGGCAGAAATACGCCGCGACCCCGTCGATTTGGCGCTGGTAGGCATTGGCGAAAATGGGCATATCGCATTCAATGATCCGCCGGCGGACTTTGAAAGCCGTGAAGCTTTTAAGATAATAGATATGGTTGACGAACGCTCGCGCCGCCAGCAGATGGGCGAGGGCTGGTTCAAGACGGTGGATGATGTTCCCCAGCAGGCCATAACAATGACGGTTTACCAGATAATGCTTTCGCGCTGCATAATATCCGTGGTGGGCGGAGAGCGCAAAGCCCAGGCGGTCAGGGACACATTGGCGGCGGAAGAAACCTCCGAAATGGTTCCCGCGACGATACTGAGGGAGCATACAAACTGGCTGCTCTATGTGGACGAGGATTCCGCAGCACTCCACAAGGGATAGGAAAAACTGAAACCAAACAAAAGGGAGACTGACGAAAGTCTCCCTTTTTGCTGCCAATGGATTCTATGGCTTCAAATGCCGGTTCATGAAGGCGATATATTGCTCCCAGTCGTAAAGGAGGCAGCCATGCTCACCCTCGCGCAGATGATAGCCGATATTCCCTCCAAGCAGAGGCGTGTTTACCGGCGGGAAAGAGCCGCTTTCAAGGCCGGTTTTCCCATATAGGGCATAGAGGCCGCCGGCGTGCAGGCAGGATTCAAACTCCTTCTGGGGATCGGCCCAAATATCCTCGGAGGCGCTTGAAACATACAGCGGCCTGGGCCCGCAAAGGGCCAAAAGCATGTGTTGATCCACGGGAAGTTCGCTTTCCAGGTCGGAATAGGAGGCGTATTTTTCGCAGAGCCAATGGGGAAAGGTGGTGGTGATATCCCGGATGAGCTCCCCTCTCTTGCCCCGGGTGACAGCAGCGCCGGAGCAGCCTGAGTTTATTGATACCGTAAGGGCGACGCGCTGATCCTGGGCGCCGCACCAAAGAGCCGCTTTGCCGCCCCTGGAAAAGCCAGCAACGCCAATTCTCTTAGGATCGATTTCCGGCTGGCTGAGCAGGAAGTCCACGACGCGGCTGCCCGCCCAGGCCCAGGCCCCAAGAGCGCCCCAACCGCTTTCGCCCTGTCGGGGGAAAAGCTCAAGTATGCCCTTTGTGTATTCGTCCTTGTTATCGGCGCAAAGCTCGTCCACGTTGGCCAAAATGCCCGCGTAGCCGTTTTCCGCCAGAAGATCATGGGCCAGATATGTGTTCTTGTTATCGGGGGAGGCAAACCGCTTCCTCCTTGAAAAGGGGTTGATCACTATCATGGCAGGGACGGGCTCTTTCCTCTGCGTGGGAAGATAATAGAAGAAGCGGAAACCGCAGGATTTTCCGTCCTTTGAAAACCGGGCAAAAACTTCGTGCTTGGTAAATGCTTTTTCCGTTTCACTTTTAATCACTTCAAAGCTAACTTCGGGAAGCATGGAAGGCGTGAAGCCGTAAACATGCTCCTGAAAGAGTCTTAAGAGCTCCGGGCGACGCGCGCTTTCCCAATCGGCGGAGGAAAAGCCGGTGTCCTTCGGGAAAATGGCTGGCAGATTCATAAAAACCTCTCCGATCCTGTAATTGATTTAAATGGCTTGATTTTCAGAAACCTTTAGTAGGAACTATGTAAGTAAGTATAGCACAAGCGCAGATTTGCGCAAGGTTGATATATATCACAGCTATATAGAAGGCCTCCTGACGGTTAGGTTGTTGTAAGAGCGGGCTTGCCGGGAGAAAAGTGGACTTAAAGAGAGGCGGCTCCTGCAGCTACCAGGTTTTTTCCTTGACATTGTATACGCGCAGGCCTATAATAATGAAAATGTCTATAAGTTAAATTGAATGGCATGAACTGGCACGGTGAAGGCGAGGGCTTTGTGCATGTACAGTTACTTGTTAAGGCGGACATTCCAGTTGCAGTTCCAGTATAGGGGGAACATGTGGATTGGGATGCTGGGCAGCATACTCAGGGTGTACATACAGGTGGCCATATGGACGGCGCTGCTTTCTGCCGGCGCAGTAAATGGTGTCACGCTTTCGGACATGATCACATTCACCATCCTTTCCCTGGCCCTGAGAATGCTCACGCGATTTGACGCTTCCTACATCGTTTCCGACAAGGTCCAGAGCGGCGCAATAGCCATCGATTTCATCCGCCCTATAAATCTGCGCAACTACATGTTCTTTGAAGCCATGAGCGACAATTTCTTTTCCCTATGCTTTAACGGTGCGCCGATAATGATAATCGCCGCGCTGGCTTGGGGAATGAACGCGCCTGATTTAGCAAATCTGGGGCTGTTTTTTGTGAGCTTGGCGCTGGGCGTTGCTTTGATGTTTCTCTACGATTACATCTGGGGAATAATGGTGTTCTGGATAAAGGGCCCCGCCACAAGCAATATGATTGCCTATGCTCTGTTCACCATATTTTCAGGGGCGACAATCCCCCTCTGGTTTTACCCGGGCTGGCTGGCCAACGTCTGCGCATACCTGCCCTTCAGGCTGGTCACCTTTGAGCCAATAGCAATTTATCTGGGCAAGTATTCCTTTGAGCAAAGCCTTGCCATTATAGGAAGCCAGGTCATATGGGTTGGCGTCTTCTTTCTTCTTGAGCGCCTCATTTGGAGTAAGCTGCAGAAAACGGTCTTTGTGCAGGGGGGTTAACTGATGATTGATGCAATCAAACTATATTTCTCATTTGCAAAGGTGGCCTTTGTGACTCAGCTTGAGTACCGCTTGAGCTATATTCTGCGCACGTTTTCAAAGGTAATCAATTGGTTTGCCGGCTTCGTGATGATTCTGGTGCTGCTGTCAAAGTTTCAAAGCATGGGCGGCTGGAGCATGTATGAGATACTCTTTCTGTATGCAATGAATGAACTTAGCTATGCTCTTGCTGCAACTTTTTGCATGGGAACGTTCAGCCGGCTTTCAAGGCATATACAAAACGGAAGCTTCGACCAGGTTTTGACCAAACCCATCAGCCCGCTGCTGTATTTGGTTTGTCTTAATGTGAGCGCGGGCTACACCAGCAACTATGTAATCGGCATCGTCATGATATCAGTTTGCCTGTCGAAGCTGTCCATTGTGCTGACCGCCGGGAAGATCGCTTGGCTCGTCATCGTCATATTGGGCGCGGCCTGCATTCATGCGGCGGGGTTCACTGCCACGAACGTTCCTGCCTTCTGGATGATAAAAAACAGCAGCGCGATGGGGCTTTTTTACTGGCAGCCCATGCGCTTTGTCGAATATCCGTTGACTATCTATAACACGGCCATACAGGGCATACTCACATTCGTGCTGCCCTATGCCTTCATCAGCTTTTACCCGGCGCAATACTTCCTGGGCAAGGAAACGCTGTTTCACCCGGCGTTGCAGTTCATGACTCCGGTGGTGGGTGTTCTGCTGCTGGGGCTGGCGTATCTCTTTTGGCTAAAGGGCGTAAACAGCTACAAAAGTACGGGTTCATAAGGGGGCTCGTTCCATGGAGGGTTCCAAGGGATGGAGCCCTTGGTAGGAGGGGGTCCGGGGGAGGACAAAGTCTTCCTCCGGCGGAGAGGCGACATACAATCGTCGAAATGGCGCCTGACCCAAAGAAATTGAAAGGGGCATTTAAACAAATGGCTCTTATCGAAGTGAAGGATCTCTGCAAGGATTTCCAGGTGTACAAGCGCCAAAAAGGCTTTGTGAACAACTTCAAATCATTCTTTGTGCGCCAGTACGAAACGAAAAACGCCGTGCAGGACGTCAACTTCTCCATTGAGGGAGGCGAACTGGTGGGATATATAGGCGCAAACGGAGCAGGGAAATCAACCACGATAAAAATGCTCTCCGGCATATTGGTGCCCACATCCGGCCAGGGTTTGGTTGACGGCAAAGAGCCATACAAAAATCGCAAGGAAAACTCGCTGAACATAGGCGTTGTGTTTGGCCAGCGCAGCCAGCTCAACTGGGATCTGCCCATGGAGGACACCTTTGAACTGTACAAAAGAATGTACAAAGTGCCGGGCGATATTTACAAGAAAAACGTGGAGATGTGCGTTGAGCTGATGGACATGCAGCCATTTTTGCGCAAGCCTGTGCGCCAATTGAGCCTTGGCCAGAAGATGCGCGCTGAAATTGCCATAGCGCTGCTGCACAGCCCACAAATACTCTATCTGGACGAGCCCACAATCGGCCTGGATGTATTGGTCAAGGACAGCATCCGCAAGTTTGTCCGTCAGCTGAACCGGGAAAGCCGCACAACAGTCATGCTCACCACCCACGACATGAACGATATCGACCAAATCTGTGACCGCATAATAATGATCGACGAGGGGCGGATAATTCACGATGGAAGCCTGATCGCCTTCAAGCAGGCGTACTCGGGCCGCTATAACATAGACGTGGAGCTTTTGAGTCCCATAGAGAACATCGCAGGAATCGATGCAAGGCTTCATGTCATTAAAAGCAGCGAAAAAGGCGCCCTGCTTTCCGTAAGTAAGGATGATATGACTGTGAAGGACATCCTTTCCTATCTGTCAGCCCATTTCGATATTGCCGATGTCAAGATATCCCAGCCTTCAATTGAAGAGATTGTGAGGGACATATACGCAAAAAGACCGCCCATGAACATGATATAACGAGTTTAGCCACTTTCGAAGAAAATAGCGGGTGGGCGGGCCCGAAGGAAAGGCCGCTCACAAACATGATATAATGAGTTTAGCCATTTTCGAAGAAAATAGCGGGTGGGCGGGCCCGAAGGAAAGACCGCTCACAAACATGATATAATGAGTTTAGCCATTTACGAAGGAAATAGCGGGTGAGCGGGCCCGGAGGAAAGGCCGCTCACAAACATGATATAATGATGAGAGGAGGTGGCACATGCTTGAAGTTGTATTTAATGACAGTGAAAAGGGCTCGATGAAACTGGCAAAGGTGTTTAATAAGGAAAACATGAAAAGGGGCGCCTCTTCAATTGGATATATTGGAGAAGGGCCCCGAACAAAGCCGACTCAGGAGCAGTTGGAAAGGATTTTCGAGGGCGAAGCCATAGGCGGCAGCGCACAGGATGTTGTCAGCATTGGCTGCAATCTTGATTTCGGCGATATCTCCGGCGAATTTGACGGCGACAAGCGCAGGGATGAGTTTGCGCGTGCGTTTTTCTCCGGCAAGTTCACCGCAAGAGAAATCGATGACTTTTTCCGCCAGCAAAGAGATGACTATGAAAAGCTGATTGCCGCCGCCAGGGAGGGCAGGGCGATCCGGGCATGGGTCAGCAACGCGCCATATTCCGCCTGCGGATATGCGTTTGTCTGCCACGCTCTCGCGGAAATCGACTGCCCGTTGAGCGTCGTGCAATTGCCCGTCTGCCGCCAGGAGTCCTCCAATTCGCTCTCTATTTTTTCCGGGTGGGGGGAAGTTGCACCGGGAAAGCTTCACAGCTTTTTGAGTCTGGAAAGGGCGGTTCCCTGGGAGGAAAAGCTGTTTAACGCCGGTGTTTGGCTGGAGTTGCAGGCCGAAAACGCCCCCTTTCGGGCTTTTGTGAACGGAAGGCTTATTTCGGTGCCGGAGGATTTTTACGATCATATTATACTTAAGCACATCCCCGAGGGCGAGTTCCTTATGGCAAGGCTCATAGGCGAGATATTGGCCAAAAACCCCATGGGCGTTGGCGACTTCATATATGCCCTTCGCATAAGGAAAATGATTGAAGGCAATGCTTTGAAGCTCGTGGGAAAAGGTGACTCGGACCACCCATACGACATTATTCTGAAGAAAAAATAGGAAAGCGGGTGGCAGCCCCGCCTTTTTGCTTCCTAGTTGTTCTTTTTAAAGTAGTCGATTTGGGCATCGATCAGCCGGTCGACGGACTCCACCGTCGGTGCGCTTTGATTTTCTAGCAGTTCCTGGAGACTGCCGTAGGCCTTGTGCAGACCGGATTCCAGGTTGAACTCTGATATCTTCCAGCCGCCGTTCTGATAGCGGAACTCCACCGTGCCGATGATGCTCGTGCCGTTCACGCCGTTGTTCAGCCGCTTTTGGTGGGTCATAAGAAACATTTCGTACAGGGCGCGGCCCTCCTCATGCTCCTTCAATGTAAGATTTGCCTCGGCGCAGGAGGGCTCGGCGTAGCGCTCATCCGCATTGTAGGGATGCTCCAGCATGGCGATGCGGTAGTCAAACCAGCGCAGGTACAGATGCACGCTCACATTGTCGATGGCGTAGTCCGGCAGATTGGGCGATTCCATTGTGTACAGCGCCAGGTTCAGATGGTTATCAAAATCCTCCACCATCTTTGATGCATCGGCAACGGTCAAAGGACTTCCTCCCCCGGGGGCAGGGACGCTCACGGCGTCTTTCTCCCTGCCGGCGAAAAGCTCGTTGCCGTTTATCTGCGGATAGGGGGAGAGCAGCAGCAAATTACCGTAGTAGTCGTAGACATTGCCGGTGTAGTCTGCGCTTTCCTCCAAGTTGCCCGTCTGGCAGTCCATCAGGAAATAGGCGTGCAGTGACTCGTCATAGCCCGCTTCATCGTAGTAACATTCAATAACATATTGGGGTGCAAAAAGCTCGTCATCGCCGCCGCGCACCAAACGATGTTCCAGCGAAATGTCGCTGATCCGCAGACTTTCGTTCACAAGAGGGGCAAGGGCGTTTCGGCCTTTTTCCATCAACGTCGCCCGCTGAAAGTTGAAGCTGTGCAGCGCCTGCTCCAGGGTCAGCGCCACGCCCTCAAGGGGCTGAAAGTCATAGTCAGTGGCTTCGATGTAGTAGTTGAAGTCATATACGCCGCTTTGGTTGTAGCTGGCGGAAAGGGTTTCGCGCCTGGTTTCCTGGCCCAATTCGTTTTTGTTATCAAGCACCCAGTAAAGTGAAGTGTGAGGCCAAGTGCCGGCCTTTTCAGGGGCGGTTTCCAGAAGAGGAATATCCCCCAGAACACCCTTAATCCAATCCTGCGCCTTTTCTGCCGCTTCGTCCTCATCGTAGGCTGCGCTTGCGGCCGGTGTGCCGGTGTAGTATGTTATGTTGCCTTCGCTAACCCGCAGGCGCTCGTTATCCGGGCTGTCGATATCCTCTAAAAGATAGGCGGTAAAAGAGCTGCCGTCCTTTATGATATTCTTATCGCTTGGCTCCCAGTCATGCTCCGCCCATATAGCCCGGGCGATGTCCTCCACAGCATAGCCATGACTTTCCATATATGAATTCCTGGAAAATGACCACTTTTCTGAATTAGGATAGTTCGCATATTCCTCCTGGCCTAAAACCGTCGCGTTTTCCGGCATTTCAAGGGGCGTGTATCCTTCCGGCAGGGGCAAGGTTTCCAGCCCGGTTTCCGTGCCGCCGATTTCGCTGGGTGACGGCGATGGAGCAGCGGAAGTTGGTGTGTGCGCAGGAGGCGAGGGTGAAGGCTCAGGTGTGGTT
>JBNRMR010000215.1:0-7611 GCA_050309705.1 Christensenellales bacterium | reverse complement strand
ATGTTCACGCCTTCAACGATCACCTTGCCAACCTTCGGCTCAGCCACGAGGACTTTTCCTTTTTTGCCCCTGTCCTTGCCGGAGATGACCACCACAGTGTCATCCTTTTTAACGTGCATCTTATGCGCGATCTGTGCTTTTTTCGGCATTGCTATTTCCCTCCTACAATACTTCGGGAGCCAGCGAGACAATCTTCATGAAGTCACGTTCGCGCAGCTCTCTTGCCACCGGCCCGAAAATGCGGGTGCCAACGGGCTGATTGTCCTGGCGGATTATGACTGCGGCGTTATCGTCGAAGCGGATATAGCTTCCGTCAACGCGGCGAATCTGCTTCTTGGTGCGAACTATAACCGCCTTCACGACCTCTCCCTTTTTAACGGAGCCGCCTGGCGAGGCAGTCTTTACCGAGGCGACGATGATATCGCCAACTCCACCCGCCCTTCTGAAGGAGCCGCCAAGAACGCGAATGCACATGATCTCTTTGGCGCCGGTATTATCGGCTACCTTAAGCCTTGACTGTGTTTGTACCATGATTTTTCCTCCCTACAGCGGTTACTACTTCGCCTTTTCGACGATCTCCACAAGCCTCCAGCGCTTATCCTTGCTCAGGGGTCTTGTTTCCATCACCCGGACGACGTCGCCAATCTGGCATTCGTTATTTTCATCGTGGGCTTTAAGCTTGGTGGTACGGTTCAATATCTTACCATATGTTCCGTGCCTTTTTCTTTCCATTATGGCCACAACGATAGTCTTTTCCATCTTATTTGAAACGACTGTTCCAACGCGCTCTTTGCGCAGACCTCTTGCTTCTGACATTGCTTTCTCCCTCCCCTTTAGGCCTGAGCCTGCATTTCGCGCTGACGAAGAATCGTTTTCACTCTTGCGATGTCGCGCTTTGTGTTCTTAAGTGCCATTGGGTTGGAAAGCTGGCCTGTTGCCAACTGGAAGCGGAGGTTGAAAAGCTCAGCTTTCAGCTCCTTTTCCTGCGTGCGCAGCTGATCGTCCGTCATATCGAAGAATTTACTGGCTTTCAACTTATTCACCACCCTCGCTGTTGTCTGCTTGCGCGCCTTCAGTTTCGCGCTTAATAAATCTTGTCCTTATCGGCAGCTTGTGGGAAGCAAGGCGAAGCGCTTCCTTCGCCGTCTCTTCCGGAACGCCGGCTATCTCAAAGAGAACTCTGCCGGGCTTGACCACCGCCACCCAGTATTCCGGTGAGCCCTTTCCAGAGCCCATGCGCGTCTCCGCTGGCTTCTTGGTGATGGGCTTGTGGGGGAATATCTTTATCCAGACCTTTCCGCCCCTGCGGATATATCTGGTCATGGCGATACGCGCCGCTTCAATCTGGTTTGCAGTGACCCACTTGGCGTCCAGCGCCTGCAGGCCATATTCGCCGTAAGCTACGAAATTACCGCGCTGAGCCTTGCCCTTAAGGTTGCCTCGCATCTGCTTACGCCGTTTAACTCTCTTTGGCATCAACATGATTTAATTGCCCCCTTCTTTCTGCTTCGGCGCCTTCTTTGCACTGGGAAGAACCTGGCCCTTGTAGATCCATACCTTCACGCCGATATTTCCATATGTTGTGTGGGCTTCCGCCGTGCCGTAGTCAATGTCAGCCCTGAGCGTCTGCAGGGGAATGGAGCCCTCGTGGTATGTTTCGCTCCTGGCAATTTCCGCCCCGCCCAGACGTCCTGCAACCTGCATCTTGATGCCCTTCGCGCCTGCCCTCATGGACCGACCGATGGACTGTTTCATGGCCCTGCGGAACGAAATGCGCCTTTCAAGCTGCTGGGCAACGTTTTCCGCCACCAGCACAGCGTCCAGATCGGGGTTCTTTATCTCGTTGATGTCCAGCGAGACTGTCTTGCCGATCCTCTTTTCGATGTCAGCCTTAAGCTGTTCGATGCCCGTGCCGCCCCTGCCGATGACAATGCCCGGCTTTGCGGTGTATATGATGATCCTGATCTTGCTGGCAGCACGCTCGATATCGATGCGGCTGATGCCCGCGGGCATGAGCCTTTCCTTCAGATATTTGCGAAGCTGATAATCTTCAACCAGGAAATTGGCAAAATCCTTCTTATTGGCGTACCAGTGGGTGCTCCAATCTTTTATTACGCCAACCCTCGCGCCAATGGGATTAACTTTCTGACCCATGAATCTTCTCCTCTCTCTACTTCACCTGATCGAGAACAACGGTTATGTGGCTGGTGCGCTTGAGCCTGGGGGAAGCCATTCCCCGAGAGCCTGCGCGGAAACGCTTGAGGGTTGCACCCTGGTTGGCGAAGCACTCAGCGACATACAGGTTGCTTCTGTCCATTTCCAGGTTGTTCTCCGCGTTCGCAACTGCGCTCAGCAGCACTTTTTCCACCACGGGCGATGCCGCCTTTGGGGTGAACTTCAGTATCGCCAGAGCGTCGTTCACCTTTTTGCCGCGTATAAGATCCACGACTATTTTTACCTTGCGCGATGATATGCGTATATGCTTGGCTGTGGCCCTTGGGCGCCTGTCGGCGTTCTCGGCGCGTGCAGCCGCTTTTTCCTTAATTCTTGTTGCCATGCCTTGCCTCCTTTAACGGCCGCCGGAGGACTTTTCGCCTGCGTGACCCCTGAAGGTACGCGTGGGCGCAAACTCTCCGAACTTGTGGCCGACCATTTCCTCCGTGATGTAGATGGGAACATGCTTGCGTCCATCATGAACCGCAACTGTGTGCCCCACGAAATCGGGAAAAATTGTCGAGGCGCGAGACCAGGTCTTAAGGACTTTTTTCTGGCCCTTTTCGTTCATATCCTGGATTCTCTTAAGCAGGACGGGCTGAATATACGGCCCCTTCTTGACTGAACGTGACATCTATATATCCTCCTTTGCCTACTTCTGGTTGCGGCGCCTGACGATAAACTTATCGCTGGGCTTCCTGCGCTTGCGTGTCTTGTAACCCAATGTGGGCTTGCCCCAGGGGGTTACCGGGCTGGGCATACCAACTGGCGATTTTCCTTCGCCGCCGCCGTGGGGGTGGTCGTTCGGGTTCATGGCCACACCTCTTGTCTGAGGCCTGAAGCCCTTGTGCCGGATTCTGCCGGCCTTGCCCCAGTTGACGTTCTCGTTGTCGATGTTGCCAACCTGGCCAATGGTGGCCTTTGAGAGCATCGGTATCATCCTCACCTCGCCGGAGGGCAGGCGCACCTGGGAATAATCGCCTTCTTTTGCCATAAGCTGAGCGGCGTTGCCTGCGGCCCTCACCAGCTGGCCGCCCTTGCCGGGGATCAGCTCGATGTTGTGGATGAGGGTGCCAAGGGGTATGTTCTTTATCGGAAGAGCGTTGCCGGGCTTGATGTCGGCATCCTCTCCGGAAAGGATCATGTCGCCCACTTTAATTCCTACGGGAGCCAGAATGTAGCGCTTCTCGCCGTCCCGGTAGTGCAAAAGCGCGATGTTGGCCGTGCGGTTGGGATCATATTCGATCGTGGCAACCTTCGCGGGAACCCCGTCCTTGTTGCGCTTAAAGTCGATGATCCTGTACTTGCGCTTCGCTCCGCCGCCCCTTGCCCTGACGGTGATCTTGCCGTGCATGTTCCTGCCACCGGTCCTGCCCAAACTTTCCGTGAGAGATTTCTCCGGCTTGTTGGTCGTGATCTCGTCAAAGGAAAGCACCGACATGAACCTGCGACCCGGAGAAGTTGGTTTATATTTTTTGATAGCCATGTTTTTTCCTCCTTGCTGTCTTAGATCATGCCCTCAAAGAACGGTATGTTCTTCGAATCGGCCGTTAGCTTCACAAAAGCCTTCTTAACTTCGGGCCTTCTGCCTTCAGTTCTGCCCTGGCGCTTGATCTTGCCTGTCTGACGCAGAGTGTTGACCTTTTCAACCTTCACGTCGAAGATTTCCTCGATAGCCTTCTTGATTTCAACCTTGTTGGCATCCACCGCAACCTCGAAGGTGTAAAGCCTGTTTCCCATCTGGTCATAGCTTTTTTCGGTGAGAACCGGCTTGCGGATTATATCGTAAGAAGTTCTGCTCATTATGCGTACACCTCCTGGATCTGGTCAACCGCATCCTTGACGACGATGAACTTGTCATGGCCCAGAATGTCCAGCACATTGATGGTGTTCACATACGCGGTCTTGACGCCGGGTATGTTCCTGCTTGCGCGAAGAACGTATTCATTCTTCGTATCAAGCACCAAAAGCGCCTTCCTGTCTGCGCTCAGGGCCTTGAGAACCTTAACCATCTCGCTGGTCTTGGGCTGTGAAAGGTTCAGATTATCCAGGACGATCATCTCGCCCTCGATTACCTTCGCTGAAAGAGCGCTCTTAAGAGCAAGCTTTCTGACCTTCCGCGGCACTTCGATTCTGAAGTTACGGGGCTTTGGCGCAAAGACAACGCCGCCACCGGTGAATTGAGGAGCGCGGATGGTGCCCTGACGCGCGCGTCCGGTGCCCTTTTGCCTGTAGGGCTTCCTGCCTCCGCCGCGAACCTCGCTGCGGGTCAGCGTTGATTTCGTGCCCTGGCGCTTGCTGTTAAGCTGCGCTCTAACGACCGTATGCAGAACGGCTTCGTTGGGCTCAATGCCGAAAATTTCTTCCGCCAGATCGATCTTGCCCACTTCCTGGCCCTGCATATTTAAAACTGCTACTGTAGGCATGAAACTTTCCTCCTTCTTTTAGGAACGCCGCGCCTTAACGGAATCGCGGATGACCACAAGCGAGCCATTCGCGCCGGGGAGCGCGCCCTTGATCAGCAGGAGGTTGCGGTCAGCGTCGACCTTCACGACCTCCAGACGTTGTACTGTAACCCTCTGCGCGCCCATATGCCCAGGCATCTTTTTGTTTTTGAACACCTTGGACGGGTTGGAGTTGGCGCTCAGGGAACCTTGGCCCCTGTGATACTTGGAGCCGTGTGCCATCGGTCCGCGGGAAAGGTTCCAGCGGCTGATAGCCCCTGTGAAGCCCTTACCTTTGGAAATGCCCGTCACGTCGACCCTGTCTCCTTCGCCGAATACGTCAGCCTTTATGACCTGACCGACTTCCATCTGCTCGGCGTCATCCAAGCGCAGCTCGCGCAGATATCTGGCCGGGGAAACCCCCGCCTTTTCAAAGTGACCTAGCTCGGGCTTGTTCTTGAGTTTCTTTGCGCGGTTTTCTTCCATTGCGCCGAAACCAACCTGAACTGACGAGTAACCGTCGCGCTGAACCGTCTTTTTCTGCACCACTGTGCAAGGGCCGGCTTCAACGACGGTAACGGGAACGACGCGGCCATCACTTGTGAAAACCTGCGTCATGCCCAGCTTTTTGCCGAGAATCGCCTTTTTCATTCTTGTTCCTCCTAAAAATTTCACCAGAAAATATCAAACGAATCAGAGCTTGATCTCGATGTCCACGCCTGCGGGCAGGTCAAGCCTCATCAAAGCGTCAACCGTACGGGGCTTGGGGTCGAGGATGTCGATGAGGCGCTTGTGGGTGCGCATCTCGAACTGCTCACGCGAGTCTTTGTTGACATGGGGACTGCGCAATATGGTCACGATCTCCTTCTCCGTGGGCAGGGGGATCGGGCCGGAGATCCTGGCGCCGGTGCGGCGCGCCGTCTCCACAATTCTCTCGCAGCTCTGATCGATGAGGGTGTGCTCATAAGCTTTCAGCTTGATCCTGATCTTCTGATTGGCCATTTGTTATTACCTCCTTGAACTTTCAGCTCCTGGGTGTGTCATGTACACTCAGCCGTGTGTGCCGCGCTCATATTTTCTTGACGGAGATTTTCTCCGCCATCGCGCCGGCGACTCAGTTTATGCTTCCCAGCACATGAAAACGGCTGTATATCGCGAAAATTACCCGACGGCCAAAGCCGGCAACCTCCCGCGATCGAACGCCAGCCTTAAGAGTATACAATAACTTTTTCCCAATTGCAAGGGTTTTCGTCCATTTTTTCGAATTTTATCACATTAATTCGCCGGAAATATATGGAAACATTGAAGGGCCTGTCCTTGGGACGAACGCACAAAAGAGCGCAAGAAGCGCAAAGATGCGAAAGAGCAGGAAAACGAAATCACCCAATGACATCCATGCCCAAAAACGCCAGCAGCCGGTTTATGCCCCTTAACATCAGCTCCCCTGATGTCTCAATTCCCTTCCCCATGTTCTCGAGAAAACGAAAAAATCCGGAAAAGGCAGCGCTTATTCCAAAGTTTTGCACAAAGTCTGAGACAAACTTTGCGATGACATCGCCATATATATGGTTTACACCCGCCAGCACAAGGCCGAAAAGCGTCATCAGCAGCACAGCCCGGGCAAAGTTTTGCTTCATTATCTTTTTGCAGCCTCCCATCGCCCAGATTATCAGCGCCATCAAGTTCACCAAGGGAACCAGCATCAGCATTAATATGCCAACAAAGCCTCCCGTGGTCACCACCGCGCTTCTTCCCCTCAACGCCCGCCGGGATCTTACTACCACCATGTTGTTTGTTGCTGCGCCTTCATCATTTGAATCTGAGTCTGTCTTGACTGTCAACGGTTCCCCTTCATGGCCTTCATTGACCATTTCCTCCTCGCCCATGCCCCTTTCCATTCCAGGACCAAGCCTTTGCCTGGCAGGGCTTGATATCGCCTCCTCCACGCGCCGCGTTCTAAGGCCTCTGTCAATCTCCTTGTCCAAAGGTGCCGCGCAATCAGTGCAGAACCTTCTGTTGCCTTCCATCTTGTTTCCGCATTCCCTGCAATATATCATATTAATGCTCCTTTCGGGACAACCTGACGTTTTGATAATATATATGCTAATTTTTCCTTCATATACATTAAATACTTTCGATTGGACCGTTATCATGTTATAATGCAGCTGCATAGTATGGAAAAAAGGAGGATTGTATGAACAACGTAGTTATTGCGTTTTTACTTACGCTCATCGCCGGCCTTTCAACGGGCATAGGCAGTGCCCTGGCTTTTTTTGTAAAGAAGACCAACACCAAGTTCCTTTCGATAAGCCTTGGCTTCTCCGCCGGCGTGATGATATATGTCTCCATGGTGGAAATATTTTTCAAGGCCCAGGAAAGCCTCACTGCCGCCTTTGGCAATGCGAAAACGGGAGCCACAGTCACCGTAGCGGCGTTTTTCGGCGGGATGCTCTTTATCGGCCTTATCGACAGGCTGATTCCTAAGGATCAAAACCCCCACGAGGCGGCGCTTGTGGGCGAAAGCGAGGACGTACTCCACGGTGAGGGCCGCAAAAAAAAGCTGATGCGCACCGGCCTTTTCACAGCCCTTGCCATAGCCATACATAACTTTCCCGAGGGCCTTGCCACATTCATATCCGCCCTTCAGGGGCCTTCTGTGGCAATACCTATAGTCGTCGCCATAGCAATACACAACGTCCCCGAGGGAATAGCCGTATCCGTGCCAATATATTACGCCACAGGAAGCAAAAAAAAGGCTTTCCTGTATTCCTTCGCTTCCGGGCTTTCCGAGCCGCTGGGTGCAGTCATCGGCTATCTGCTTTTGCTTCCCTTCATGAACGACGTGGTCTACGGCGTTCTTTTCGCGGGGGTGGCCGGCATAATGGTCTTCATCTCTTTGGATGAACTTCTGCCCTCCGCCAGGGAGTACGGCGAGCATCACCTCTCCATATAC
>JBNRMR010000214.1:0-11783 GCA_050309705.1 Christensenellales bacterium | reverse complement strand
CTCTATAATGACAGCGTGGTGGTGGGCTTTGCTGGCACGGTTTCCGATGCCCTGGCTCTTTGCGACAAGCTTGAGGATTTCCTGACCCAGTATGCGGGAAATCTGCCCAGGGCGGCGGTGGAACTGGCCCAGTCCTGGCGCGCCGACAAGGGCCTAAGACAGCTTGAGGCGATGCTCCTTGCTGCCGACAAACACAATCTGCTGCTGGTTTCTGGCACCGGGGAGGTCATCGAGCCTGATGACGGCGTTTGCGCCATCGGCTCCGGTGGAAACTATGCCTTTGCCGCAGCCAGAGCCCTTTGCGAAAATACCGATCTTTCCGCGGAGCAGATCGCTGAAAAGGCGCTAAAGATCGCCGCTTCAATCTGCGTTTTCACAAACGATAATATAATCGTTGAAAAGGTTTAGGGGGTGGGGGAATGGCTAAAACAATGACCGCAAAGGAAACAGTTGAGCAGTTAAGCAAGTATATAATCGGCCAGGACGATGCCAAGAAGGCCGTTGCCGTCGCCCTTCGCAACCGATACCGCCGAGCAAGGCTGCCCCAGGAGATCCGCGATGAGATTATGCCCAAAAACATACTTATGGTTGGCCCGACAGGCGTGGGCAAAACGGAGATTGCAAGGCGATTGGCCAAGCTGGTGGACGCGCCCTTCGTGAAGGTGGAAGCCACCAAATTCACCGAGGTGGGCTATGTGGGCCGCGACGTGGACTCCATAATTCGCGACCTTGTTGAAAACGCAGTGCGGATGGTGAAGGACATGCAGCTTAAGGATGTGGACGAGGACGCCGAAGCCGCCGCCGAGGAGCGCATAATTGACATCATCATTAACAAAGACAAGCCGCGGAAAACTGTGAACCCAATCGAGGCCCTTTTGGGTAGCAGCAAGGACAGCGAGGAAAAGCTTCATGAGGAGCGCAGCAGGCAGCGTGAGCAGCGCGAACAGATCCGCGCCCGCCTTCGCAGCGGCGATTTTGAGGGCGATATAATCGAGGTGGAGGTGGAGGAGAGCAGCTCCGGCATGGAAAACATTCCGGGAACGGACATGAACATGGCGGACGTTTTGGGCTCCATAATGCCAAAAAGAAAGCGCATACGCCGGGTGAGCGTGATGGAGGCCCGCCGGCTTTTGAAGTATGAGGAAGCTCAGAAACTTCTGGACCCGGAAAATATCAACGCTGAGGCCATCAGGAGAGCGGAGCAGCACGGCATAGTATTTATTGACGAAATAGACAAGATCGCCGGCAAGTCCAGCGCCCATGGCCCGGACGTCTCAAGGGAGGGCGTGCAGCGGGATATTTTGCCCATTGTTGAAGGCAGCACCATCAACACAAAGTATGGCGCCATCAAAACCGACTACATGCTCTTTATCGCCGCAGGCGCGTTCCATGTTTCAAAGGTGACCGACCTGATCCCCGAGCTTCAGGGCCGGTTTCCCATCAGGGTGGAGCTGATGCCTCTTACCAAGGAGGATTTCAGGCTCATTTTGACAAAGCCGGAAAATGCCGTCATAAAGCAGTACCAGGCCCTTTTGGGGGTGGATGGCATTGAGCTTGAGTTTGACGAAAGCGCCCTGGACGCTTTGGCGCAAGCGGCGGTAATCGCCAATGACAGCGGCGAAAACCTGGGCGCCAGAAGGCTGCACACATTGCTGGAAAAGCTCCTGGAGGAGATATCCTTTGAGGCCGACGACGGCGAGCAAAAGCAGGTTGTCATAACCAAGGAATATGTGGACAAAATGCTTAAGACCGCATCCCTTGCCAAGGATGTGAACAAGTATATAATCTGACCGGCGAAGGATTCACTAATAATTACCGTCTTTTTTGCGCATAATAACTAAGCCGTGTTGACACTGACGCTCACCGCCCATTATCCGTGCCCTTTTCGCACCGTACTGTGTTGCTTCCCCTTGAAATACCCCCCCGGTATTCCTGCGGGAAAGCGCCTTGTCCGGTACAAAAATAGCACAAATCCTGGGCATTTCGGAAAATGTCAACACGCCCTAAAACAGCTTGCATGACATGGAAAAGCTGAAAAATGCGTGAAAGAGACGGTTTTTTATGAAAGCGATCATTATGGCGGGCGGGGAGGGTTCAAGGCTTAGGCCCTTGACCTGTCAGTTGCCAAAGCCCCTGGTTCCACTTCTGGGCAGGCCCATTATGCGCTATGCCGTGGAGCTGCTGAAAAAGCATAATATATATGACATCGCCGCGACTGTTGCATACAAAGCCAAAATGATAGAGGACGAGTTTCAGGGGGAATTGCGCTGCTTCACGGAGGAAGTGCCCCTTGGCACCGCCGGCAGCGTGAAGATGTGTGGCGGATTCCTGGACGGAGGCGAGGAACAGAGCTTTTTGGTGATATCCGGTGATGCGCTGACGGATCTTGACATCACCGCGGCGATAAAATACCACAAAGAGAAGGAAGCCTTTGCGACATTGGTGCTAAAAAGAGTGCCTAATCCGCTGGAATACGGCGTTGTTCACTGCGGCAAAAACGGCAGAATAAAGCGCTTTATCGAAAAGCCCGACTGGGGTGGAGTAATATCTGACACGGTGAACACAGGCATTTACATACTGGACAAGCGAGCCCTTAATTACATTCCCGAGGGCAAGTACGACTTTGGCAAGGAGCTGTTTCCAAAGCTCGTGGCCATAGGCCAGCCGGTGTACGGCTATGTGACTGAGGGCTACTGGTGCGATATCGGCGACATATCAACCTACATGACCGCGCAAAGGGACATGCTTTTCGGGCGGGTGGGCATACCCATGTCTTCCGGCGCGTTGCCGGACTTTGTCTTTAGCGAGGGCGCGGTGATGGAGACCCCCTGCTTTATCGGCAAAGGCACAGTGATTAGCTCCGGAGCGAAGATCGGCGAGGGCAGCGTGGTGGGCCCCAAGGTTCATGTGGGGAAAAACGCCAGCATAGAAAACGCAGTTGTTTGGGAGGGCGCAAGGATTGGCGACGGGGCGACTGTTTCCGGCTGCGTGGTTCAAAGCGATGCAATCATCGGCAAAAATGCTTCTGTGCATGTGGGTGCGGTGGTGGGTTCAGGGGCTTCAGTTGGGGAGGAAGCCGTCATTTATCCCGGGGTGAAGCTTTGGCCTTTGGCCGTGGCCGAGGATGGCACAAGGGTTAAGACGAATATCACACAGGCGGGGAGCGGCGGTCTTGATTTTTCCGGCTCGGCGCTTTCCGGCCTTATTTCCCCGGAGGACGCGGCAGTGTTCGCTGCTTCCTTTGTTTCAGCGCTGGACGTGGAGCGTCTTTGCGTTGCCCACGACAAAAGCCCTGCGGCGTCCATGCTGGCGCTGGCGGTGATCTCGGCGGCGGCCTCGGTGGGAAGCAGGGTTTTCCACTGCGGAGAGGCGGAGCTTCCCGCGCTGCTTTTTAGCTCCATGCAAAAAAACGGCGACGGTTGTCTGCACATAGGAGTTCAGGAGAGCTTTGTACAGATTAGCGCCCTTCATAATAACGCGTTTTTGGAGCCGGGGCAGATGAAGAAAGTGCAACAGACATGCCAGAGATGTGATTTTTCACGCCAGCCATATGAGGCCGTGAAGGAGATAATCCGCGACAGTTCTGCGCAGGAGTGCTATGATGTCTGGAAAAAGGCGCTGCTCTCGGGAAGGCGCGCCCCCGTTTACGGCGATGCAAAGGGTATGCAGGCGGTATTATATGATGAAAAGGGTGAGCCGGTGGATGGACATATCGCTCAAAAGGTGTTCGAGGAGGCGTCTGCGCACTTCAGCCGAAAGACCCATGGCATGATGTCTGTATACGAGATGGACGGCGATTTGCGCATCGGCATACTTTCAAAATATCTGGCGGAAAGCGGCCTTGCCCAAAGGGACATTCTCCACAAGCATGGCGGGGGCTATGCGAGCCTTACCATTGACTGCCCGGACAGGCTTAAGGGTGCGGCCATGCGTAGGCTTTTGGAGAAATATGAGGACAGGGCTGTGGCAGGCAGGGGCGTCACCATAAAGGAGGAAAGAGGCCTTGCCAACATTATGCCGGGCGAAAAGCAGCAGATTCAGCTCTTTGTTTCGGCGGCCAGCCAGGAATATGCTGCGGAAATAATGGCGGATCTCAGCAAGCTGACGGATGAGTTGCTGAAGGAGATCGACGATGGCGAGGAATAAAAACCCTCATTGACGAACGCGCTTAAGGCAGTCTGCATTTCAGGCTGCTTTTTTATGTGGTCGCAACAGGGAATGTGCTTGGTTTCAGCCCATAACCGACAAGAGATTCGCCTTTCCCCCTTCATCATGATTAATAAAGTTTGGTCAAGCTTTTTTGAAAACTTGCGGGGTTTGGGGTGGAGCCTGAAAAAAACAGGGCGCCTCATTAGAATCCCCCGGAAGGAAACCGCCGCGGAGCCGCCCGGCAAATCCCGAAATCCATGGCCGGAAAAGAGTCGTATGCATTGACAAAACCCTGTGGAACAGTATACTTAAAGGAAACGGATTTTGCGTAATTTTGCTCTTTTCCGTTTATAGCATATGGAGGTGCGCCAAATGTATCGCTTTGAAACTCTACAGGTACACGCCGGCTTTCGCAGTGACCCTGCCACCGGTGCAATCACGGTTCCGATTTTCCAGAGCAACGCTTATGAATACGCCAGCGTTCAGCAAGCCGCGGACAGATTCGCCCTTAAAGATGGCGGTTATATCTACACCCGCCTTGGGAACCCCACCACAGATGTTTTGGAGCAGCGAATGTGCGCGCTGGAGGGCGGCGTAGGGGCACTGGCGGCATCATCCGGCCACGGTGCGGAGATGCTGGCCTTCATGACCCTTTTAAACAGCGGCGATCATGTGGTCGCATCGGGCTATATTTATGGCGGCACGGTTAATATACTCACCCACACGCTTCCCAGATATGGCATCGAGACCACTTTCGTTAACCCGGATGACCCTGAAAACTTCGCGGAGGCCATCAAAGAGAACACAAAGCTGATCTTTTTGGAGCAACTGGGAAACCCGCTTGCGAACATTGTGGATGTGCGCGCGGTTTCAAAAATTGCCCGTGCCAACGGAATTCCGCTGATGGTGGACAACACATTTGCCACGCCGTATCTTTACAGGCCCTTTGAACATGGCGCCGATATCGTATTGCATTCTTCCACGAAATATATAAACGGCCACGGCAACTCCATGGGCGGAGTGCTGATTGACAGCGGAAACTTCGACTGGGAGGCCTCCGGAAAGTTCCCCGGTCTCACTCAGCCGGACGACAGCTACCACGGCGTCACCTTTACCAAGGATTTTGGCAAAGCGGCCTTCATCGTGAAGGCGAGGGTGAGCCTGATGCGCGACATCGGCGCTTGTCCTTCGCCATTTAACAGCTATATGATGCTGATGGGCCTTGAAACACTTTCGCTGCGAATGAAGAAAGTGGTTGAAAACACCCGCGAGGTAATCAGTTTTCTTTCAAAGCATCCGGGGGTTGACTGGGTTAAATATCCGGAGCTGAAAGACAGCCCCTATTTCGAGTTGGCAAAGCGCGACTTCCCCGGGGGATGCAGCGGTGTTTTCGTGTTCGGAATAAAGGGCGGGGCTGCGGCCGGCGCAAAGTTCATCGACAATCTTAAGCTATTGTACAACGCATCCAATCTGGCGGATTCCCACTCCATGGTGGTGCATCCGGCTTCCACCACCCACAGCCAGCTTTCCGAGGAGGCGCTAAGGGAGGCCGGGCTTAGCCCGGAGATGGTACGGGTTTCCATCGGGCTGGAGGATGCTCAAGATATAATCGAGGACATCGACCAGGCCATAAATGCCGCGCTTAAATGACCTGGCCTAGTCTGCATGTGAAAGGAGAGAAAGCATGCCGGTAAAGATACCCAATGATCTGCCCGCTGTTCAAACGCTGCGGGATGAAAACATATTCACGATGGACGAGTCCAGGGCCGCAAGCCAGGACATCCGCCCGCTTAAAATAGTCATACTTAACCTGATGCCCACAAAGGAAGTGACGGAAACGCAGCTTCTAAGGCTCATCGGCAACACGCCGCTACAGGTGGAGGTCACTTTCTTGCGCACTGCCAGCCATGAGCCCACCCATGTGGCAAAAAGCCACCTGGACGCGTTCTACAAGACATTCGACGAGATAAAGGATATCTATTTCGATGGGCTGATTATAACCGGTGCGCCCGTTGAGCAGTTTGAGTTTGAGCAGGTGCGCTACTGGGACGAGCTTGTAAGCATAATCAAGTGGGGGAAAAACCATGTTTTTTCCACATTGTACATCTGCTGGGCAGCCCAGGCGGGGCTTTACCACATCTTTGGCATAAACAAATATCCCATTGGGAGGAAATGTTCAGGGGTATATCCCCACAGGATACTCAACAAAAACGCGCCCATAGTCCGGGGCTTTGACGACGAGTTCTTCGCGCCTCATTCCCGCCATACGGAGATCCGCCTGAAGGATATCCAGGCATGCGAAAAGCTGGAGGCTCTTGCTGTTTCCGACGAGGCGGGGGTGTACCTTGTGGCCAGCAGGGATATGAAAAACGTATTTGTGACGGGCCACTCAGAGTACGACAGGGACACCCTTCGCCTTGAGTATGAGCGAGATGTGGCAAAGGGCATGGATGTGCCTGTGCCTGTCAACTACTTCCCCGGCGACGATCCGACCAAGCCGCCGTTGGTGAAATGGCGCTCCCACGGGAACCTGCTCTTTCAGAACTGGCTGAACTATTATGTCTATCAGGAAACGCCCTATGATCTTTCGCATTTGGCGAAGGCGGAGCAATGATATAAACGAACAGAAAGGGTAGGAAAGCAAATGTCCCGTTTAGGAGATCTGATTAAAAGCCAGAGACTTAAATATAACATGACCCCAAAACAATTGGCAAAAAAGTGCGGCGTTTCGGTGGCCTTCGTGCTGGAGGTGGAAAGCGGCAAACGCATCCCCAATGATGTTATCGCCACCCGGATGCTGAAGGCCATGGGAACTGTGGACACGATGATGAACGACCTGAACCTTGAAACAGCCGATCTTCCCGCCGTGGAGCCGAATGTGACGAGAATCGTCCCGGGATCGCCTGCGGCGCGGACGGCGGTGCGTGCTGCGGTAAAGCCTGTGCAAAGCGCACCGGCCGAGGAAAAGGGCGAGGTCTCCGACGCCTGGAAGGATGCTCTTTCAGGTGTCATAAAGAGGGTGCCCATCCACGAGGGCGGCAAGGAAGGGCCTTTGGTCGGCCACATGATGCTTGCCACGGAGGAAGGGCGCATCGAAGGCGCAAGGCCTGAGCAGGTGTTTTACATTAAAGCCATGGACAACTCCATGCGGGCGTACCGCGTCTGCAAGGGAGATCTTTTGCTGTGCGTGCCGGCGGCGGGCATTGAATCCGGAGCCATAATGGCGTTTGCATTCAGGGGCTTAAACATGGTTAGAAAGGTTAGAAAGCTGGAGGGCAACCGCGCCGAGCTTTCAAGCTACGACACAATTCCCGACAGCAGAGTGGTTGATATATCGGAGATGAAATCGCTGCACAAGGTCGTCAGGGTGGAGTTTAAGCCGTAAATATTTGCTTTAAAAGGGCATGTAAGCTTGTACTTGGGGCCTTTTATTGGTATAATTTTAATGGTAAAGAAAAAGCGGAAGAAAAAATCATTCAGGAGGTAACACAATGGGTTTGGTCACATCAACCGAAATGTTTAAAAAGGCATATGAGGGCGGCTATGCCATCGGCGCCTTTAACGTTAACAATATGGAGATCGTCCAGGGCATAACCGAGGCGGCTAAGGAGCAAAACGCTCCCCTGATTCTCCAAGTTTCCAAGGGCGCCAGAGCCTATGCGAAGCACACTTATCTGATGAAGCTTATCGAGGCAGCCATAGACGATACGGGCCTGCCCATCGTCGTGCATCTAGACCATGGCGACAGCTTTGAGACCTGCAAGTCCTGCATAGACGGCGGCTTTACGTCCGTCATGATTGACGGCTCCCACCTCGACTTTAAGAAAAACATTGAGCTGACCAAGCAGGTTGTGCAATATGCTCATGACCGCGGCGTTGTGGTTGAAGGCGAACTGGGAAGGCTTGAGGGCGTTGAGGACGAGGTTCAGGTGGCCGAGGGCGAAGGCAGCTACACCGATCCCGACCAGGTGCAGGAGTTTGTGGAGAAGACCGGCGTGGACTCTCTGGCAATCGCCATAGGCACCAGCCACGGTGCCTACAAGTTCAAGCCCGGCACTAACCCCGAGCTTCGCTTTGACATTTTGGAAGAGATCGCAAGAAGGCTGCCCGGCTTCCCCATTGTGCTCCACGGCGCCTCCTCTGTTCCACAGGATTTCGTTAAGCTGGTGAATAAATATGGCGGAAGGATGCCCGATGCCATCGGCGTTCCAGAGGACATGCTGCGCCAGGCCGCCAGGATGGCTGTCTGCAAGATCAATATCGACTCCGACCTGCGCCTTGCGATGACCGCCAATATCCGCCAGCATTTCGCCGAGCATCCCGACCATTTCGACCCCAGGCAGTATCTCTCTCCGGCAAGAGACGCCATCAGGGCCATGGTTTCCCACAAGATAGTGAACGTGCTGGGTTGCAACGGAAAAGCATAGAGGCGAGTTAGTTCTATTATTTTTATAAAACGCCCGAGGATCGGGGCCCCGCCCCATGGGGTCAAGGGGAGAAATCCCATTGCGGAAAAGGGGGTGCGGGGGAAAGGGTGGAACCCTTTCCCCCGCAGCGTACGGGCCATGGAATGCTTGGCATTCCATGGCCCGTACGCTAAAAGCCCGCATGTGCATAAAAGATAAACAGGGAGGCAAAGCTGTGGCGAAAATTCAGATGAAGAACCCGATTGTCGAGATGGACGGGGACGAGATGACCAGGATCATGTGGAAGATGATTAAAGATCATCTGATCCTGCCATATGTTGACCTTAAAGCCGAGTACTATGACCTGGGTCTTGAAAACAGGGACAAAACCGATGACCAGGTCACGATTGATTCCGCCCACGCGGCCAGGAAGCACGGCGTTGCTGTCAAGTGCGCTACCATTACCCCCAACGCCCAGAGGGTGGAGGAGTATAAACTTAAAGAGATGTGGAAAAGCCCCAACGCCACCATCCGCGCCATAATGGATGGCACCGTTTTCCGCGCTCCCATTTTAGTAAAGGGCGTTAAGCCCTATATCGCCGGGTGGACGAAGCCCATCACAATCGCCCGCCATGCCTATGGCGATATCTATAAGGCGACGGAGATGCAGGTTCCCGCCGGCAAGGCTGAAATGGTTTTCACCGACAGCCAAGGCAACGAAAGGCGCGAGCTCATCCATGATTTTGACGGCAGCGGCATTTTGATGGCCATGCATAACACCGATAAATCCATCGGAAGCTTTGCCAGATCCTGCTTTGAATATGCTCTTGCCACGAAGCAAGACCTGTGGTTTTCCACGAAGGATACCATATCGAAAAAGTATGACCACCACTTCAAGGATGTCTTTCAGGATATGTACGATGCGGAATACAATGATAAGTTTGAGCAGGCGGGGATAGAATATTTCTACACGCTTATCGACGACGCTGTTGCAAGGGTTATCAGGAGCAATGGGGGCTTTATATGGGCCTGCAAGAACTACGACGGCGACGTGATGAGCGACATGGTCGCCACTGTTTACGGTTCGCTGTCGATGATGACGTCCGTGCTGGTTTCGCCCGATGGCTCCACTGAGTACGAAGCGGCTCACGGCACTGTCACCAGGCACTACTACAGGCATCTTAAAGGGGAAAAGACTTCCACGAACCCTGTGGCAACGATACTCGTCTGGACGGGCGGCCTGCGCAAGAGGGGCGAGCTGGACGGTTTGCCGGAGCTTTGCGCGTTTGCGGACAGGCTGGAGGAGGCGACCATCGCCGCCATTGAGGGGGGCGTGATGACGGGTGACTTGTCGTCGCTCTTCTCAGGAAGCGCAAAGAGCGTAACAACCGAGGAGTTTATAAAGGAAATCGCAAAGAAGCTTTAATGCCCCGGACCCCCTCCCAGCAAAGGGGAGTTCCCCTTTGCAATCCCCCGATGGGCGCGCGGTCATATTCAAGGGAAAGAAGGTTATGCCGATGTCAAAGCATATTGTGAGCGGCCTTATAAGCGAAGCCATAGAAAACATGTCGCTAAAAAAGATAGTGTTCAGCCGGCCTGTAAAAAAGAGCGAGGGCGCTCAAAGGGCTGATGCAAGGCTGATTATGCTTAAAAGCGGGCTGCACCTTCAGATCGCCAGATACATGAAGGATGGTAAAGCTCTATTTGAGAACTTTTCACCGGATGATGCGGCAGACGAAGCGCTGAAGCTTCTGAATGAGTTTAGGCAGATAAACATAATCACCACCGCGGGAGAGTGTCAGGCGGCGGCTAAGGGCGGAGAAATCAAAATAGTTTTCAACCGTATAAGCGCAGGGGAGAGCGCTGCCCCTGTCCAGGTGAGGGCGCATGACGAAAAAAAGGAATATATAATCCCTGAGGAGCCGATCCCGTTTTTGATAAAGCTGGGCATAATGAACGAAGCCGGCCGCGTGTACGACAAGCGCCGGGCAAAGTTCCGCCAGATAAACAGGTTTTTGGAATATCTGAGAGACACGCTCGAAAAGCTGGATCATCAGGGTGAGATATGCATATATGATCTTTGCTGTGGAAAGGGCTACCTCACTTTCGCGGCATATTATTACATCAGCGAAATCATGGGGCTTAAAGTCTCTGCTTTTGGGGCGGATCTTAAAGAGGATGTCATAAGCGAGTGTTCGCAAATTGCAAAAGATTGCGGATACGAGAATTTGCGCTTTTCCTGCGAAGATATAGCCCACATAAAGCCCAGCCGCAAGGTGGACGTGGTAATGGCCCTTCATGCCTGCGACACTGCGAGTGATATCGCCCTTGCCCATGCGGTCAAGTGGAATGCAGGAGCAATTTTGTCTGCACCCTGCTGTCAGCATGAGCTTGCAGCCCAGATGGAAGGCCGGCCGGCCGACGGCGATTCAATCCTTAAGCAGCGGCTGCTGCGCTACCGCTTTGCTCAGCTTCTAACTGACGCCCTTCGCTGCAGTGTGCTGGAGATCTGCGGCTATGGAGTGCAGGCGGTGGAGTTTGTGGACCCGGACGAGACCGACAAAAACCTGATGATCCGCGCAATCAAGAAAAAACGCCCCGAAAAGGAGGCGAAGCTTGAGCAGATGAAGGAAAGCTTGCGGGCGGAGCTGGCCAGGCATAATGTTTCGCCCTCCCTTGTGGTGATGCTCCAGGAAAAGCTTAAGTGACCGTGCGCCCCTTCAAGGCGTTGCCCCAAGCTCCCGCGGAATGATAATCCGCATGTGATTCCATAATAAAAAACAAGTCATAAACAGAAAATATATTGTGTGGAGGCTAGGGAAAGCCCCCACACAATTTTAATCCAATCTAAAATTCGTCTTCTGTTTCAGCGTCGATTTTGGACATGGCCGCCCTTATTGAATCCCAGCCGTAGCCCTTGCGAAAGCAGGCCTGAGTCGCTTTTCTAAGCTGGTCCTTTGGTTCGCCGCGGCCACGGAGGTAGCGGTTCATTATGGCCAGACATTTCTCGGTCTCGTCATCAGGCTCCTCCATCTCCTTTACCTCCTCAAGAATGCTTGGAGAAACCCCCTTTTGCTTGAGCTCATAAAGCACTGCCCTCATGCTCTTGCTTTGGAGTTTTGCGCGGGCGAAGCTCTGAGAAAAGGCCCTGTCGTCCCAAAAGCCCAGGCGCTCCAGCTTCTCCATGGCCTGCTCCACAACGCTTTGGGAATATCCTGCGCGCGAGAG
>JBNRMR010000213.1:0-13260 GCA_050309705.1 Christensenellales bacterium | reverse complement strand
ATTTATAACTTCTTTTCAAATCAAAATAATTTTAGATATATTACCCAATTATTTACAAAAATATTTGCTGCAGCCCATATCGATATTCATATCGGCGAAATATCGAAAAATGACGATTAATGCGCATTTTCCAATTCACTTTTCCACGGAAATATATTTTTCCGCATATTGAAGTTATATTCACTGGAAAAGTACATTTTTATACATTTATATTCACTTTTGGTATTGGCAATTTTTACGAATGCTGTTATAATTATCAATAACAATCAATTGCATCGAAGTAGCGATATAATATGTTTTTCTAAATCTATGCTATAAGCATTTATTTATGTAATCTAAACGAGGAGGAAAGGGAAGGATGAAGAAGGTACGTATACTAATGGCAGATGACAGCATCGCTACAAGACGTTCTTTGCAAGCAGGAATTTCCCAGCATGAAGATCTCGAACTCATCGGAACAACTTCTAATGGGCTCGCGGCTTTGGATATGCTTAAGGAGCATGAGCCGGATGTTTTAATATTGGATTTGATATTGCCTCATTTGGACGGTTTCGGCGTGATGGAGGGCATTGAAAAGCTGAATCTGAAAAAGAACCCCGATGTGTTCGTGTTGTCGGCCCTCAGCAGCGACGAGATCGTCTCAAAAGCGATGCAGCTAGGCGCACGCTACTACATGGTCAAGCCTTATGAATGCGATCAACTGGTGAAGCGAATTCACGAGACTTTGTGCGAAGAATCATATCGTGCCCCGTCTGTCGTGGCCTCGTCGCACAAATCGGTGGATGAAAAAGTAGCGTCAATGTTTCTGACTATAGGCATCCCCGCCCACATAAAAGGCTATCAATATCTTCGAGAGGCCGTGAAGCAGGTCATGGGCAGCCCGGATATGATCAACCGCATAACAAAAGAGCTCTACCCCACCATTGCGAAGAAGTTCGATACCTCCTCATCGAAAGTGGAAAGAGCCATACGCCACGCCATCGAGGTGGCCTGGAGCCGCGGTCGCATCGATATAATTAACCAAATGTTTGGCCATTGTGTCTACACCCCAAACGACAAGCCCACAAACGGCGAGTTCATTGCCCTAATCGCTGATAAGCTCATCTATGAGCACATAGCTTAATCCCAGCGATTATAGGGTTTAAAAAAAGGAATGGAAAAATGCAACGCAGAGGTAGCCTCTCAGCCGTCTGCGTTGTTTTCCTCAAACTCTATCCACTCCTCATATATGAGCTCAAGAGTCGCCCTTTCCCTTGCATATTCCACCGAAAGCGCCTGAACCTCCCCACCGTCCTGGTATAGCGCGGGATCGGCCAACCGTTCCTCCAGCTTTTTCAATCTGTCTTCTGCCAGTGCGATCCTTTCAAGCAGCTCCTCCCCTGTTTTGCGGGCCGACTGCCTTTTTTCTATCTCCAGACGTTCGCGCCGCCTCTCCTCTCGAAGGGATGTCTTTGTTCTGAATGGAGTTTCCTGCGCGGCTTGACTTTCCTTCTTTTTGCCTGAAATATAGTCATCATAGTTGCCAAGATATTCTTTGACCCCCGTGGCGCTCATCTCAATCACCCTGTCGGCGATGCGGTTTATGAAGAACCTGTCATGCGAAACGAACAGTATGGTTCCTGTGAATCCGGCAAGGGCCTCCTCCAAAACCTCGCGGCTGTCCATGTCCAGATGGTTAGTAGGCTCGTCCAATATCAGGAAATTGTCGCCTTTGAGCATCAGCTTCGTGAACATCACTCTGCCCCTCTCGCCGCCGGAAAGGCTGTCTATGGCCTTAAAGACGTCATCGCCCACAAAAAGGAAAGCTGCAAGGCTGTTCCTGACCTGGGTCATGTTCATGTGGGGAAACCCGTCCCACACCTCGTTGATGATGTCCTTGCCGCCGGAGATCGACTCCTGCTGCTGGTCGTAATAGCCCAGGTCAACATTGGCCCCCAGAGCGAAGGCGCCGCTGTCGCTTTGCTCCTTACCGCAAAGAATCCTGAGCAGCGTTGTCTTGCCTATTCCGTTAGGGCCAATCAGCGCCACCCTCTCCCCCGCCCTTATGTGCAGGTCAAGGCCCCTGAAAAGGGTGCGGCCATCGTACGATTTTGAAAGATTCTCCGCGATGAGAACATCATTTCCCGTTCTTCTTCTGGCCTCAAATGAAAATGAAATGGCGCTCTCGTCCGACGGCTTTTCTTTGAGCTCCATCTTTTCAAGCTGGCGTTCCCTGGTCTTGGCCCTTTTCACGCTCCACTCCTGGCCATAGCGACGAAATCTTGCGATGATCTCTTTTTGTCTCTCAATCTCCTTTTGCTGAAGCTCGTATTCCTTCATCTGCCGTTCATAAACCTCTGCCCTTAGCTGTAAGAACCGGGAATAGTTGCCGCTGTATTGCTGTGAAAACCCCATGAACAGCTCCACAGTAACATTTGTGACGGCATCCAGAAAGTAACGGTCATGGGAGATCACTATAACGCTGCCATTAAAGCCTCTTAGATAGTCCTCCAACCAGGCGATGGCCTCCAGGTCCAGGTGGTTGGTTGGCTCGTCCAAAAGAAGCACATCCGGCCTTTGAAGCAGCAGCTTTGCCAGCTTCACGCGGGTCTTTTCACCGCCGGAAAGCAGGTTCACCTGCCGCTCATGCATGGCGGGAGGTATGCTAAGCCCGTTTAAAACGCCCATTATTGAGCTTCTATAGCTATAGCCTCCCTCGCTTTCAAAGCGACCCAAGAGCCTGTCATAGTCCTTTGACAGCTTCTTGAAAGCAGCGGGCTCATCGTGGAGGTTTCCCATATCCTCCTCCATCTGCCGCAGTCGCTTTTCCATTTCAAACACATGATCAAAGACGCCTAGCATCTCCTCCATCACAGTTGCGCAGGAGTCGATATCGCCAAGCTGGGCGTGATAGCCAATTCTAAGCTCCGGACGGATTGAAACACGACCGCCATCCTGATGATCCAGCCCGGCAATTATCCGCATCAGCGTCGTCTTACCGGAGCCGTTCACCCCCACAAGCCCCATCTTCTGATTGTCCTGGAGGGTCAAGGATACGCCCTTCAGCACATCATCCGCCCCGAAAGCCTTTGTCACGTTTTCAACCGAGAGAAGTATCATTTAATCAAAACCGTCCTGTAGTAAATTCTTAGGGCCGGCAACCAGCCCCTGTTACACAGCTAAAATGCACATACGTTAACAATATAGCATAAATGCGACTCATCTTTCAATATTTATAATAATTGAGCCCTTCAGACCGATTGACAATATATGGAAAAACCTATAAAATTGAAATAACCGACCAGGGTTCTTATTTCTTAGACTAAAACGATTGATGAGCGCTTGTATCTTTTTATGGAGGTAAAGAGAATAGTATGATTAAGGGCGAAAAACGAAAATATCAGATAATCCGCACCGCCGAAGACATGTTCTACGAGCGCGGCTATGAAAACACAACCATACAAGACATAATCAGTGCAGTGAAGCTCTCCAAGGGAGGGTTTTATCATCATTATGCATCCAAAGAACAGCTTCTGGACGAAATCTGCGACAAGAAGGCCACGGGCTACTATCTGCACGCCCTTGACGCCGTGGAAAAAAGCCCCAGTGACCCCGTCGCTAAGTTTAATGCCATATACGATAAAAACGGCCTATGGCAGGAGGACAACAAGGATTTCCTTGGGCTGTTGATCAACGTGGCCTATTCAAAAAACAACCTGATTATGCGCGAGCGTTTGAAGCAAAAGACCGTTGAAAAGCTGCTGCCCCTCATGCAAAGCGTTGTAAAGGAAGGGGCGGACAGAAATATTTTCTACACCATATACCCCCTTGACATCTGCCGCATAATCCTTAACATCAGCAACAGCCTGAACGACGAGCTTGCCCAATATATGCTTTCCTGCGGCTATAATCCCCCCGTCATGGGCGATATCATCCGCATTATTGACCTTTACAGGAATGTGATCGAAAGGCTGTTGGACGCACCCTTCGGCTCCATCACCCTTTACCAGGCCGCCACCCTTTCGGAGATTTGCGAGGAGGTCTGGAACGATTATGTGAAGGTGCTGTATGACAACAAGAGCATGTATAGTCCCCTGGCCGTCGGAAGGGAGCTTCCGTAATGCTTCAATATTTCATCATCGGCCTTTGCGCAGCGGCAGTGGTCTTGCTGCTGGCTTTGCTCTTTCTGGTATTGGGTCTTTGCAAAAACCTTGCGTCCTCGCGGGAGGAAGGCGCGCGCCTTAATCAGACGGCTTCAGAAATTAACGCCGGCCTTCAAAATCTTCGCCAGACAATGGTGGAAACGGCAGCCGCGGAAGAGCTGCGCTTTGACAGGCTTAGAACAGCGGTGGACTTCAGCAACCAGGCCATCCGCACCAGCGTCGATTCCCAGGCTGAAAAAATGCGCGCCTCCATGGACCAAAGGTTGGGTGACATCCAAAAGGACAGCCAGGAAAAGCTGGAGGCCATCCGGCACACCGTGGATGAAAAGCTCTCCGTCACCCTCAACAGGCGTCTTGGCGAGAGCTTCTCGCTGGTGAACGAGCGGTTGGAGGCCGTTTACAAGGGCCTTGGAGAAATGCAGAACCTTGCCGTGGGCGTGGGCGACCTTAAAAACGTCCTTACAAATGTGAAAACGCGAGGCACTTGGGGAGAGGTTCAGCTTGAAAACATGCTGGCACAAATAATGGCGCCGGGGCAATATGAAAAAAACGTGCCCATAAGCACCGGTGGCAGAAGCAGCACCTTCGTGGATTTTGCAGTCATTTTGCCCGGCTCTGTGGAGGACAGGGTTTTAATCCCCATAGACGCCAAGTTCCCCGTGGAGGATTATCAGCGCATACTTTTAGCCAGCGAAGAGGGGGACAAGGCCATGCTGGACGAGGCCTGCGCCGCGCTGGAAAGATCTGTGCGCCTGCAGGCAAAATCAATCAAAGAAAAGTACATACTGCCCCCTAAGACCACAGACTTCGCCTGCATGTATCTGCCCACGGAAGGGCTTTATGCCGAGGTTCTAAGACGGCCCGGCCTTTGCGAGTCCCTTCAAAGGGAATATAGGGTCATCGTCACCGGTCCAACCACAATATCCGCCCTTTTGAACAGCCTGCAAATCGGCTTTAGAACACTGGCCATTGAAAAGCGTACCGGCGAAGTTTGGGAGCTTTTGGGCGCGGTTAAGTCCGAGTTCGGCAAGTTCGCAGGAATTCTTGAAAAAACCCACCGCAACTTGACACAGGCCGCCAACACCATTGACGACGCCGCCAGAAAAACCCGCACAATCGAGCGCAGGCTCAGAAGCGTCGAAACTCTGGACGACGAGCGCACACAGGAACTTCTGGGCGACATAATCGATTGATTCTTCTTTTCGCCGCAGTTTTTCGAAAACAGCATTGTAAAAGCAAAAAAGAAGGCCTTAAAAGCCTTCTTTTATGTTTCAGCAAATTCCAATAAAGCCTACCCGGCCGCCTTCCTGTACGAGCTGGGGCTGCTTCCCGTCTTCGTCTTGAACACTCGGGAAAAATTGTGGACGTTCGCATAGCAGAGCTTCTCGGCAATTTGTGTGATGTTCAGCTCTTCCTTTAGTATCAATCGCTTTGCTTCCTCCATCTTAAGGCCCAGATAATAATCCATCACGCTCTTGCCGGTTACGGTTTTAAATATATCGCTCAAATATGATTTACCCATGTGGAAACGCCTTGCCACATCGCTCAGGGTCAGTCTGCTGTAAAGCTGCTGGGCAAGGTATTGCTCAACTGCCTGCGCCGTGGCTTCCTCCACGTTTTTCTTTGCGCCCGTGCTTTTTCTGACAGCCCTGCCCTCGCCCTCTCGGTTGCTTCTCAGGAGGGAAACGAGAAGCTGCTCCAGGTAGTTTATCACCATCTGCTGGGCGCAGGGCTCGGCGCTTTTTTCATTCAACCGCTGAGGATAAGAGCTGATGCTCGTGGACGCGCCAAAAGTATAGTTTATTTCCTGCAGCAATGATGATAAAATCCTCATCTGGCTGCCGCTCAAAGCCAAAATGCGGTTTTCAAAGAAGCTAATGGCCTCGCCTGAAGCCTCGAATGTGATGACAACAACGCTGTTGGGGTCCTTTTGGTTGGAGGCCAAAGTGTGAAACTCCATTGGCTTGTGGAAGATTACCTCACCCTGACGCACCATATAGCCTGTGTTTTCAGCCACAACCGATATTTCACCCCTATCCACATAGACCATCTCCCAAAAATCATGACGCTCCCCTCCAAAATAGAAGTTCTTGTCGTTTTGGAAGTAGTGCATTGTGTAAAGGCCCAAAATGGCAATATCTTTTTTAAATGTCAAAAGCTGATATTCCATCGGTCTCATCCTTTCTGCGGAAAAAAGGATACATTTTTCATTATAAAACGCAAAGACAGCGCCGATAACTTATTATATTATAACAGAGAAGAGAAAATATACAAGGAGGCACTCATATGAAAAAGGCTATCAGCGTTTGGTCTTTCCCCTCGGACTGGAAACTGGACCGCATCTTCCAAGCCGCCAAACAGGCAGGGTTTGACGGCGTGGAGGTGGCCCTTGCAGAAGGCGGCGAAGTCCACCTGGAGGCGAGCGCGCAGGAGATGGAGCAGGTGAAGGCCCTGGCAGAAAAGCACGGCATAGAGCTGTTCAGCGTGGCCACAGGGCTTTACTGGTCATACTCCCTCACCAGCAATGACGCCCTGGTGCGCGAAAAGGCGAAAAACATAGTGAAAAAGCAGCTCCAGGTGGCCAAGTGGCTGGGCTGTGATGCCATTTTGGTGGTGCCCGGCCTTGTCAGCAGCGATGTGGACTACGAAACAGCCTACAACCGCGCTTTCGATGCCCTAAGCGAGCTGAAGAATGATGCCGAGCAGCTTCAGGTCGCAATAGGCGTTGAAAACGTCTGGAACAAGTTCTTGCTTTCTCCGCTGGAAATGCGTGACTTTATCGACAAAATTGGCAGCGACTATGTGGGCGCCTACTTCGACGTGGGCAATGTGCTCTACAGCGGCTATCCCGAGCAATGGATAAGAATACTGGCAGGGCGCATCTGCAAGATTCATTTTAAGGACTTCAGCACCAAAATAGGAAACATCAGTGGCTTTGTTGATCTTCTCAGCGGCGATGTGGACTTTCCCGAGGTGAAAAGGGCCCTGGATGACATCGGCTATGACGGTTGGGTAACAGCCGAAATGAACTCCTACAAGCATTTCCACGACCAGGTGGCCCACAGCACCGCCGGGGCGATGCGAAGAATATTGAGCGAATGATGCAACTCCGGCAGCAAATTGCCGCAGACCCGACAAATAGACAACAAGGAGGAATTTTAAATGCTAAAATTTGCGATCATAGGTTTCGGTGGCTTGGGCAGGTCTCACTTTAGAAATGCTGTACAGTTGTCGAAGGAGACGGGCGATATTAGCCTCACTGCGATATGCGATGTGGATGAAAGCCGCTTTTCTCAGCAGATCACAACCAATCTGGGGGGAAATGATGTTTTGCTGGATCTTTCCGCCTACAGGCTCTACCGCGACGCGGATGATCTCCTGGCAAACGAGGAGCTGGACTTCGTGATAACTGCCCTTCCCACCTACCTGCACGCTGAGATCGCCATAAAGGCAATGGAAAAGGGCCTGCACGTGTTCAGCGAAAAACCCATGGCAAGGACTCCGAATGAATGCGAGGCCATGATTGCCGCAGCGAAAAAGAACGACCGTATGCTTATGATAGGCCACTGCCTGCGGTACTTCCCCCAGTACGTTAAGCTGAAAGAGTATATCGACAGCAAGGTTTTCGGAGATGTGATCCGCGCAGAGTTCTTCCGCTATAGCGCCACACCCCTGTGGTCATGGGAGAATTGGCTGATGGACTTCGAAAAGAGCGGCGGCGCGGCGCTGGATATGCACGTGCACGACGTGGACTTTGTCCAATGGGCCTTTGGGCTTCCCAGGGCCGTCACCTCCTTCGCAACCCACCACATCTCAAAGTTTGATAGTATATTCACCACCTACAAGTATGATGATAAGCTGGTCTCCTCCGCCTGTGACTGGGGCCTTACCAGCAGCTTCTCCTTCCGCCCGGAGTTTCTGGTGCGCTTTGAAAATGCAGTTGTGGACTTTATATCCGGCGTTCTTAAGGTCTATCCCCGGGAAGGCGCGGCATATACCGTGGAACTGGATAACATAAACGGCTATGTGGCGGAAGTTCAGGATTTCATTTCCTGCATTAAGTCCAACCAGATGTCGAAGATAAACCCGCCCGAGAGCGCCGCGGACTCCGTCAGGCTGGTATTCGCTGAAATGAAGTCCGCTGAAAAGGGAGGAGAAGTTATTGTTCAATAATAAAATAGGCGTGATCTATAAGCTTTCAAGCCTGCTTGAGCATGGCAGCGCCCCCCTTGTTGATCTTGGCATCCGCTGCGTGCAGCTTCAGTGCTGGCAGCCCGCCCTACTAACCGAAGAAAACGCCAAAGAAGCAAGAAGACTGCTGGAAGGCAAGATAGATATCTCCTCCTTTTGGGCTGGCTGGAGCGGTCCGGCAGTTTGGGACAGCGTCGATGGCCCCCTCACCTTGGGGATAGTTCCTTCTGCATACAGGTTTCAAAGGATGCAAGAGCTGAAAAAGGGCGCCGAATTCGCCTACTGGCTGGGGGTTAAAAACATGGCCACCCATCTGGGTTTCATACCCGAGCAGCCCTCCTGCCCCGATTACCGGGGTGTTGTTCGCGCGGTAAAATGGGTGGCGGACTGCTGCAATGAAAAAGGCATCTTTTTCAACTTTGAAACTGGCCAGGAAACCCCTGTTACTTTAAGAAGGCTGATGGACGACGTGGGCAACGATAACCTTGGCATCAACCTGGACCCCGCCAATCTCATACTCTACGGCAGGGGCAATCCCGTGGACGCTCTCGATATCTTTAAGGGGCATATCCGCGGCGTTCATGTGAAGGATGGCGACTATTCAACCGACTTTATAAAGCTGGGCAAGGAAAGAGTCGTTGGAGAAGGCTCTGTTAACTTCCCTGTGTTTTTGCCGAAGCTGCTGCGCCAGGGCTACGAAGGCGGTCTATACATCGAAAGGGAGATCAGCGGAGATCAGCAGATTGCCGACATTAAAAAAACGATAACTTATGTGAGCGATATAATCTCCTCGCTCGCTTAAGGCGAATCATTAATGCGGATTCACCCGAAGGCGCCAAAGTGCATAAAGTATTGACAAAACAGCATAATAACGCTATAGTTTAATGGATACTTTTAACGGCTGTGACGGGAAGAGTAACCTGCAATGAGCGCCAAAAAGAGAGCCGGGGGGGGCTGAAATCCGGCGGCGCAAAGGCAGGCGAACATGGCCCCTGAGCCTTCGCGGCGAACACTTCTTTGCATTTTGTGCAAGCTTAGCCGCGGACGTATGGCTGCGTTAAAGCCCGGCCTGTGATAGCAGGCGACCAAGCTGGCGGCGTTCCCCTGCGGAATGCACGCCGGGAATTAGGGTGGTACCGCGTATTGTCTACAAATGCGCCCCTTAACCGCATAAACCAGCGGTTTAGGGGCTTTGTTTTACGTTTTCACTTGAAAGGAGCGCAAAATGGGAAACACCAAAGAAACTTTTTACATCACCACGCCCATATATTACCCCAGCGATAATCTCCACATAGGTCACGCCTATTGCACCGTTGCAACAGACACAATGGCCCGCTTCAAGCGCATGACGGGCTACGATGTCATGTTCCTGACGGGCACCGATGAGCATGGCCAGAAGATAGAGCTGAGGGCTGCGGAGAAAGGCGTTGCGCCCCTTGAATATGTGGACAACATTGTAAAAGGCATTAAAGAGCTTTGGGGGCTTATGAATGTCCAGTATGACGACTTCATCCGCACCACCGAGGAGCGCCACGAAAAGGCTGTGCAGAAGATATTCCAGCAGCTATATGATCAGGGCGATATCTACCTGAGCGAATACGAGGGCTGGTATTGCACCCCCTGCGAATCCTTCTGGACTGACAGCCAGCTGAAGGACGGAAACTGCCCCGACTGTGGCCGTCATGTGGAAAAAACAAAGGAAGAAGGCTATTTTCTGCGCCTTTCAAAGTATGCCGACTGGCTGATTCAGCACATGAAGGACAACCCCGAGTTCCTTCAGCCCCAAAGCCGCGTCAACGAGATGCTAAACAACTTCCTTCTGCCCGGCCTGGAGGATCTGTGCGTTTCAAGGACAAGCTTCAAGTGGGGCATACCCGTCCCCTTTGACCACAAGCATGTGATTTATGTGTGGATTGACGCCCTTTCAAACTACATCACTGCCCTGGGCTATGGCAGCGATGACGACAGCAAGTTCAAAAAATACTGGCCGGCAGACATCCATGTCGTCGGTAAGGAGATCGTCCGCTTTCACGCCATCATATGGCCCATCACTTTGCACGCTCTTGGGCTGCCGCTTCCCAAGCAGGTTTTCGGCCACGGCTGGCTGATACTGGAAGGCGGCAAGATGAGCAAGAGCAAGGGCAATGTGGTGGATCCGGTTGTGCTGTGCAACCGCTACGGCACCGACGCCATCCGCTATTTTTTGATGCGAGAGATCGCATTTGGCTCCGACGGTCATTTCTCAAACGAAGCGCTGCTGAGCCGCATCAACTCAGACCTTGCCAACGACCTGGGCAATCTGCTTTCAAGAACTGTCGCCATGATAGAGAAATACTGCTTGGGCATAGTCCCGGAAATTGGCAGCGTGCAGGAGGTTGACAGGGAGCTTTGGCAAAAGGCAGCCGGGCTTCACAAGAGCTTCGAGGTGCTCATGGAGGGGCTGCAATTCTCCGACGCTCTCGCGCAGGTCTGGCAGCTTATCGGCAGCTGCAACAAATACATCGACGTGACCACCCCCTGGATTCTGGCCAACAGCGATGAAGGCCGCGAAAGGCTTTCCACAGTGCTGTACACGCTCCACGAATGCTTGAGAATAGTGGCGGTGCACATCGCGCCATTCATGCCTGCAACGCCCGATATCATATTCCGCCAGCTTGGAATCGTGGATGAAAGCAAGAAAACATGGCAGTCCGTGCAGGATTTCAGTAATGAAAGCGCCGGCTTAAAGGTTTCAAAGGAAGCTGCCATGTTCCCCAGGATAGACATCGCCAAGGAGCTGGAGTCCCTTGAAGCAAAGCCCGCCGAAGAAGCCGCTGCCGCCGGTGAAAACGCAGCGCAAAAGGCGGAAATTGAAGAAAAGGCAGAGATTACAATAGACGATTTTGCCAAGGTTCAGCTATTAACCGGCCTTGTCACCGCATGTGAAGCCGTGAAGAAATCCGACAAGCTGCTGAAGCTCACTGTCAATGTGGGCGAAAGCGAGCGCACTGTGGTTTCCGGCATCGCCCAGCACTACAGCGCCGAGGAAATGGTGGGCAAGACTGTCGTTCTGGTGGCTAATTTAAAGCCGGTCAAGCTGCGGGGCGTTTTGTCTCAGGGGATGATACTCTGCGCGGAGGACAGCAATGGTAATCTGAAAATCGTTTCGCCCGGCGAAGGCTTCCCCCACGGCTGCGAGGTGCGCTGATGGCACTTTCAGGCGGCACAAAACTTTTTGACACCCACGCCCATCTGACCCACCCGAAGTTTGATGACGACAGGCAGGAGGTTATCAATGCCATGGCGGAGGCCGGAGTGGCCCTTTGCATGACCGTGGGCGATAACATGCAGTCGTCCAGGGAGTGCATCGATCTCGCCGAAAAACACGAGGGGATTTTTGCCACCATAGGCATCCACCCCCACGAGGCCAAGGAGATGCGCTTTGAGGATGTGGACCTTTTAAAAAAGATGATGTCGCACCCCAAAGTCAAAGCCTGGGGCGAGATCGGCCTGGATTATTACTATGACTTTTCCGACAGAAGCACCCAGAGGGAATGCTTTGAGGTTCAGCTTGATGCGGCCTTTGATATCGGCAAGCCCTGCGTGCTGCATGTGCGCGACGCCCACGGCGACACCTTCGCCCTGCTGAAGGAGCGCGCGGACAAAAACAGGCTGCCCAAAAGCGTTCTGCACTGCTATAGCGGCAGCGCCGAAATGGCCAGGGAATATGTGAAGCTGGGCTGCTATATATCCTTCACCGGGGTCATCACATTCAAGAATGCATCTAAAATTTTGGAGGCCGTGAAGGCCGTGCCCAAAGACAGGCTGATGATCGAGACCGATTGTCCGTATCTTTCGCCAGTGCCTTACCGCGGCAAGCGCAACCAACCGGCCTACGTCGCGAAAGTGGCCCAGGCTATGGCTGATATCCGCGGGGCAGGATACGATGAAGTCTGCGACTATACCTTCGAAAACGGCAGGCGTTTTTTCGGCATCGGGGGGAGTTAATGTGAGCAAAATCATCGGCGAGGCAAAAAAAGTTTTACTTAAATATTGCGAGCGGCACAAAACCAATGCAGGCTATGATTATTGGAACGATCACATCCGCCGCGTTGTGGAGCATGCTGCAGTGTTGGCAAAGGAATACGGCGCGGATGCCGAGATTGTGAAGCTGGGCGCGCTGCTGCATGATATTTCCATGCCGGCCGAATACGGCCCGAGAAGCGAGCACCATGTCTACAGCGCCAAGATGGCTGAAAGCATCCTGTACGGTCTTCATTATCCTGGCGAAAAAGTGGAACAAGTCCGCAAATGCGTTCTTCATCACAGCGGGAGAAACCGACATCTGCGGGAAAGCCTGGAGGAAATCTGTGTGGCCGACGCCGACGCGCTGGCGCATTTTGACCGCATTCCATCGCTGTTCAGCCTGGCCTATAATCTGCATGGCATGGGGCTGGAGGAAGGCAGAGAGTATGTGAAACAGCGCCTGCAAAACGACTTTAGCGAACTAAGCGAGCGGACAAAGGAAAAAGCGGAGCGCCGCTACAGGGCCATTATGGAAATCGTTTTTGTGGACTGATCCCGCGAAAAAGCAAGGCTTATGCCTTGCTTTTTCTCTTTTCTTTTTATATTACGCCATAAAAGACGAGGGGGTCAGGGGGCAAGTCCCCTTGCGGGTGCAGGGCTCCAGTGCGTAGTGCGCATCTGATCAGCTTGCGTAGTTGTCAAAGTAGCCCTGGATTAAAACAACGGGGGTGCCCTTGTCGCTTGAAATGCGCCGGGGTTCCACACCATACCCCGCAAGCTTTTTATATTACGCCTCAAAAGACGAGGGGGTCAGGGGGGCAGGTTGCAGGGCAACGCCCTGTCGGGGTCTGGGGCAGGGCCTCAGTGCGTAGTGCGCATCTGATCAGCTTGCGTAGTTGTCAAAGTAGCCCTGGATTAATAC
>JBNRMR010000212.1:0-4901 GCA_050309705.1 Christensenellales bacterium | reverse complement strand
CGTGGAGACTGAGGAAAAGAAGGTTGCCATCAGCTTTGACGCCGCCTGGGGAGCGGATAAAACCAGCGGGATAATGGACATTTTGGAGGAATACGATGTCCAGGCCACCTTTTATCTGGTGGGTTTTTGGGTGGACAAATACCCCGAGAAAGTGCAGGAGATAAACGAGCGGGGCTTTGAGCTGGGAAATCACAGCTCCACCCACCCGAAGATGACGACTCTCACCGCAGAGCAGATGCTTTTAGAGGTGAACACCTGCACGGACAAGATCGAAAAGCTGACGGGGGTGCGCACAAGGCTTTTCCGCCCGCCATATGGAGATTACAATGACGAAATGGTAAGCACGCTGAGGGAAGCGGGCTATGAGGTGACCCAATGGAACACAGACAGCCTGGACTGGAAGAATCTGGGCGTTCAGTCCATGGTGAGCCAGGTGACTAAGAACGTGCAGCCAGGGGATCTGGTTCTGTTCCACAACAATTCCGACTATATTCTGGAATCGCTTCCGCTGATACTCACCTGGTTTCAGAACAATGGCTACGAGGTCACAAATGTGGGCGATCTTCTTCTGGAGGGGAACTACTATGTCGACCACACGGGCAAGATGCGGGCGGTGGCGCAATGATGTATGCAGAGGAAGTCCGCGCGGGCCATTTAAACAGCGCAACACTTATGGGCGAGGCGTTTTCCCCGGCCCTGTTCAGCCATTCATTCAGGGGGGAGAGCTTCTATTCAATGACGCTTAGAGTCACGCGGCTTTCAGGCGTGGCTGATCTTCTGCCCTTGACCGTACCCGCCTCCCTTTGCCCTCAGGCTATTAAGGAGGGCCAAAGCTTGCTGGTGACGGGGCAGCTTAGAAGCTACAGACATTTTGACGGCGAGCGCAACAGGCTGTGCCTTTCGGTTTTCTGCAAGAGTTTGCAACAGGCATTCGGGGTGGTGGAAACGTCCAACGCGGTCGCCATAGCGGGCAGCCTGATAAAGGAGCCCATAATCAGGCGCACCCCTCTTGGCAGGGATATCTGCGACCTTCTTGTGAGCGTGCCAAGGGCTTTTGGGAAAAGCGATGTCATTCCCGTAATAGCCTGGGGGGTATATGCTGGTGCAAGCGCGGAATTCTTCGCCGGCCAGGAGCTTATTATAAAGGGCCGCTTCCAAAGCAGGGAATATCAGAAAAAGCTGGAAAGCGGCGATATTGAGCAGCGCATTGCTTACGAGCTGTCGGCCATGGAAATCGCTCCCGCTTAGCGTCGGCTATTGCTATTTTGCGGGATCAATATTATGATAAATCCACAGAAGGTAATTTACGCTTTCTGTGGAGGTTTTTTATAATGAGGAAATTTGCAGCGGCTTTCATTTGCCTGTGCCTGTGCGCAGGCCTTGCGGGTTGCTCTTTTTTTTCAACGGCGCCTGAAGGAAAAACAGCGAAAGTTTTCGCCATGGACACGGTGGCTGTGCTGACGGTCTACGGCAAGGGAGCGGACGGCGCCATCGCTGATTTTGAAAGGGAACTTTTGCGGCTGGAAAGGCTTTTCTCCGCCTTTGACGAAAACAGCGGTGTCTGGGAGATCAACTCTGCCCAGGGAGAGCCTGTTCGGTTGGAGAAAGAGCTGCTGAATATCATCTGCGCGGCGAAGGAAGCTTCCCACATGGTTGGCGGCGCTTTTGACATAACTGTTGCGCCCATAGTCAGGGCATGGGGCTTCGGAGCTGAAAACCATGTGCCCGGGGAAGACGAGATTGCAGCGCTGCTGCCATTGGTGGGCCATGAAAAGATAGACATTACCGGCGGAAAGATCACGCTGGAAAAGGGCGCCGCAATTGATCTTGGCGCCATTGCGAAGGGCTATGCGGCGGGGGCTTTGGCGGAACTGGCGGCAGAGCAAGATATCACAGGGGCGGTTATTTCGCTGGGCGGAAATGTGCAGACCTTTGGCGAAAAGCCCGGCGGGGAGCCATGGTTGGTGGCCATTCAGGATCCTCTTGACATGTCGGCATATGCGGCCGTGGTGGAGATTGCCGCAGGAGTTAACACAGCGGTGGTGACTTCGGGGGGATATCAGCGCTATTTTGAGGAGGGCGAGGAGAGATACCACCACATCATTGACCCGAAAACTGGCTATCCCGCGCGCAGCGGCCTGCTTTCCGCCACAGTGATCTGCCACAACTCAGCCATGGCGGACGCCCTATCAACGGCATTCTTTGTTCTGGGGGCTGAAAAATCCCTGGAAATAGCGAATAGCGCCGGGGGAGAGCTGGATGTTATACTGATAACGGAGGATGGCAGGCTGCTTTATACTCCAGGCCTTGAAGGGGCCATAAGCATTGAAAACAAAACATATTCCGTGGAAATGGTTGGAAGATGATATGGTGAAGCGGCGGAAAGTCAGCACAGGATTTTTGATAATTTTATTCGCAGCTTTGTTTTTGGCGTTTGCGGCGGCGGCTTTTTTACGCCTTCCAAGCTTTGGGGCCTTTGCCCATGTGAGCGTGAAAGGCGATATGTTCGCGGTCATAGACCTGGAGGCGGTGGAGGAACCGTATATGCTGGAAATATCGCCGGGGAATGTGTTGCTGGTGGAAAGGGGGGCGGTGTCGATGCACAGCGCAGACTGCCCTGATCAGCTTTGCGTGAGGCAGGGGAAAACCGGAGAGGGCGGCCTGCCGATAATCTGTCTGCCCAACAGGATAATGGTGGAGATTAAATCGCCCAAGGGTGATGAGCAGAAAAACGTGGACGCGGTTTCCGGGAGGTAATTGTGGCAAAGGCAAGGATGGGCGCGAAAAAGCTGGCAGTTTTGGCTGTGCTTACGGCTGTGGCGCTATTGATGCACTTCGTCGAATCGCTGATACCGGGACTTTCGCCGGTTCCGGGAATAAAGCTGGGCCTTGCAAACATAGTGACAGTGGTGGCGATGGCGGCAATGTCCCGAAGGGACGCGGGCCTTGTGTTGCTGGCGAGGATTTTGTTGGGCGGCATTTTTTCCGGCAGGGGAGTGGGGCTGATATACAGCGCAGCGGGTGGAGCGGTGAGCTTCGCCGTGTGCGCGCTGCTGATTTCTGTTCTATCGAAAAAACAACTTTGGGCGCTGAGCGTGGCCGGGGCGCTGGCTCATATCGCTGGTCAGCTTGCGGCGGCGGCATTCGTGATGGGCAGCTTTTCGGTGTTTGCCTATGCGCCCTTGTTGGCGGCCTCCGCCATGGTGGGCGGACTTTTTACCGGCCTATGCGCCCAGTTTTTGCTGGCGCGAATTGAGGCGCTGGGGATCAGCTTTCCTGAGTAATGGGGGTGGTCGAAAGTGGGAGTGATACTGCTTGATCTGGGTGGAGTGCTGGTTGAAGTCGTATCGGTGCAAAGGCTGTGCGAGTTGATGAAGGATGCAGCACCTCATGAGGAAATCGCAGAGCGGTGGCTGAAATCCCGGTGTTTGAATCTTTTTGAAAGCGGACAATTAGACCGAGATGACTTTGCCCGCGGCATATTGGATGAGCTTCGCCTCGATATGCTGCCGGATGAGTTCATGGCTGAGTTTGATTTGTTTTTGAAGGGATTTTATCCCGGCGCAGAAATGTTGCTGGAGGAGCTGGCACGCTCCGGGCACAGGCTTAACTGCCTGACGGATACCAATACCTCTCAGTGGAGCAGCCTATGCAAGAGAACAGCGATAGACCGGCATTTTAACCATTGTTTTCTCTCGTATGAAATCGGCATGACGAAGCCCGATCCCGGAGTTTACAGGCATGTTATCGGCGTCCTGGGATGCGCCCCCGGTGAAATCCTTTACTTTGACGACAGGGAAGATAATGTGAATGCAGGAAAAAATGCAGGCATGGAGTCGCATCTGGCGGAGGGCGTAGACGGACTGCGGCAGAGGCTGAGTGATCTTGGGTTGATCTAGAATAAAAGTTTATGTAAATTTACGTTCGAGGAGGCGCATATGATTACATGCCGGCACTTAGCCGATACGGCTAAAACAGAGGCGCTGCGTTGCTTTCGGTGGACGAAATTGCGCTGATCTTCTTCGGCCCGGACGGCGGTAAAGATCGTGATGTCGTGGCGCGGAAAGCGCGACAATATCTGTTTCAAAAGTCGCTGGAAATCATCGATTCCGGGATTGACGTGATTCTTGACTGGGGATTTTGGACGAAAGAGGACAAGCGGGAAGCCGGCGCGTTTTTTGAAGCGAGTCAGATTGCCTTCCAGTGGCATTATTTTGATGAGGAGCTTGCGGACAGGTTTTGGCGGCGGTTTGAGGAGCCGTCGGAAGGAGAAATGGATGTTTGGGTCAGGGCATGATCCGGTTTAAGCAAACAAAAAGGCAGAGCGGAGCTTCCATTCTGCCTTCGTTTATTCCATCACCATGATAAGGGTCAAGGGAGAATCCCTTGCGGGGTCTGGGGCGGCGCCCCAGGTCGTTTCCGTTCCCGGGAGCTATAACACCTTGGACAAAAACTCCCTCGTGCGCTGCTGCTGGGGATTGTCCAGCAAAACGCGGGGCTCATTCACTTCCAGTATGGCTCCGCCGTCCATGAACACCACCCGATTGGCCACTTCTCTTGCAAAGCCCATCTCGTGGGTGACCACCGCCATGGTCATTCCGCCCAGCGCAAGGGCCTTCATAAGATCCAGCACCTCGCCCACCATCTCCGGGTCTAAGGCGGAGGTGGGTTCGTCAAAGAGCATTATCTCCGGCTCCATCGCCAAGGCGCGGATGATTGCGATGCGCTGCTTTTGCCCGCCGGAAAGCCGGGAGGGGTATTCGTTTGCCTTGTCCGTAAGGCCGATCCTGTCCAGAAGCTCCATGGCTTTTTGGTGCGCTTGCTTTCTTGTCTTCAGCTTAAGCTGAACAGGCGCAAGGGTGATGTTCTTCAGCACCGTCATATGAGGAAAGAGATTGAAG
>JBNRMR010000211.1:0-6538 GCA_050309705.1 Christensenellales bacterium | reverse complement strand
GCCCTTGGCCTTCTTCTGACACTGCTAACGGGCATACTGATAATAATGGGCAGGGAAAAGTTCTTCACCAGCTCGGCGAAAAAGAGGGAGAGGGCTGCAAAGGCGCAGAGTGGGCGGGTGCATCTGCTGCTGCAAACAGGTGAGGATGCTCTCAAGCTGCTGATGGAGGCCATGCAGACAGATTATCCGGTGGGAGATATAGCCTACAGCGGCAACTTTGCCATGGGTAGGCGCGGTGGGATAAACATGGGCCTGAGCTTCATAAACTCTCTGGAAAGCGGCGAATATGAAGGGGGGCTCATATTCCTTTACAGAAAATGCATTGAAAAAAGTGCGGATAAAGGGGTGCTTTTTCTGATGGGTGAAGCGACAAAGGAGATTTCAGCCCTTTGCGCGCAGTTGCCGGAGCCTGTAATGATAATCGTGCCGGGCAGCAGGCTGGAGGAATATTTCGCCCGGGTGGGAGAAAAAAACCCCTGCCAGGCCGCTGCGGGGAGCCGGAGCCTTAAGGGGATATTCACAAAAAAGAACGGTGTGCGCTGCATGGTTGGCGCGGCGTATATGATAAGCGCTCATATCGGTTTTAATATGGCATGGTTTTTGCCGGCAGGGCTGGCCCTTGCGGTGTTCGCTTCCTTTTGCCGCTACATGGACAAGGAAACGGCAAAGCTTTTTTAACGCCCTGATAAAGCGCTTATTCAGATAATTATCTTTTTATTATCGTCCGATTCCCGGTAGATCACAAAGCGCTGGCCGATGCATTGCACGGGCGAAGCGCCCAGCCTTTTGCATAGCTCGTCGCAGGCCTGGCGGGCGTCACAGGGGGCGTTTTTAAGCACTTGACCCTTGATAAGCTCCCTGGCCTTGAGTGCATCGTAAGCCTGTTTTATGATGTTATCGGTCACGCCATCCTTTCCCACATGTATCACCGGATCGATAGAGTTGGCCATTGCCCTAAGGGCCGCTCTTTGCTTGCTGGTAAGTTCCATAAAATCTCCTTCTCATTCGTTCATTTCTTCGATAAAGCAGGACCCTTTAACCGTCAACTGCACCCATGAAGGCCGAAAGCCGCTCTTGATTGCGTTCCTGACGGAGCCAATGTTCGACCAAGCGCAGCAGTAAAAAGGCACTTTGCCCCGCCTTAAGATCTCGATGGCGAGTCTGCTGGTTAGGCAGGAGGCCACCCCCTGGCCTCTGTAGGCCCCCAGAACGTCCACGCCGATTTGCCACATGGATTCGCAGTCGGCAGAGCAACCTGCAAGGCCGATCAGCTCACTGCCGTCAAAGGCGCCGACAGCCAGCATGTCCAGCTCCCTGCGCTTTTCGCTCAAGGCATTGCTCCATTGGGGCAGATAACAGCCTGCAAACTCCTCGGGCTGCAAAAGCCTTGTTTCAAAAGGGCTGTCGAGGGCTTGCAGCGCGTTTATGTCCGGCAGAAAATACTCCGCCATGAAGCAGGCGTTCATGCCAAGGGGACGCAGCTTATCCATAAGCGCATGGAGGTTGGGCGTTTCAAAGCAATGCTCCACCGAATACTTGCTAATGTATTCGCGGGCGATTCCTTCAAGCTGCGGTGAAACCGATGCGACGATGTTGCCGCCGTAGGAGGTAAGATCGCACAGGAAGGGCAGCTCCAGGTATTTTCTTGCGCCGGGGTTTTCGCGGGAAAGCACCACCTTGTTATCGGCCGAATAAAAGTCCTCTGGGGAGCAGTTGCTGTCTATTGCGGACTGCATAATGGCGATGCTTTTTATTTTTGCGTTGGTCATTTTCTCCTACCCTTAAAAGAAAGCGATATGCTGACATTGCCTTTTTTAACTTTTCAAAACTGCGAAAACTAATCCACAAAGTCAAACTCGAGATCCTCAATGCGGATGGTGTCGCCCTGCTGGACGCCCTTTTCACGCAGCTCGTCGATTACGCCCAGGCGGCGCAGTGTGCGCTGGAAAAAGGCCATGGACTCGTCATCGTAGAAGTCGGTGGCGTTAATCAGGTTTTCGATGGCCGAGCCGGAGATGCTGTAGACTTCGTCCTCATCCATGCTGATGACATAGGCCGGGCCGCCGGTTTCAGGCATGACAAAATCCTCGATGAAGGGGGCGGGCTTTTCAATTGTATTAAGCCTTTCCATCACTTCCCTTAAAAGGGGAGAAAGCCCCTGCCGCGTAAGGGCGGAAATTTCAAAGACATCAATATCTGGGTGGGCCTCCTTGAAGAAGTAAAGATACTCCTGCGCGCCTGGAAGATCCATCTTGTTGGCCACTACAATCCGTTGCTTGCCGGAAAGGCCGCCGTACTTTTCAAGCTCGGCGTTTATGGCGGAAAAGTCCTCCAGGGGATTGCGCCCTTCGCAGCCGCTCATGTCGATTATGTGCAAAAGCAGCCGCGTTCTTTCCACATGCCGCAAAAATGCGTGACCAAGGCCGACGCCCTCCGCCGCGCCCTCGATTATGCCGGGGATGTCCGCCATCACGAAGCCGTCGCCGTCCACGTCCACCACTCCCAGGTTCGGCTCCAGCGTGGTGAAGTGATAGTTGGCTATTTTAGGCTTTGCAGCAGAAACAACGGAGAGCAGAGTGGACTTTCCAACATTAGGGAAACCCACCAGGCCCACATCCGCGATTGTTTTAAGCTCGAGTATCAGCGAGAAAGCTTCGGTTTTTTGGCCGGGCTTTGCAAAGTTTGGCGCCTGGCGAACAGGTGTTGCGAAGCGCGCATTGCCAGCGCCGCCCCTGCCGCCGATGAAGGCGACTTTGCGCATATCTTTTTCGTGCATATCGCCGATTATGGCGCCGGAGTCCTTATCCTTTATAACGGTGCCCACGGGCACTCTGATCACAAGATCCTCCGCAGACTTACCCGTCTGCCGGCCGGCCCCGCCGTTTTCGCCGTTCTTCGCGAAGAACTTCCTGTGGAAGCGAAAGTCCAAAAGGGTGTGCATGTTTTCAGCCGCAACAAAAATGATGTCACCGCCCTTGCCGCCGTCACCGCCGTCAGGGCCGCCGTTCATCACATATTTCTCCCTGTGAAAGGAAACCTTACCATCACCGCCGTTGCCTGCCTTAACGGTTATGGAAACATAATCTACGAACAAAATATCACCGTATTCCTTATATCAAAAGTAAAAATCAAAAGGGCAAACATCTATTTAATGCCCACATATCCGGCTTCTTCGACTATCTGCTGCCCTTCGTCTGAAAGTATCCAGTCGATCAACGCCTGGGCGTTTTCGTGGGGATCTTCCAGCGTGACTGCATAAAGCACATTGGAAAGGGGATAGCTCTCATCCCTTATGGACTCTGCCGATGGGTAAACGCCGTCTATCGAAAGAAGCTTGATGCCCCCATCTCCCAGCATGGAGGTTACATAATATCTGAAAGAAAAGCCAATTGCATCGTTGAAATTCCGGTAGTCGGCAGTGCGGTTTACTATGCCGCCCATGCCGTAAACCACGTCCTCGGTGGGTGGCTCCATCAATGGATGGCCCTCCATCAACCGAAGAAGGGCGCTCTGGCTGCCGCTGCCCTCATCCCTCTGGAAGGCGCGGATTTTTTGGTTCTTGCCGCCAACCTGGTTCCAGTTGGTGATCTCTCCGCCATATATGCGCCTTATTTCAGCGGTGGAAAGGCCGTCAACCTTGTTTTGATCGTTGACGAAAAACACAAAGGCTTCCTTGCCGATGGGCGTTAAAATCAGCTCCACGCCCTTTTCCTCGGCCGCATCAAGCTGCTTTTGGGAGGGCGCCGCCACGAAAATGATGTCCGCATCTCCATCTATCAGCTTTTCATAGGCCGGTGCAGTGGTGGCGCAGGCAACGAGCGAGTTTTTGATATCCGTCACATCATAGTCCGCCATGGGGTATGTCGCTGCCGCAAAAGCACTGTATATGGGCAAAAGGGCCGTTGCGCCGTCCAGCCTGGGCAGATAGTCCTCCTCCCCAAACTTGAGGGAGGGCTCGCCTGGAAGCTGCGCCAAAACGGGATTTACAATGGGGTATTCCTGCCCATCTTCAAGAATGGGCCCGCCGTAGAGAAAGGGAGTATAGTCCCAAATGTACACATCGCTGCTCCTTACCACCGTAAGGCTGGAGATATGCTTGTCATATATGCCCTTTCCTGTGATGATCAGCGCCGAGGCCAGCAAAACTATGCCCAAAAGCCGCCAGAGCAGCTTTCTTCGCCTGCAAAAGAGCAATAGCAAAGAAAGGACGATCACCACGGCTGAGATGGCCGGGATGAAGCTCCCCAGAAAAATATTTCCCATCAAAGAGAAAATGACTCCGGCGATGAAGCCCACCATGCTCAGGCAAAACGCCAGCGAAAGGGCCACTATTATCTTCGCCCAAAGTGGAAATTTTTCCGCCTTTTCCGCCTCGATTACATTATCCTCGATAGCGCTGCCTCCGTTTTCATGCATTATTCATCACTTTTTTTCTTTATATATTTATCGATAGCCTCAGCGGCAATTTTGCCTGCGCCCATGGCCAAAATGACTGTCGCCGCGCCGGAAACAGCATCGCCGCCCGCGTAAACGCCCTCCCGTGAGGTGGCCATTGTGTTTTCATCCACGATTATGCCGCCCCAGTCATGGGTGTCCAGGCCGGGAGTGGTGCTGCGGATAAGGGGATTGGGGTTGGTGCCGATTGCCATTATCACCAGGTCGATTTCAATTTCAAACTCACTGCCTTCGATGGGCCTGGGTCTTCTGCGGCCTGAGGCATCCGGTTCGCCCAGCTCCATGCGTACGCATCTAAGCCCGGCGCATCTGCCGTCCTTTTCGATAACTTCAATTGGGTTTGTCAAAGTGTCGAATATTATGCCTTCATCCATGGCATGGTGAACTTCTTCCACCCTTGCCGGCATTTCCTCCATGGAGCGGCGGTAGACCAAATGCACTTCCTTGGCGCCCATGCGCAGCGCGCATCTTGCTGCGTCCATCGCCACGTTGCCGCCGCCGATGACTGCAATCTTGTCCGCCAGCATGATTGGGGTGTGGCTTTCCTCTTTGTAGGCGCCCATCAGGTTGATTCTTGTTAAATATTCATTAGCGGAGAAAACTCCCGGCAGGTTTTCGCCCGGGATGCCCATGAAGGTGGGCAGACCCGCGCCGCTGGCGATGAAAACGGCCTCGAAGCCTTCCTCGAACAGCTCGTCAACTGTGATTGTTTTGCCAATTACCGTGTTCAGCTCTATCTTTACTCCGATATCCTCAAGCTGCTTGACCTCCTGCTGGACTATGACCTTGGGCAAACGGAACTCCGGTATGCCGTACATCAAAACCCCGCCGGCTTTGTGCAGAACCTCGAAGATTGTTACATCGTAGCCCATGCGGCGAAGATCCCCCGCACAGGTGAGACCCGCCGGCCCTGCGCCCACGATGGCTACCTTGTGACCGTTTTCGATGATGTCGTTGCTTGTTTCAAGCACGGCGTTGTCGGCAGCGAAGCGCTCCAGGCGGCCGATGGCCACCGGCTCTCCCTTAAGGCCGATTATGCAGAGCTTTTCGCACTGCTCTTCCTGCGGACAAACCCTTCCGCAGACAGCAGGCAGGCTGTTTGTGCGCTTGATGACCTCCAAAGCGGTCTTTGCGTCGCCTTCTTTTAGCTGCGTGATGAAGCCGGGGATGTCTATCCCAACGGGGCAACCCTTTACGCAGCGGGGGTTTTTGCAATTGATGCAGCGGTGGGCCTCCAATATGGCTTCGTCCATATTATAGCCCAGGGTGACTTCTTCAAAATTGGTTGCCCTTATCTTGGGATCCTGCTCCCTCATGGGCACCCGGCCCTGCTTTTCTTTGCCTTTGCCCATATTATTCTTCGTCACTTTCCGCATCCTCCAGCCTGCATTCATGATCGCGGAACATCGCCATGCGGGTTTGCATGGAGTCAAAGTCCACAAGGTGACCGTCGAAATCCGGCCCGTCCACGCAGGCGTATTTGACTTCGCCGCCCACCACAACGCGGCAGCCGCCGCACATGCCCGTGCCGTCGATCATGACGGGGTTTAGGCTTACCATGGTTTTTATTCCATGGGGCTTTGTGGCCTGAGCCACGAATTTCATCATCATGGGAGGGCCAATGGCCACCACCATGTCATATTTCTCGCCCTTATCCAGCAGCTCTTTAAGAACGTCCGTCACGAAGCCCTTGCGGCCGAAGCTGCCGTCGTCGGTGGTGATGTAAAGATTTTCAGTATGGGCCTTAAGCTCGTCCAGCAGGATGAGATAGTCCTTGTTCCTTGCGCCCTGGATGGCATCCACCCTGAAACCGTTTTCGCTCAGCCACTTCACCTGGGGATATACAACTGCCGTGCCCACGCCTCCGCCGACACAAAGCACCCTTTCCCCCTCAAAATGGGAGGGCTGACCCAAGGGGCCCACGAAGTCCAGTATGGATTCGCCTGCGTTTAGATCGTTTAAAAGCCGCGTCGTACGTCCGACGACCTGGTAAATTATAGACACGCTGCCCTCCTGCCGGTCGAAGGAGGCTATAGTCAGCGGAATGCGCTCGCCGTCCTCGCACACTCGAAGGAGTATAAAC
>JBNRMR010000210.1:0-7095 GCA_050309705.1 Christensenellales bacterium | reverse complement strand
CATTTACCCCTTGCATCATGTGGCGGAAGCGATCAGATCCGGTGGACGCATAGACAGAATTGCGCTGGTGAATATTAACGGCGGCAGCCTGCTGGAAATGAAAGCGGATATGTTCATCGACTGCACCGGCAATGGGGCGCTGGGCGCTCTGGCGGGAGCCGACTACGAGATGGAAACAGAGCTTCACATGGGCCTGACAAATCTGTGGCGCTGGAGCATGAGCGACTGTGCACAAGACTTCCCTGAAACGCCCTGGGCGCTGGAGTTGGAGCAGGAGGATTTCCCGATGCACATGGCTGACACTTTAAACGGATCATGGTGCTGGGAAAGCGGGTTTTCTCTACACCCCTTGGACGATTTGGAGGCGGTGCGTGATCATAATCTTCGGGCGATATTCGGAGCATGGCAGGCGGTGAAAAGCGGCGGTGAGCAATACCGCAATGCCGTCTTGGACTGGATATCCCCCTGCGGTGGCATGCGTGAATCGCGCAGACTGATGGGAGATGTGATACTGAGCGAGCAGGATATGCTGAAGGACACCCGCTTCGATGACGCGCTGGTCCCCGTCACATGGTTTTTAGACCGCCATATACCGGATGAGAAATATTCCGGCAAATATATGGAAGGCAATCCTTTTATTGCGATGGCCATACATATGCCGGGCAGCGAAAGGGAGGACCGCCCCCGGCACGGCAAGCCCTGGCTTGGAATACCTTACCGCAGCCTGTATAGCCGTAACGTGGGTAATCTTCTCATGGCCGGCCGAGATATCAGCACGACCCTTTGGGGCCTTGGAGCAGTCCGTGTGATGAGAACCTGCGCAATGATGGGCGAAGTGGCAGGGGCGGCGGCAGCCCTTTGCGTCGAATATGGATGTCTGCCGCGGGATATATATCAAAAACATCTGACGAGCCTCAAGAAAGTTTTTTTATGAGAGAAAATGATATATAATTAGCTTGATATGAGCGAAAGCATGACATCGGCAAGGCTTTGGAAAAAGCAGTTCATCACGAAGCCATAAGCCACTTTAAAGGAGAGGTTATACAGTGGGAAAGCGCAATAGGTTGTTCTGGGGAATTTTCCTCAGCTTTTTTGCGTTGGTTATGCTGACATTTGTGGCATTTGCAGTGTTTTGGAATTATTATCAGGTCATGATCCGAAATGATTTTATACAGAAAAGCCGGCAGAACATGGAATCATCCGTGGGGCTGGTGGACATGTATCTAAACAGCGTGCTGGAGATCAATGGTGGAATTCTAAACGAGCAGGCCATACACGATAACCTCTACCCTTTCTCGCAGATTTCTCTAAGCCAATACACAGAGCTGCGAAGAATTGTGAAGACGCTTTCCATTAACAAGGGAAAATCTGCGGCTATTGTGGATGGCGTTTATCTGTATGCCGACACCCAGCGGGTGTACAACAGTTCCGGCGTGGATTTCTTCGATGATTTTTTCAACCGCTTTCATGCTTATGAAAATTACCCCGTGGAAGTATGGCGGTCTAAGCTGGAGTCGGACCGGCTGGTGGAAATTTTGGCCCCCGCGCTGGTGGAGGATAAATGGGCCAACAGCTCCAAGGAATTCGTGCCAATACTCACTGTTTCTGTGATCAACGGCAGCAAGGTTGTTATGGTTACGGACATTTCCGTTGCCGCCACCCTCGCAATTTTGCGGGATAACTCCCTGTTTGATACTTCGCATTTTTTTGTGTATGATGGCGATGGCGTTCAGTTACTATCCAGCTTGCATGAAGTCCCCGCTTTGGATGAAGAATGGCTCGCAATCGGCCAGGGGGAAGGGTTTGGCGCGGTTGAACTGGACGGAAGCCCCTACATTGTCAACCGGGTAGTCTCCAGCATATATGGCTGGCGCTATTATTCATTGATTTCAGAAAAGGAGTTCGATCTTTACTCCACTCCTTTGATGCATGTGCTCATAATCATTATCATAAGCCTAACTGCCGCAGGAATAATAATTTCACTGCTTTTTACGAAGAGGATATACAGCCCCTTAAGCGAAATAAGCCGAATTTTATTTAAGAGCAATCTGTCTTCGTTTAGATCCACCTTTAAAGAGATCACAATGGGAGTCAGCGAGCTGGCCCAGCAAAAGGATGAGTTTCAAAGTAAATATACAAGGATATCTATTGAGTACCGGGATAGTATGCTGCGCGACATTCTATCCGGGGCGTCGGCCGGAATGACGGAGGAGTCAGAAGCAATTGCAGCGGCAGAACTGGGGTTTTGCAACAGCATATATGTTTGCTGCTTGGTTCGCTTCCACTTTACAAGCGCCTTTAACACCAGCTTTCAGGATGTGGACAGGCACAGCATACTCAGCTATATGGGGCAGGTTCTAAGGCATCTGTGGGAAGAAGCGGGGATTTGCCATGTTATTGAGGACCCGCACCATACATATATCTGCATCGTGAACACTCAGTCTGGGGGAAAGGTATTGGATAGCGCCCGGAGCATTCTGCAATATTTTGAAAATGACAACAAATACTGCACGCTTCGCATCAGCATCGGGGAGAACTGCACCTCCTTGAAGGATTTGGCGCAGTCATACCGGGATAACTGCCTGGCGCTGGCGAATGCAGACCTTGCCGGCGGAGCGCAGATTCTTCTTGCCACTTTCCAAAGAGGCATAAAGGCGCAGCTCCTTTCAGATCTGGAAAAGCGGCGACTTCGCTGCCTGATCAAATCGGGAGGAGATCTGCGCGAGGTGGAGCTATGCATAAGCTCATACTTGAATAAAGCAGGGAGCAACCGCCGGCAGGTTGTTATAATTACGGAGCAAATTTTGCAGCTTGCAATTCGCTGTGCCATAAGCGAGGATGACCAAAACAAACGTCTCATCGACTCCATTGATCCGATCCTTCAACAGATCCAAAGCGATGAGGAGGGCGCCAACAGGGCGATGGAGGAAATCCGTAATTTCATTGAGCCGATTGTACGAGTTCACAATGACGGCGGGCAGGAATACCGCATTGCGGCTCATGTACTTGAAAAGATTGAGGAGAATTACAGGGGAGATCTGTTCCTGGAGAATCTGGCGGAGACCGCGGGAGTTTCATCAAAAAGCTTATCGCGCATCTTTAAGAACTGCGTGGGCGTTTACCTGCCAGACTATATCAATGAATACCGCATCCGAAGAGCGGAATACCTGATATGCGAAACCTCAATGACCATGATGGAGGTTGCTGCGAACGTAGGAATTCACAGCAAGACAACTTTCTTTAGATTGTTCAAAAAATATACCGATTATACCCCGATGCAGTACCGTAGCATGCGTTGCCCCAAGACGGATCACGGTCTTGGCGAATATAAAAACTAAATTTAGTGAATGGAGAAACACTTATGCTCTATCAAGTAATCGACCACCGCCATATTTTTGAACCGGAGCGCTATTTTCCTCAGTGCCATGCTTCCACGGTGGAGTTTTTGCCCGGCGGTGGCTTATGCGCCGCTTGGTTTGCGGGTAAGCATGAAAAAGCGCCGGATGTGGCAATATGGTTTTCACGGGAAGAGGCGGGGGAGTGGTCCGCGCCGGTTATCGTGGCTGACGAGCCGGAAATTCCCTGCTGGAACCCGGTATTGCTTCTGGATGGAGAGCGGCTGTTGCTGTTCTACAAGGTGGGCAGGGAAATCCCCCAATGGCGGACCATGATAAAAGAATCAGCAGACGGTGGGCGCACCTGGTCTGAGGCCCGGGAGCTTGTGGATGGCGATATGGGCGGCCGAGGCCCCGTTAAGAACAAATGCATCCGCCTTTCCAACGGAGATTTGCTGGCCCCTGCCTCCGTGGAAACCGCTTCCGCCTGGGATTGCTTCACAGACCGCTCCAGCGATGGAGGAAAGAGCTGGAAAAGGGGCGAGAATGTGCCCATTGCCCGTGAGGGGTTGAATGGCCTGGGAGCTATCCAGCCAACCTTATGGCAGTCTGAGGACAGGCGTGTCCATATGCTGATGCGCAGCACGGAGGGCGCCATATTAAGCAGCCATTCTGATGATCTGGGAAACAGCTGGAGCCCCGCTTGCCGCACTGCTTTGCCCAACAATAATTGCGGAATAGATGCGGTGCGCATGGATGATGGCAGAATTGTTTTGGCATATAACCCGGTATCAGGCAACTGGGCGGCCCGTTCTCCCATTGCATTTGCCGTGTCTGAGGATGACGGGGAAAGCTTCGGACTGCCTCAGATTTTGGACCATGTACCCTGTGAGCGCAACATGGAAAGCGCTGAATTCAGCTATCCAGCCATAATCACGCGAAGGGAGGATATTTTCATTACCTACACCTGGAAGCGTCGCACCATTGCCCAATGGCATATCCGCCTGCCAAGACGAAAAAGGCAGTAGGGCCCAATCGCAGATGGAGTGTGGGCGACGATGGTGACGCCATTTTGCGAAGAGGGCTCCATGGATTATCAGGCAGTGGGAAAGCTTGTTGACTGGTATCTGTCCCATGGTGTGGATGGGTTGTTTGCGGTGTGTCAGTCCAGCGGGATGTTTCATTTAAGCCTTGAATGTGGTGCAGCGTGCCGGATGTGACGGCATTTATCAATGTGGCTGGCCTGGCAATGTTTAACTTATGGGCGCTGTCTGTGGCTGATGCAATGTGGTTGCGCAGCTTCCAGGCTAAGCGCCCTTAGTATAAGGAATAAAACCTTGAGAGAAATGCACTTTTTAAAGCTTCGGCAAAATTCGAGCTAATTTTTATATGAACTTTACTTAGTCAATCTTAAATGATATAATAAGTTTAGCAAATTGCAGGGCAATTGCGGGCTCTAGGGCCCGAAGGAAAGGCCGCCCACAAACAAGATATAATAAGTTTAGCAAATTGCAAGGCAATTGCGGGCTCTAGGGCCCGAAGGGAAGGCCGCTCACAAACGTGATATTATAGCCCTAAAAGGAAGTGTCGTATTATGATAGCAATTGCAAGTGACCACCACGGAATCGAAATGAAGAAGCGCATAATCGAGCTTCTTGCCGGTATGGATATCAAGGCCGTGGACTGCGGCTCCCACAGCCCGGAAATGTCTGAATACCCCATATATATTCAGAAGGCCTGCCTGATGGTCGCCAGGGGCGAGTGCGAAAGGGCGATAGTCCTGTGCGGAACGGGCATTGGCGCGTCCATAGTGGCAAACAAGGTGAAGGGAATCCGTTGCGCCCTTTGTTCAGACCTGATGACCGCAAGGCTCACCAGAATGCACAATGACACGAATGTTCTGGCCATGGGCGCGGACATAATCGGAGTGCCATATGCCCTTGAAATTGTTTCGGCATGGCTGGGGGCGGAGTTCTCCGGCGGGCGCCATGCGCGGCGCGTGGAGATGATATCAAGAATAGAAGACGGGGAAGTTTTGGAGCCGTAAAATGGAAAATTTGATAAAATAGAAAAGAAAATAGCATGGAGGATTTTGATGGGAAGAGTATGTGTGATTGACCACCCGCTTATACAACATAAGCTCACGCTTATGAGGGACAAGGATACTTGCACGAAGGAATTCAGGGAACTGCTGGACGAGATTTCGATGCTGATGGCATACGAGGTGACCAGGGACCTGGCGCTCCGGCCAACGACGGTGGAAACGCCTTTGACAATGGCCGAGGGTGCGCAGATCGCGGTTAAGATAGGCGTGATACCAATTTTGCGCGCAGGGCTTGGCATGGTGGACGGCTTTGTGAGACTGGTGCCCAACGCAAAGATTGGTCACATCGGCATCTACCGTGACCCGGAAACGCTGATGCCCGTTGAATATTACTGCAAGCTGCCCACAGACTCACAGGAGCGCGAGTTTTTGGTTGTTGATCCCATGCTGGCAACAGGCGCAAGCGCATGCGCGGCCATCACATTCCTGAGGGAAAGGGGCTGTCGGGAGAACAACATTAAGCTGGTTAATCTTGTCGGTTGTCCCGAAGGCATAAAGAAGGTGCAGGAAACCCATCCCGATGTCGATATATTCCTTGCGTCGATCGACTCCCATCTTAACGAGCACGGCTATATAATTCCCGGACTGGGGGACGCCGGCGACCGTATTTTCGGCACGAAGTGACAAACCCCGATGCGACGCACCTGCTCATATAAACAGCGGTGCAAAGGCATTTTGGTCCTTTCCAAGGTATAAAAAAATATTATGGCAAACATAAGCAGTTGTGAGTTTTCTTATAACTGCTTATATGATATACTGCCTTTTAAGAAAATATGATTGTTAGGAGGGATAATATGTTTAAGAGCCAATATCTATCGGAACTTTACGCACGGGTTCAAAAGTGCAATCCCGGAGAGCCGGAGTTCCATCAGGCAGTGCTGGAGGTCCTTGAATCTCTGGAGCCGGTTCTGGAAAAGCAACCGGATTTGATAGAGCTGGGCATAATTGAAATGCTGATGGAGCCGGAGCGAATAGTCATTTTCCGCGTGCCCTGGGTGGACGACATCGGTAAGGTTCAAGTGAACAGGGGCTTTCGCGTCCAGTTCAACAGCGCCATCGGCCCATACAAGGGCGGACTGCGCTTTCATCCCTCCGTTAATCAGGGTATAATCAAGTTTTTGGGCTTTGAGCAGACATTTAAAAACTCGCTGACGGGGCTACCTATCGGCGGAGGCAAGGGCGGCAGCGATTTCGACCCCAAGGGTAAGTCTGACGGGGAGGTCATGCGCTTTTGCCAGAGTTTCATGCAGGAGCTCTCCAAATATGTGGGCCAGGATATGGACTGCCCGGCGGGAGATATCGGCGTGGGCGCCAGGGAGATCGGCTACATGTTCGGCCAATACAAGAAGCTTTACGGCTACGAGCCTGGCGTTCTAACCGGCAAGGGCTTGACGTATGGCGGCTCGTTGGGGCGCAAGGAGGCAACAGGCTACGGTCTTTTGTACTTCACCGGCGCAATGCTTGAAGGCGCGGGAAAAACTGTGCAAGGAAAGACGGTGGTCATTTCCGGCTCCGGCAATGTGGCCATATACGCGGCGCAAAAGGCTGCTGAGATGGGCGCGACGGTCGTGGCCATGTCCGATTCGGGCGGCTATGTCCACGACGCCCAGGGGATCGATCTGGAGCTTGTGAAGCAGATCAAGGAAGTGGAGAGAG
>JBNRMR010000209.1:0-8989 GCA_050309705.1 Christensenellales bacterium | reverse complement strand
TCGGCCAAGCTTGAGAGCTCGTGCACAAACTCGGTATCATATTCCATTTCTACGGACACCCTTCGCGCCCCAAATCGTCCGAAGTCGCCTCTTGCCGACTTTCCGGGGGAAATGTGGAAATAGTCGCTGTAAAGCGTAGAATGCGGAGAAAGGACCACGACGGTGTCCGGATTAAATTCGGCAGCCCGGCGTGCCACTTCCATATAACCGTCGATCGTGTTTTGAATCTTGCGTTCTTCTCCGCGCCCTATATCGGGTATTATTATGGGCGGATGAGGAACCGCCATAGCAAACACAATGTCCATGACAAAACCCCCTTATTTCAACACAACCAGCATTCAGATTTGAATCCGCATTCATGTACTGCTTTAGGTCATTTTAGCACATATATATGGGCTTTACCATATATAGTATACCCCGTAAAAAATTTATAGTAACTTCAAAGTTTACACAGAATCCCGGATAGCCTCGCCATTTTGAGAAGCGGGCTGTTTGTTTTTTCTCCAGTTGTGAAGACAAAGGGGAGCGGAAGCCTAACGGCTCCCGCTCCCTCGGTGTTTACTGACCCAGGTAGGCCTTTTTAATTTTCTCGTCGGACCGCAGCTCTTTGCCCGTTCCGGTCATAGTGATTCGCCCTGTTTCCAGCACATAGCCGATGTCGGCGGTCTGCAGAGCCATGTTGGCATTCTGCTCAATGAGCAGAATAGTGACGCCCCGATGGTTAATCTCCTTGATGATGTCGAAGATGCCCCGTACAATGAGAGGCGCAAGGCCCAGACTGGGCTCATCCATCATCATAAGCTTGGGCCGGCTCATGAGGGCCCGGCCCACCGCCAGCATCTGCTGCTCGCCACCCGAAAGGGTTCCGCCCAGCTGCCAGGAGCGTTCCTTGAGACGTGGGAAGAGTTCATACACCCACTCCAGGTCCTCTTCCAGGCTGTCTTTTCGCAGGTAGGCGCCAATTCGCAGGTTTTCCTGTACGGTAAGGTCGGGAAAGATCTTCCTGCCCTCAGGCACCATGGTAATGCCCTTGGAGACGATGTAGGAGGGGTCCTTTCCGGTGATGTCATCGCCCAGAAACTCAATTTTGCCGCTTCGGGGCTTTACCAGACCGGCAATGGTGCGCAGGGTTGTACTCTTGCCCGCTCCGTTTGCCCCAATCAGGGTGACGATGCTGCCTTCGGGTACTTCAAAGGATGTTCCTTTAACGGCCTCAATGCCGCCGTAATTGACTTTTAAATCGGTAACTTTAAGCATCTTCGGCCACCCCCAGATAGGCGTCAATAACTCGCTGATTGTTTTGCACTTCTTCCCGGGTGCCATGGGCAATCAGCTTTCCGAAATCCAGAACGTAAATACGGTCCGAAATGCTCATTACCAGGTCCATATGGTGCTCAATCATGAATACGGAGAGTTTATATCGGTCTTTAATTTCCACAATGAAATCGGTCAGGGCGCGGGTTTCCTGGGGATTCATGCCTGCCGCCGGCTCATCAAGCAGGAGCAGACTGGGATTGGTGGCCAGTGCCCGGGCGATTTCCAGCCGCCTTTGAATGCCGTAAGGCAGGGAGCCCGAAACCTCATTCTCGTATTGCTCCAGACCCACTTCAACCAGTAGTTCCCTTGCCCGCTGATACATATGCTCTTCTTCCTGCCGGGCTTTGCTTTTGACAAAGGATATCTGTGATAGCAGCGTGGCGCCGAACAGGTTGCTCCTTATATGCAAATGCTGCGCGATGAGCACATTCTCCAGAGCGGTTAGGCTGGAAAAAAGCCGGATGTTCTGGAAGGTTCGGGCGATGCCCATTCGGGTGATTTGATCGGGGGTGCGGCTGACCACCTTTGTATATTTCCCGGCGTTTTCCCCGGCATAGAGCTTTTTCATTTTGCCCTGGGGATAATTCGCAACCAGAATTTCGTCCCTATAGAAAATCTGTCCGTTGGTTGGCTCATAGACCCCAGTGATACAGTTGAATGCGGTGGTCTTGCCGGCTCCGTTGGGGCCGATGAGGGCCACAATTTCCCCCTCGTTTACCTCCAGGGAGAGGTTGTTGACGGCGACCACGCCGCCAAACTGCATGGTCAGATCCTCCATGCGAAGCACCGTATTACTCATGGGGCGTCGTCACCTTCTTTCTCTCTTCCTCCCGGGCCTTTCGCCCGAATGGGGCCTTTATGAATTTCTCAATGGCCCCCCAGGAGAACTCGTTTGTGCCCATAATGCCCCGGCGGTAGAACAGCACGATGACCATAATGACGATGGAAAACACCACCATGCGGAAACCCGAGCGCAACAGGGGCACCTTAACGCCTCCTATGTAGTGCTGCGCGTCCAGGAACCGCAGCCACCACTCGCTGCAGGCCACAAACAGGAAAGAGGAAATAATGCTGCCGGTCACCGAGCCAATGCCGCCGATGACAACAATGAGCAAAATCTCATAGGTCATGGCCGAGGTGAAGTATTTGGCCTGCACCGACTGCTGGAACATGGCGAGCATAGCACCGCCCACTCCCGCAAAGAACGAGCTGGTGCAGAAGGCCATCATCTTGTGCTTGGCAAGGTTTATACCCATGGCCTCCGCAGCAATTTCGTCTTCCCGGATAGACTTAAAGGCTCGGCCATAGGAGGAGCGAATCATGAGCACGACGAGCCCAATGCATACAGCCGAAACGGCGAAGGGAAACAGCAGCGAAGAGTAGGTCGGGAACTTGCGCAGAATGTTGGAGCCGTTGGTGATGGGCCCCAGGGTATTCCACTGGATGAGAGCCCGGATTATTTCGGCAAAACCCAATGTGGCGATGGCGAGATAGTCGCTTTTCAGCCGCAGCACGGGCAGCCCGATTAAAAACGCAAAAAAAGCAGCAACCAGGCCTGCTGCAATCAGACCGACCACGACGGGTAATGAAAACTGCACTAATCCCCCGTTAAAATACTGATATACAGAGCTTCTCGCCTCCACGGGAATGGTGAGAATGGCATAGGTATATGCGCCCAGGAGCATAAAACCCGCCTGTCCCAGAGAGAAAAGCCCGGTAAATCCGTTTAAGAGATTCAAGGAGACCGCCACCAGGGCGTAAATGGCGCCTTTCTGCAGAATGGTGGACAGCATGGAACTCTTAAGGGATGAATTGTCAATGGCAATGAGGGCCGCAAGCAGAAGGGCGGCCAAGACCAGAGAATACAGTAAATATCGTTTCTGTTTCATGGTTACACCTTCTCCGCCAACTTTTCGCCAAACAAACCGTTAGGCTTCAGCACCAGGATTAAAATCAGCAGTGCGAAGGTAAACGCATTGCTGAAGATGGCGTAGTCGTTGTTCGCCTTGATAAAGGTCTCACAGATGCCGATGACATAGGCGCCCAGAACGGCACCCGGGACAGATCCAATCCCGCCGAACACAGCTGCCACAAAGGCCTTAAGCCCCGGCATTGCGCCAGCCATCGGCGTAACCTGCTCATAGTTGGAGAAGTAGAGAACGGAGCCCACGGCGGCCAGGAAGGAACCAATGACAAAGGTGATGGAAATGACGTTATTGATTTTGATACCCATGAGTTGGGCTGTGCTTTGATCCTTGGCAACTGCCCGCATGGCCATACCGACTTTGGTGCGTTTGATGAGCAGCACCAGGGCAACGACCAGAATCACCGTCAAAACGGGGGTGATGATGGTCAAAGCCTTCACCGTCATACTTCCGATGGTGACCTCACGAGTCAGGAATGGAATAACGGGATAGGGGCGGGCCAAGCCTCCGGTATAATAGGTCGCGAAGTTCTGCAAAAGGTAGGATACGCCGATTGCCGAAATCATGACGCTCATACGGGGCGCCTCACGCAGGGGGCGGTATGCAGCCCGCTCCACGGCAACGCCCAGAACCACAGTCAGGATCAATACTATGGGCAAAGACACATATATGCTGGTGGTGCCGCTGATGTAGATCATAAAAAAGCCGGCAGCCATGAAAATATCGCCATGGGCGAAGTTAATCAGGCGTAGAATTCCGTAAACCATGGTGTAACCTATGGCAATCAATGCATATAGGCTGCCCACCGTAATGCCGGCCAGCAGCAGTTGTATGTAGTAGGAAAAATCATGCATAAGCTGCCTCCGAAAAATGGAAGTGGCGCCTCAGCGCCGATAATAGTCAAGGCAAGCGGGGGGATACCCCCCCGCTCCGATTATATAAGTTTCTCTATCAGGAAATGCTCTGGGTCTGGAGGAATTTGAAGGTGGCATTTTGCAGATCGATTGTCTTGATGTATGCCATATCCTTGGCGGCGTCACCGTTTTCATCGAAGGAGGCGCATTCGCCGGTCACACCGGAATGCTGCAGGCCGATCAGTGCGTCGCGAATGGCGGTACCGTCGGTGGACTGGGCGGCCTCAATGGCTGCTATGGCAACCATGTAGGCGTCGTAACCCAGGGCCGATACGCCGGCTACGCCGGTGGAGCCGCCGTTGTTGGTCAGGCGGGTGTTGTCTGCCTTGAGCCACTCGGTATAGCCTTCAACAAACTCCTTGGCTGCCGCAGAGGTGTCGTTGGGATCAAAGAAGGCCGAGAGATATACTTCGTAGGCGGCGTCACCTGCGTTGGTGATGATGGTCTCGTTCTCCCAGGTGTCACCAGCCATGATGGGGCCGGTAAGTCCGGCATTGCGGGCCTGCTTGATAATGAGCGGGGCGCTCTCTATCGAGGAGGGTGCAAAGAGCACATCGACGCCCGCGCTTACAAGGCTCGCCATGGTTGCGGAGAAGTCGGTCTCACCGCTCTGGAACTGGGCTTCAACTACGGAGCCGCCCAGCTTCTTAAAGGCCTCGCTGAAGTAGTGTCCCAGACCAACGGAATAGTCGTCGCCGGCCTCGGTCAGGACAGCGGCCTTTCTGAGGCCCTTTTCATACGCAAAGTTGGCCATGACAGTGCCCTGGAATGGATCCAGGAAGCAGATGCGGAAGTAGTAGGGGTTGCCTTCGGTGACCTGCGGGTTGGTGCAGGAAGCGCCGATGGCGGGAATCTTGGCGTCGGCGAAAATCTGGCCTGCGGCGATGGAAACGCCGGAGCCGTAGGAGCCAAGAACCACCGAGACGCCTGAAGTAATCAGCTGCTGAGCCGCGCTCACGGCCTTGGAGTTATCGGACTGGTTATCCACTTCCACCAGTTCGACGGTGTACTCCTTGCCGCCGATGGTGACAGTGGGTTTGACGGAATGCGCATAACGCATGCCCAAGGTCTCCTGCTTGCCGCCGGCACCATTCATGCCGGAAGCAGGCTCGTAGATGCCGATTTTAATGACATTTGACGAGGAAGATGGCGGGTTTGAAGGCGCCGCGCTGGAGCTGGGGGAGCCGCTGGAGCAGCCGGCTAACAATCCGACTAGCATAAAACAGGCAAGAAATAATGCTATGTACCTTTTCATTGCAATACCTCCGTTTATATGAGTAGAGAGCTCCCAAATCGACCGTCCTTGTGTTGCGGACATTTGTGTTTGAAAGCCATGTCGCCATTATAGTTCACATGAAACCAAAATGCAAGCCGTAGTTTAAGATTTTTCACATTAAATAAGATTACGGGATACCGTCGAATTATCTTTAGGTATCTTGACATTGAAATTTCCATTTGGAGGCAATAATATGCGTTCATTGACAAGATGAATAAACCGTATTACCATGTAAATGCGATTGAATGCTGAACTATGGGATGTATGGGGCTTAAATATGAAAAGAAAAAGAATATTAATCATCAATACAGGCGGAACCATCGGCATGGTAAATACATCAAACGGCTATATGCCGGACGGGAAGTCTTTTTCAAACCTTCTCCGCAATATGGACATATTAAAGGTTGAAGGTATGCCTTTATGGGATTTGACAGAGCTGGATGAACTGCTTGATTCTTCAAACATGACCGTCGCCGAATGGAACAAAATCGGAAAGCTCATTGCGGATGCGTATGAAGAATACGACGGGTTTGTGGTGTTGCACGGCACGGATACAATGGCGTACACCGCTTCCGCGCTTTCCTTTATGCTGGAGCACTGCTTCAAGCCGGTGATTCTGACGGGATCGCAAATTCCTCTTTCCGAAATCCGAAGCGACGGTAGGGATAACATCATAACGTCGCTGTTAATCGCCGCTTCTGACATGGTCCATGAGGTATGCATCTATTTTGGAAATAAACTTCTGAGAGGCAATAGGTCGATAAAATATTCTTCCGACGAACTAATCGCTTTCCTTTCACCGAATTACCCGGTTCTTGCGGAAGCCGGAATATTAATTTCCTACAACAAGGCGTACCTGAAGGAGAAGGACACCGAAGCATTTCGTTATGTTCCTTTTGAAAACGTTCCTATTGGCGTAATAAAAGTCTTCCCGGGAATACAGTTCGAACTTTTTGAATCCATATTGACGGAAAAGCTGAAAGGGATAGTAATTGAGACTTTTGGAGCCGGGAATATACCGGGATACGGCGGGGCCCTGCTACCCATGATAAAAAAAGCCTTTGAAAGCGGAACAATCGTTACGGTATGTTCGCAGTGCCCACAGGGAACCGTTATGCTTGGCGCATATGAAACAAGCATGGCTCTTAAAAACGCCGGAGCGGTCAGCGGATTTGACATTACGACGGAGGCTGCAGTCGCAAAATTATACTATCTTTTCAGCAAAGGGTATACTACGGATAAGATTGAATTATTAATGGAGAAGAACCTATGCGGTGAAATGACGGTATGACGCTTTGTGCGGGAAACGCATGGTTTTGATGTAGAGGATTAAATAGAAAGATTTATATTAAGATGCGACGCTGAAGAGAAACAAAGCCGGGGAACATGTTCTTCCCCGGCTTTTCTTGCCGATTGACAGACTTTATTGCATACTGACCACACAAATATTAGTCTGATGCGCGAAATCTCTGCCGCAAACTACATATAATTCCGGACGCCCTCACAGGAGGTGTGTCGGATCATTTATACCACCAAAGCGATAGCAGGTTTCAATCGCTCGTTGCAAATGTCTGCTGAAAATGTCTTATATGGCTATACTGAAATCGAAAGAATGAAAAGGCCGGCAGCGAGATTTGAGTATTATCTATACCCAACTATTAGCGGAAGTTTTCCACAAGGAGATATTCCTAATATTTTTGCTCAAATAAAATGGGTCATTTTGTCCTTCTATAGTCATTCTAGCACATACGTACGGGCTTTGCCATATATAGTGGTCCAGCAATTATTTATTGCCTGGTATTGACTATATTGGTAATAAACCGTATAATGCGAGTTATGCCGACATTTTCCTTTTACGATTTTAGTTTTCTCTTTACGGCATTCAAGCGTGCAAAATAATCAGCCGCATCATACATATTTATACTAATGCTGTCTTTATCGCATGTCGGAGGTTATGATGGAAAAGAAGCCCGTTGTACTCTTAGTTGCATTTTACAATATCAAGGCGCTAGGAGTGCGTTACCTTGAAACTGCTCTTCGCCGAAGTGGCTATGATGTTGCGACCGTTTTTTTTAAGGATTTTAACAGTCTGCACCCGAAGCCGACAAATGAAACGGAGTTGAAACTCCTTAACGATACTATTGAACATGAGCAGCCGATACTAATCGGTTTCTCCGTTATGAGCTCAATGTATCTCGATACGGTCAACAGCGTTTTGAACTCTGTCCGCGACCGTTTTCCGAATATTCCTACCGTTTGCGGCGGTGCGTTTGCCTCAATGTTTCCGGAACGATTCCTTGACATGGGCATAGATTACGTTATCCGTACCGACGGCGAGATAGCAATGTGTCGTCTTGCCGATTCGATTTTGAACGGCACGGACATAGAGAATTTTCCTTGCTTCTGCCTCAAGCGGAACGGCGAGAATATTATTAACCCTGTAGGTGATATTCTCGAGGATATTGACGGTTACGGTCAACCCGCGATCGAATGTGGCAGAAGCTACTTTATTGAGCACAGCGCCATAGTAAGCGGCGATCCGTACCTCAGTGCGCTCAGCTATGAGGTAATCGCATCGCGTGGCTGTCCGTTTACATGCTCTTACTGCTGCTGTAATAATCTGAGGCGCCTTTTCCCGAAGGGAACGAAGTATGTACGCACCCGTAGTGTAAAAAGTGTTATCAATGAGCTTGTTGAAGTAAAAAAGAAGTTTAAAAAGCTCGTTTTTGTTCATTTCTACGATGAAATCTTTCCCAACACGCCCGGCTGGATAGACGAGTTCGTGAAGGAATATAAACAGAAGATCAACCTACCGTTCACTATTTGGTCGCACCCGAAGATGGTGAACGAGGATGACCTAAGGAAGCTTGTGAAGGCCGGACTTGTCGAAGTAATAATGGGCATACAATCCGGCTCCGCCCGCGTGCGCCGCGATATATTCCATCGCTATGAAACACAGGAGGATATAATAAACGCCACACGCGCAATAAAGAATGCAGGCGTATTTTGGGCAAGCTACGATTTCATGCTCCAGCACCCGTTTGAAACTATAGATGACCTGAAAGAAACCTACTATCTTATAAAGGAGCTCCGCCGCCCGTTTGAGCTTCAGCTCCACGGTCTGAATTTCCTGCCCGGTACCGATATTGTCGAAATGGCGATAAATGACGGAATTGTCACCCGCGAGCATATGGACGAAATCATGTACGCGCCCATGGCGGAACAGTTCAACGCATACTGGAAGCAAGAAAACGAGCCTCTCAGCTGTGCGTGGTATCGAATGATATACTGTCTGCAGTTCGATTCGCTGAAAAAGAAGATTGTTCGCTTTGAAGACGATCCGCTTGCATATGAGGCAGAGATAAACGCGCTCTACATAAAAGCAAAGAAAATGTTCAAGCTGCGCTACTACCGTAAAAAAGCGACAATTGTTGCCAACCGCATAAAATGTGCAGCTTTCTAATTTCCTCGCCTGCTATCGGGCAAGTTCAGTATGCTTCTTCAAATCGTCGGCGACTACTAATAACCAAGGATGCAAAATAGTTCTGCAAATATTT
>JBNRMR010000208.1:0-3557 GCA_050309705.1 Christensenellales bacterium | reverse complement strand
GTGTTGAGCTGGCTGTAGCCGCTTTTGCTTATGGCTCCTTTGAATTTTTTGCAAAGCTCCGTGTTTTTGCTGATCACATTCGCCGCCTGAAGACCCGCCAAATTGAATGTCTTGCTGGGGGCGGTGGCGATGATGGCGCTCTCGTTCAGCAAAGCGAAGCTTGTGTGGGCATGGCCTTCGTGAACAAAATCGCAGTGGATTTCGTCAGAAACAACGATGACGCCGTGCCTTTGGCAGATATCGCTCAGCTTTTCAAGCTCACTTTGGGTCCAAACCCTGCTCACGGGGTTATGGGGGCTGCACAGCATGAACATTTTCACATTTTCGCTGACTATTTTGTTTTCAAAGTCATCGAAGTCTATTGAGTAGGCGCCGTTTTCATATATCAGAGGGTTTTTCGCCAGCCTTCTGCCATTCTTCTCCACGACGCTATAGAAGGGAGGGTATACGGGCGTTTGTATCAGCACAGTGTCACCCGGATCAGTAAAGGCAAGAACCGCCTGGGCAAGGGCAAAGACTACGCCGGGAGCCTTAACCACATCTTCATTTTTGAAGGAAAGGCCAAAGCGGGGCCCAAACCAGTTTTTTAAAGCCTCGTAATAATCGCCCTTTGCCTCAGTATAACCAAATATGCCATGATCCACCGCTTTTTTAATGTCCTCAAGCACCTTCGGAGGGGCGGAAAAGTCCATGTCGGCAACCCAGAGGGGCAGAATGTCCTCTGGAAGGCCGCGTTCCTGAGCGAAGTCATACTTGATGGAGTTGGTGTTTTTTCTGCTGATCATCTCGTCAAAATTATATTTCATGAAAGCGCCGCCTCCAGGTCGGCTATAATGTCCTCAGCGGATTCGATTCCCACGGAAAGGCGCAGAAGCCGGTCGCTGATGCCCAGGGTTTCGCGTGATGCGGCCGGCACATCCGCGTGGGTTTGCAGAATCGGGTAGGTGACCAGGCTTTCCACGCCGCCAAGGCTCTCGGCGTAAAATATCGTTCTCACATTGTTCAGAACATTCACGGCTGTCTGTGCGTTGTCGGTCTCAAAGGAGATCATGCCGCCGAAACCGCTGGCCTGGGTGCGCGAAAGCTGATAATTGGGGTGGGAGGGAAGGCCTGTATAATGAACTGCCCGCACCTTTTTGTGGAGGCAGAGCCAGTCGGCAATCTCAAGAGCATTTTGCTGGATCTTTTCCATTCGAATGGCCAGAGTCTTTATGCCGCGCTGCAGCAAGAAGCTGTCGAAGGGGGAGAGGCAGGCGCCGGTGGTCTTGTAAAGAAAGCGGAGCCTTTCGCAAAGTTGGGGGCAGGAGACCACCAGGAAGCCGGCAAGAGTATCGTTGTGGCCTCCGAGATATTTTGTGCCGCTGTGAAGAACGATATCGGCGCCCAACTCCAAGGGCCGCTGGAAAACGGGCGTCAGGAATGTGTTGTCCACCGCAACCAAAATGCCAAGGGGCTTTGCCAGCAGGCAGACGGCTCTTATGTCGGTCACCTTCATCATGGGATTTGTGGGGGTTTCAACAAATATCATCTTTGTGTTGGGGCGAAGAGCGCCTTTGAGCAGATGGATATTCCCTGTGTCCACAAAATTGACCTGTATGCCGTTTTTCGCGGAAACATTGTTCAGAAGCCGAACTGAGCCGCCATAAAGGTCGTCGGAGGCGATGACATGATCGCCAGGCAGAAGCAACTCCATCATGGTGGCCATTGCGGACATTCCAGTGGAAAAGGCCATGGCCTGTGTGCCGCCCTCCAAAGCGGCGACAGTTCTTTCCAGAGCCTCTCGGGTGGGGTTTTGCAGGCGGGAGTAGTCATAGCCCGTGGTCTGAGCCGCGCCGGGATGGGCGAATGTGGCGGACTGGTATATGGGAACTGCTATGGCGCCGGTGCTGTTGTTTTCGTCTCTTGCGCCATGCACGCATAGGGTTGCGATGTACTGTCTTTCCATTCAATGCACCTCTTGTTACGTTTTTATAACAGGCCGTTACAGCGTCACAGATAATACATGTAGGCTTCGTTTTGCAGGTGTCGGTCCGCTTCGTTTGAAAGATCAGCCAGCGAAACGCCTGAAAAAATTTCTGCGAGGGCTTCACCTGCTGGACGGAAAACAAGCCCCTGCATGGCGCTTTCGATGCTCGGGGCAGATTCCTGCACAGTGCTCTCCGGCTCATCAAAAAGGACGGTTTCTGTGGCGGAAAGTATGTCGTAGGCGGTTATCTCACTGGCGGGACGCGCCAACTGATAGCCGCCCTGGGCGCCCTTTATTGAAATGACAAGGCCGCTTTTGCGCAGCAAAGAAAATATTTGCTCCAAATATATTTTGGAAATTTCAAGGCGCTGGGCAAGGCTGCTGACAGTGACGCTCTCGCCCCCGCCGGTTTGTGCGATGCTTATCATGGAGGCCATAGCATAGCGCCCCTTGGATGAAAACCTCATTTTTTGTCTCCTATTTGTCGTCTATAAAAGCAGCTTCGGCAGGATCATCCTCGCAGAAGCAAAACATATTGAACATATATGGATTATATAATAGCGCAATGTCGGTGTCAATAGCTCAAATGGAGGGGAATAAAAAAAGCCGGGGAAGCTTCCTTGCCCCGACTTTTTGCTGCTTTCTGTATTGATATAGAATTTAAAATGTGGCTTCGTCTGCATCGGCCATGAGCCTGCGGTTTTCATCGACGGCCTTTACGGCCAGCAGATCATCCTCGTCCAGCGCAAAATCAAAAATGTTTGCGTTTTCGATTACCCTTGATGGCGATGCAGATTTGGGGATCAAAACCCAGTCTGTCTGCAGATGCCAGCGCAGCACCACCTGAGCGACGCTCTTGTCATGTTTTTGTGCAATGGGCATAATCTTCGCGGCAAACTGGTCCATGCGGCCCGAGGCCAGGGGGCTGTAGCCCTGGGTGACAATTCCGTTTTGGCGGCAATAGGCGGCCAATTCGTCCTGCTGGAACAGGGGATGACGCTCCACCTGGTTGACCATGGGCATAAAGCCGGTGGCATCCACTATCTTTTCAATGTGTGCGGGCTTGAAGTTGGAAACGCCGATGGACCTTGCGCGGCCAGACTTATATATCTGCACAAGAGACTTCCAGGCCTGCACATAGTTTCCCCTTTGCGGTGAGGGCCAGTGGACGAGGTATAGATCGACATAGTCTGTGCGGAGCTTTTTAAGACTCAGCTCAAAGGCTTTTTCGGCGTCGTTATGGTCCTCATTCCAAAGCTTGGTTGTGATAAAGAGGTTTTTCCTATCAGCAAAATCCTCGACAGCGCGCCCCACCATGTCCTCGTTTTGGTATATCATTGCAGTGTCGATATGGGGGTAGCCGCAGTCAAGGGCGGCCTTTACCGAATTACGAAGCACCTGTTCATCCTCTACGCGCCACACGCCAAGACCAAAGCGGGGCATTTCAACGCCGTTGGAAAGGGTTATTGTGCTTTTAATATTAAATTTCATAGCTATCCTCCTGTTCTCGTGTTGCTGTGCCAAGGGTTGTGGTTCTAAGATTCTTTTGCAGTGCGCGGCCTTAAAGTTCCCGCCAAATCCACTTTATATG
>JBNRMR010000207.1:0-8923 GCA_050309705.1 Christensenellales bacterium | reverse complement strand
GAATCAGCCCGGCGAGCTTTTTTCTATCGATAAGCTGGACCTTGCCGCGGGAGAGCTGCACGATGCCCTCCTGGGAGAAGTAGTTGAGCATTTTCGTCACGACTTCGCGGGCGCTGCCCAGATGGCGGGCGATCTCGTCGTGGGTTATGGAAAGAATATCGGAGCTATCAATGGCGCTTTGCTCCGTGAGGAAGCTTGCAAGGCGGCTGTCGAAGCTGGTGAAAAGCACCTGCTCCATCACCCACATCACATCTGAAAAGCGGGAGGCCATCAGCTGGTTTGTATAGTCGGAAAGGGGAAGGGAGTTTTTCATCAAATTATCGTATATGTCTGCGGGAACAACATATGCCTCCGTATCCTTTTCGGCCTGAACATGCAGGTCAAAGCTGATGTTTTTCATTATGCAGGAGGCGGAAAAAAGGCAGATGTCCCAGGCGAACAGGCGGTAAAGTGTGATCTCCCTGCCGGTGGCGGAGAGTATGAACACCCTGAGCTGCCCAGACTTTACCAGGCAAAGGCCCATGCAATCGCTGCTGCCCTGATGGATGACCTGCCCCTTTTTGAAGCGGCGCAGGTGGCTGTGGTTTGCCACCTCGCTTTGCTGGCGGCTGCTCAGTTTCTCCCAGCAGGGGAATATTTCTTGAAGAGTTTCTGGCATCTTATACAATACATCATCTCCTTCTGGAAAAAGAAAAGACCCTATACTTATGAGTATAAGGTCTCAAGGGGGATTTTTCAATGGGAGGAACCGAAAATCAATTTTTTGCGTCTTTACGCCTTTGCGGAAAACCGAAGAAAGGGGATTACTTCTTTTCTCTGCGGAAGCACATGAACCAATCAAGGCAGTACTGGTCGTCGTTTTGGCTTTCCATGCGCTCCTTGGCGGTGCCGCACGAGCCTGCCGTGGGGACGATAACGTCCTGGCCGGGGCGCCAGTCGGCGGGGGTGGCCACGCTGTCCTTGTCGGCCTTTTGCAGCGCCAGAATGATGCGCTTTATTTCGTCAAAGTTGCGGCCTGTGGTCAGGGGATAATATAGGATGGTTCGAATCTTGGAATCGGGATCAATTACGAACACGGCTCTTACTGCCTGAGTGTTGGACTGACCGGGCTGGATCATGCCGTACTTATTGGAAACTTCCATGCGTATGTCTTCGATTAGAGGAAACTTTACTTCTACATCCTTCATGCCATTCCACTCAAGCTCCTGGATTTTGCGCAACCACGCAATATGGGCATAGAGGGAGTCCACCGATAGGCCAACCAGTTCTGTGTTCAGGGCTTTGAATTCATCCGCCATGGAGGCAAAGGTCATGAACTCGGTGGTGCAAACGGGGGTGAAGTCCGCCGGGTGTGAAAAAAGGATGACCCACTTGCCTTTGTAATCGTCAGGGAAATTGATCTCACCTTGGGTTGTGACGGCCTTAAAACTAGGGGCAGGGTCTCCAATCAGGGGCATTCTTACTACATTCATCCCTTCCATGTTCGCGATCTCCTTTGATTAAGTATTTGATATATTTATAATAACAAGACTGTGGGTTTCATTCTGTGACGAAGTTACAAAGGCGCGGACTTTCCCAAAAACTTTTGCAAAGTGCGGCAGATCTTTTGATTTTCTCCAGTGTGTGCTATAATCATTTCATAATCACACAAACCAATGTAATTAATCGGCGATCCGTTAATGGATGAAAAGATGCCGGCAGAGCGGGAGGTTGGTATATGATAAGCGCTCCAAAACAGAAGATCGCCATTAAAGGCTATGTGAAGCCCTATCTGGCCATATTCATAGTGCCGCTGATTGCCACCTGTGTCATATACGCTTTTGCCATGTCAAAGGTGAGCGACCAGGCTCTGTCGCTTCTTCTTTCCGCCCAGGAGAACACAGTTGCCGCCATCGACGCCAGCATCAGCCGCGTCAATGAGACTGCCCTTGGCATGATGTTGGATGGAGAGATAAACACACTCAGCCATGTGGACGCAAAAGAGATGAGCACAAAGGATATCCTATATATGATGTCTGCCCGTAAAAGGACTGGCTTTTATGTGTCCAACCATGTCTTTCAGGATAGCTTTTCAATCATATACCCCCAAAATGAAGTGGTATGCACCAATGCGGAGGTGATGGCAAAACTCCGCTTTTGGTATGAAAACTTTTTCTCTTTTGAAGGTTATTCATATGATGACTGGCTGGCGCTGGTTAAGAACGTGGATGAAAAAATGACGCTTCCCCTGCAGAATATTAACAAAAATGGCCGGATAATTAGAGCGATGCCCTACCTTGTGCCATTGCTGAAAAGCGATGGCGAAAACCAGAGTCTGGTGGTGTTTTTGCTGGAGGAATCCCAGCTTCGCCGGCTTTTTGCCCGGCATAGCGATTCGCAGGCCAGCGACTACATATTCGACAGTGAAGGCTCGCTGCTTTATCAGACAGGCCTTTCCTTGCCGGAAAAGACCCTTGGGTGGATTCACAGCGATGGGGCAGGCAGCGGCGCCTCGGCCCAGGAAGGTCTTATAGTTGTGTATGTGACATCGCCGGTGAATGGCTGGATATATGCATCGGCCATGCCCATGAACGAGGCGTTGGGCGAAGTGAACGCGCTTAAAAATCTGATGATCATACTGGCGGCAGTCGCGCTTTTGGTGGGGCTTGTGCTGATATGGCTCAGTTCCCGCAGGGCGGCCTACCCCATAGAGACGGCGCTGAGCCTCATACAAAGCTATGATCACAAGCCTCGCTCCAAGAACGACTATGGCCCCAAATCTCTGGAAGCCGGCGTGAAGACATTGATCACCAGCAACAAGGCACAGGCAAAGCGCTTGAGCAGCCAGGACGAGCAGCTTCGCGCGCTTTACATGGAGAGAATCCTCACCGGCAGCCTGGCGGAGGACACGGAGGGGCTGACCGGCCTTTCCGGCGACTTTGAGGGGCTGGCTTCCCCCGATGCGAAGCTTTTGACGGTGCTGTTTAAGTTTCAGGGTTCCCAGGACAGCAGGCCCGAACTCCTTTTGTTTCAGATGCAATGCGCTGATCTGCTTGAAGCTCTTGAAGATGAGGGAATCGTATGGCTGACCCATGTCCTCAAGCAGGACGAGCTGGTTTTGATAATCGCCAACAGGCATGGCGATGTTGCTAAGCTGAGGAAGCATGTGACAGTGCTGCTGGACGAGCTGGTTAAAATTCCGTCCGACGATGATTTGCGCATAGGTGTGGGCGGCGTGTGCGACCGTCTGAAAGAAATTCAGCAGAGCTACCGTCAGGCGAAGTATGCGCTTTCGTTCATGACGGCCCAGCACCTGGGGGAAAGCGTCTGCTGGGCGGAGGACATTCCCCCTAATCTGTCGCGCTTTGTTTTCACCCAGTCTACGGAGCTGGCCTTGGTCAGCGCCATAAGAACTGGCGAGGAAGGGACGGCTAAAGAGATACTTGAGCAAGTCTATTATGATAATTTTGTCGCCAACCATATATCCTCGCAGATGCAGCGCTGTCTGATATATGATGTATACTGCACATATGTGCGCTGCGCTCCCATGCGGATTCTGGACGATAGCCATATCGGCCTTGACTTTTTGCGCCACGCCGAGGAAGTCACATATGATTATGCGCAGGCATTCAAGGTGATGGCGCAGATAATCGTCAGTGAAACGAAAACCTGCAAGCCTCAGGCCGGAGATAGCCGCATAAGCAAGGTGTTGGAATATATCCACCAGCGCTATATGGACTGTGACCTGGGTGTACCCCATATTGCGGAGAAGTTCGGCCTGTCGGATAATTACTTTTCCCAGTACTTCAAGGAGCAGGTGGGTGAGCGCTTCGGCGAATATCTGGAAAAGTACAGAGTTTTGCAGGCCAATCTGCTGCTGGCCCAGCAGGATATGCCAGTCCATGATGTTTCGCAGGAGGTGGGCTATGCCAATGTTTACACATTTAGGCGGGCGTTCAAAAGGGTGATGGGCGTGGCGCCTACCGAATACCAAAAGCAGGTGTAGCGGAAATGCCCGCGTGAAGTAAGTTGTAAAGCGGTCCGTAATGGGCCGCTTGTTTTTTTGTATAAGTCACGCCAGATTCATTCAAAAGCAAAGAAAACGCAACAAACATAAGAGAGTGTACGCTGTGTATGAAAACGTCACTTCGAATGAAAAGGCCAGAGATGGCCATATAAGCGGCCAATGAAACCCATACAGATGAAAATGCACCTGCTAGATGAATTAATCACTTTACATTGAGGCTCTGGGATGCTTATACTGCTTTTACATAAAACAAATAAAAAACAGGGATGTGATGAAGCTGACTGTTCAAACTCAAGTCAGAAGCGGCGTTTCTATGCGTGCAAACGAAAACCGCAAGTTAATGAAAAAGGCTTTCAAGCAGCATTGGCAGCTATATCTGCTGCTGATACTGCCCCTTGCGTGGGTCGTAGTTTTCAAGTATTTCCCCATGTACGGGCTTCAGATTGCATTTAAGGACTACATGATGCGTTTGGGCTATGGGGGTAGCCCTTGGGCAAGCCCGCTGACCAAATATTTTGACATGTTCATCAGTTCATATTACTTTCCAAGGTTGATGGGCAACACAATAGGCATAAGCCTGATGTCGATAATCGCGGGCTTTTTCCCGCCGATAATGCTGGCTGTCATGCTGAATGAATGCAGAAGCGTATGGCTTAAAAAAACCGTTCAGATGATCACCTATGCGCCTCATTTTCTTTCCACTGTTGTGGTGGTAAGCATATTGACGCAGGTGCTCTCTTTAAACGGCCTGATAAACTCACTTTTAAAGCATCTGGGAAAGCCGGCCATAAGCTTTTTCAGCGAGGCAAGTTATTTCAAACCAATATATATACTAAGCGGCATATGGCAGGGCGTGGGCTATAACTCCATCATATACATCGCCGCTCTTGCGGGCATCAACCCGGAGCTGCATGAGGCCGCCAAAATCGACGGCGCAAATATCTGGCAGAGGATCTGGCATGTGGACCTGCCGGGAATTATGCCGACCGCCATAATTATGCTGATTCTCAGCACCGCCAGCATATTGAATGTGGGCTTTGAGAAGGTTTATCTGATGCAAAATCCGCTGAACATGAAAAGCTCCGATGTTATTTCAACATACACATACCGCATGGGTTTGATTGACATGAACTATTCGCTGGCGACGGCCATCGGCCTGTTTCAATCCACAATATCCATTGTGTTTATGGCTACAGTGAACAAGATTGCCGGCACTTTGAGCGAGGTGAGCTTATGGTAGAGAAAAAAGGCGGCGTGAAAGTCACGAACAGAAAAATTCAGCTGACCGCCAGCGAAAAGAGTTTTTTCATAATCAGCTACACTCTACTGATACTTTTGAGCATTATCGTGCTGCTTCCGCTTCTTAACGTCATCGCCCAGTCGCTGAGCGATCCATTTATGGTGCTGTCGGGCCGCGTGGTTATCTGGCCCCTAAGCCCCACCATAAAGACATATGTGGGCATACTGAAGTCCCCCAGCATCACGATAGGCTTCAGCAACACTCTGCTCTATACCGGTGTGGGCACGGTGATAAACATTTTGATGACCATCATGTGCGCATACCCGCTGTCGCGCAGGGAACTGTGGGGCAGGGGAGTGATCATGTTCATATTTACATTCACGATGATGTTCGGCGGGGGCATGATACCGACATACCTGATGATGAAGACTTTGGGTCTGATCGACACCCGCTGGGTGATGGTTCTGCCTGGTGCGATGACCGTTTGGAACATGATAATGGCCAGGACATTCTTTCAGTCAACCATACCCACGGAGCTATACGAATCCGCATCCATTGATGGCGCGAGCGATATCAAGGTGCTGCTGTCGATAGTCCTGCCCCTGTCCGCGCCGATACTGGCTGTACTGACGCTGTTTTACGCAGTTGGCCACTGGAACTCCTACTTTAACGCGATGATGTACCTTAGCACCCCCAGCCTGTTTAACATACAGCTGGTGTTAAGAAACGCCATCACAAACCTGCGCTCTTTGATGGACAACGATGGCAACCTGGCTGATTTGACGGCAACAATGGCGGCGGGCGAGGCCGCAAAGTATGCAATTATCGTCATCGCGATGATACCTGTGTTGATCATTTACCCCTTTGTACAAAAGCACTTCATAAAGGGGATTATGATAGGCTCGGTCAAAGGCTGAGCCGGCTATGACCAAGTGAAACACCGGGCAGGGCTTACGCTAAAGGATGAAAATCCATGAGGCGGAAGGAGCTCCCCCTGCGCGGCATCACCTGAACTGAGAATGGAAAGGGGAATTCCAATGAAGAAGCTATCCATCACCACCCGACTGATACTGGCGCTGTCCGTGCTGGCATTGCTGCTGGCGGCTTGCACACCTGCGCCAAGCCAAGGCGGAAGCACCGCAACAAACCCACCGGCCACCCAGGCGGGCAGCGCGGCAACAGCGCAGCCAGCCACGCAAGCCCCGGATGCCGGTGAAGAAGGCAATTTTTACCCTTTGGGCGAGTTTCCGATCGTGAAGGAAAAGGAAACTATCACCGTGTTCACCTATTTGACGGGAACAAATTTTGACTATGAAACCAACTGGATGACAAAATTCTACGAGGAAAAGACGAATGTGGCTACCAAATGGGTGGTGACGCCCACAGAGCAGTTCATGGACAAGCTGAACCTGGCTTTGGCGGGTGGAGACCCCCTCGATCTGATAATTTCCGGGGGCAACAGCACCACCGCCATCAACATGACGGCGCTGCTGAAGTACGCAAACCAGGGCATGATTCTGCCTTTGGAGGATCTGATTGAAAACCACACCATACATTTCAAGGAAAGGCTTGCTGAGTACCAGGGCTGGCGCGAGGCCATCACAACCCCAGAGGGGCATATCTACTCCTTCCCCTCGCTGAATGAATGCTACCACTGCATGTACTATGGAAAGATGTGGATCAACCAGGAATTCCTTAAGAATGTCGGCCTTGATATCCCCACAACCACCGATGAGTTCCATGAAATGCTGGTTGCTTTCAGGGACCAGGACGCCAACGGCAACGGCGACCCCACGGATGAAATCCCCATGATGGGCGCCACAGACAGCTTTGGCGCGAAGATAGACACTTACCTTATGAGCGCGTTCATATATGATGACGGCGAAAACCGCCTGTTCCTAAGGGACGGAACTGTGACGGCAGCCTTTGCCCAGCCGGAATTCCAGGAAGGCCTTCGCTATCTGAACATGCTCTTTGATGAAGGCCTAATCTACAAGGAGAGTTTCACCCAAAACAGAACCACCCGCAACCAGATAAACAGCCAAAGTTATGAATCCCTGGCGGGCGCCATGCCCAATATTCACCATGTCATAGGCAACAGGGGCGAGGGAGAGCCGGTGCGCTGGCTGGATTACATCCCCATCGAGCCTCTTGTCGGCCCAAATGGCGTGCAGATCACCCGCTATGACTACTACGCGAAGTTCCAGACCATACTTACATCCGGCATGATGCCCTCCACCTGCCAAAACCCCGAGCTTGTAATCCGCTGGCTGGATTGGTTCATGAGCGAGGAAGGAACGATGACGCTGCTGTGGGGGCCTGAGGGAATCGGCTGGGAGAAAGCCGACGAGGGCAGCAAGGGCGTTGACGGGAACCCCGCAGTGTTCAAGACTCTTAAGCTGGAGCAGGACGATGAATACTACGAAAATCTTAGCTGGGGTCAGAAATTCCCCAATTACTACACCACCGCGATGAAAAACGGCTTGCAGCAGCCCGACGATATGCTGGCCGATGACGGCACCGGCCTGGAAGCCTTCCTGTACAAGTATTCCAATGAGAATTACGCGCCATACGGAATCGCCGTGGAGGACTTGATACCGCCGCTGTTCTACTCGGAAACAGTCATAAACGAACAGTCAATGCTGGCCACAAACATCAACACATATGTGGAGGAATCAATCGCCAGGTTCATAATCGGCGATCTGGACGTGGACAGCGATTGGGATTCGTATCTCAGGGAACTGAACGTTCTTGGCATCGACAGATATCTGCAGATTGTCCAGGAAACCTATGACGCCAGTACCTTCTCGCAAAAATAAAACACAGAGCGTCATCGTGCAAAGCTGGGCGGCCCTTCTTCCGCCCGGCTTTCATTGATGCAACGGAGGATGAAATGGTTCAGGAAAACTTGCTTTGGTATGAGCGGCCTGCGAAAAGCTGGCCACAGGCCCTGCCTTTGGGCAATGGAAAAATCGGTGCGATGGTCTTTGGCCATGTCATGGAGGAGCGCATCGCTCTTAACGAGGACAGCCTTTACGGCGGACAGCCCAACAGCCGCATTAATCCCAGCGCATATGAATCTTTTGTTAAAACAAGAGAGCTTTTAAGCCGGGACAGGATTGAGGAAGCCCTTGAAGAAGCCCAGATGGGCCTTACCGGCGTCCCCCGCTATTTTGGCCCATACCTTCCACTGTGCGATCTTTTCATACGCTTTTCGCCTTCTATGAATGCTCAGGTTGCAGATTACAGGCGGGAGCTGAACATCAGAGACAGCGTTGCGAGCCTGTCCTATTCGCAAGGGGGCGTAAAATACCGCAGGCAGTATTTTGTCAGTGAGCCGGATGGCGTATTATGCGTCCACTTAACCTGCTCCGAGCCCGGGCGGCTAAGCTTTGCCGTCAACATGATGCGTCGGCCATACGACCCTGGAACCCGGGCCACAAGTGATAAAACATTGCTGATGGACGGCTACGCCACCGATCACGGCACCCGCTACAGCGCGGCGGTGCGGGTGGAGACCCCCGATGGCCAGGTGGAGATAATTGGCGACTGCCTGAAGGTTTCGGGGGCAAGCAGCGCGCTGATAATCCTGGGAGCGGCCACATCCTTCCGCCACAGCCTGCCGCCGTCGGCCTGCTGCCAGGCGGTGATGCAGGCGGCTGAGTCCACGGCGGAGG
>JBNRMR010000206.1:0-4090 GCA_050309705.1 Christensenellales bacterium | reverse complement strand
ACCAATTCCTTGCCCACTCCCCTGCCCTAAAACCCCGGCAACACAACCAACTCGTAAATTATAGACCGGAACATTTTATCGCTCAATACCCGCACCGCCGCGATAAGCCGCTCGCCTTCCCACGCTGAAATAACAAGGGTTGAGTTTATGAACGGCACATTGTAATTTCCAATCATTTCAGGGGTTTCCGAGCCATCCGACCAGCCCACAGACACAAATAATTTATGCAGTTGTTCGCAGGGCAAATCGTTTTTTGTGTCGTCATAAACAATGCCCATATCTTCGTCCTTCCTATTTTGGCGATCAACCATCGCTTGTGCTATTATAACTGATGTCACTCCGGTTATAAAACTTCAGCTTCACTGCCATGCGCCATGTCGCCCCCGGCCTTCACAGTCCCTTTTGGCGCTTTCTCTTTTTCTTTTACTTCAGCGATTTCAGATATTCAATGCAGATCTTCGATTCTGTTATACCATCCGGATTCTGGGTTTCACTTTCCACCACAATCGGCAGACCTAAGCGCACGGCATTCGCGTGCACCTCTTTCACAGGGGCAGTGCCAAGCCCCAGTGGTTTGCCCTTTCCGTCGGCAAAGCCGTCCTTTATATGGATGGCGACAAGCCTGTCACGAAGCTGCTCCATCTGCGCCACAGGGTCCTTCCCGGCGGCGTAAGACCAGTAGGTGTCCAGCTCCAACAGAAGCGAAGTGCGCTCCACAATCTGGTCGTAGATTATCGAGCCGTCCTGATTGGGCTTAAACTCGTGGTCATGATTGTGGTACGCAAAGCGTATGCCCAGGTCTTCCAGTTTCGGGCGAAACTCGTTGGCCATAGCAACAAAATCATCAATCTTTTCCTGAGTGCTCAGATCCGCACCGGGCACGATGATCAGTTTATTTCCCAAGGCCATGTGATAGGCGGTTGTTTCGTCAAAGCTCTGCGCAACCTCTTTCCAACTTGTGTGGGTGCCGGACACGGTAAGCCCGTATTTTTCAAGCCATGACTTCACTGTCTGGGCGCTATGGCCGAAAAATCCTGCAAACTCCACTGAGCTATAGCCCAGCTCCGCCACCGCCCTAAGAGCCGCCTCCATATCCTTGGAGGCAATATCACGCAGCCCATAAAGCTGAATGCCGTAATTCATAGCAAATCTCCTTTATCTGTCGATATACACGGGCTTTCCGGTTCTGGCCGATTCGTATATGGCCTCCAGGATCTCGGAGACCGCACAGGCCTGCTCCGGCAAAACGACGGGATCGGTGTCATTCTTGATGCTCTCAATCCATCGCCGTGCCTCGGTGAGCTGGGGGGTTTCTTTTACGCCGTCGTAGAAAGCCGCTCCTCCGGCCGCCATGTTCGGTCGGATTTCAATAAGCTTACCAAACTCATCCTTGTTGATTGCCACGCCCTTCGGCATGATTTCGGCGCCGGCCTTGTCACCGCAAAGAACCACGTTGCCCTCGCCGATCGGTGCGGAGATATTCAGCGCCCAGGTGGCATCCAGCGTGATGGTGGCGCCGTTTTCCATGACGATAAAGCCAAAGGCGGCATCCTCCACCGTGTGCTGATCTTTGTCCCAGGGGCCCCAGGGGTTGGCGCAGTCGGGGTCGATCAGTTTTTTATATTTGGTTCCCACCACCATTTTGGGCTTGTAGTTGTCCATGAGGTATAGTGTGAGGTCAAGTGAATGTGTGCCGATATCGATAAGGGGGCCGCCGCCCTGCTCATATTCGTTAAGGAAAACGCCCCAGTTGGGTGTGCCGCGCCTGCGCATGGCCAGCGCCTTGGCATAGTAAATATCGCCCAAATCGCCGCGGCCGATCACCTGCTTCAGGTAGGTGCTTTCCGGTTTGTGGCGGTGTTGATAGCCAATGGTCAACTTTTTGCCGCTCTTTTTAGCAGCCTCCACCATCAGACGGGCATCGGCAGCGGTTTTCGCCATGGGCTTTTCACACATGACATGCTTGCCGGCCTCCAGCGCCGCAATGGAGATTTCCGCATGGGAGCGGTTTGGTGTGAGCACATGCACAACGTCGATGGACTTGTCCTCTAACAGCTTGTGATAATCAGTGCATACAAAGGAATTCTCCACTCCAAAGTCCGCCGCAGCCTTTTGGGCGCGCTCCTCGATGATGTCGCAGAACGCCACCATTTCCACGTCCTTAGACAGGGCCTTCAAACAGGGCATGTGTTTGCCGTTGGCGATACCACCGCAGCCGATAACGCCAATGCGTAGCTTTTGACTTGAGTTAGCCATAAATAAAACCTCCGAATTATAATATAATTATTTTGTTCTCTTTGTCGGAACGGTAGGTCGCCTCAACCAGGCGGGTCATGTCCAGCGCGTCCCGGGGGCCAAGATATTCCGGCGTGCCTTTGCCATTCAGACAGGCATCAACAAACTGGAACAATGGCATGGGCCTCGCTGCTGGCAGAATATCCGGCTTGACCTTCCTGATCCCTAGCGTCTGCATACATTTGGTGGTAAGGGTAACATCCTGCCCATGGATGAACAGGGAGCCTTCCGTACCGTAAACTTCCAGCAGATCCGGCACACCGAATGTGACGAAGGCAGTTTCTCCCGTTGCCAGTATGCCGCCTTCGAATTCAGCAAGAGCGATGGCATTTTCATCGGATGAAGTGCCGAACAGATTCGAGGTCATTCCCCCAACCCTCTTGGGTGCTCCAAAAAGGAAGGTGAGCAGATAGGCGGGGTGTGCGCCCAAGTCCATCATCGCGCCGCCGCCGGACTTGGTGGTATCAAACCAGTGGGCAGGCAGCCAATTGTCGCTGACGCCGCTGTGACTGCGCCGCATACGCGCACCGGAAATCTTCCCCAGGGCGCCGGTATCCACCAGTTGCTTTGCATACAAAATCAGCGGGCTGGTTCTAAGGGGCAGCGAGATAGTGAATGTCACGCCGGACTCCTCGATGATATTGCATAAACGTTCACAGTCAGCCGTGTTAACCGCCAGCAGCTTCTCGGTAAATATATGCTTCTTTGCCCGGGCCGCCTTTTCAAGCAACTCAGGGTGCATTGTGGTGGGCGAGTTGCAAACGATGGCATCGATATCCGGCCTCGCCAAGAGCGCGTCATAATCGCGCACATACTCAACTCCATTGTCCCTGGCCCAGGCCTCCCCTCGGGCGGAGTCCTCATCCCACATGGCCGCTATACGGGCCTTTCCGCTCTCTCGGATTTGGCGGGCGTAATCCTTGGTGTGAACATGCCATGAACTCACGAACGCTACAGAAAGCAAAACTATCATCTCCTTTGTGCATAAATGGAATCGCTTACTAAAACTATAGCACGCCAAGCGATGGTATGCTATAATAATTTTGTATGTAAATATCAATATTTGGAAGGATGATCAGCCAAATGAAGCCCTATTTGGAAAGGCGCATACAACGCGGGAACCGGATGTATCCCTTTGAAATAAGGATGCAAGCGCATATGGGACAGGGACTAATGGCAAAGACCCACTACCACGATTGTATCGAGATCTTGTACGGGCGCGCCGGCAAATTTGAGGCATTGCTGGGCGGACATAGATACCCTTTCGCCGCAGGGGATATGATTTTGATCCATGCCCAGGAGCCTCATATGGTCACCGCTATGGATGAGGGTGAAAACAGCTATCTGGTCCTCAAGTTTTATCCGGAGCTGCTTTTTTCTGGTGAGCAAACCGTGCAGGAAATGAAATTCCTGGAGGCCTTTTCCAGCAGTTCACGCATCCGCAGGCAGGTCTTCCTGCAGGATGAACTGGAGGCCGCCGGGATTCCCGCGCTGTTTGGGGAGCTTTTGCAGGAGCAACGGCAGCAGAACTTCGGTTATGAAATCGCTATTCGCAATGTGCTGTGCAGGTTGTTTCTCTGGGTGCTTCGCCATTGGAACCAGCAGGGCATCCGCGTGCTTGAAACCTCTGTTGAAAGCGCCGAGGCTCTGGAAAAAATCCAAACCATAGTGGACTATGTGGAGTGCAATTACAGCGAGCGCATCACTTTGGAATCGGCTGCGCGGCGCTGTTGCATGGGCTATAGCGCCTTTTCTAAGTTTTTTGCGCGGCACACCGGGAAGAGCTTCGTGGAAT
>JBNRMR010000205.1:0-6472 GCA_050309705.1 Christensenellales bacterium | reverse complement strand
CTATTATAGTTACAAATTGCGAAAATATCAACAAAAAAAATGAAAATTAATACTCAGGCGACCATATGTTTTACAAAATTGCGGTTAATTTGTCAGCATTACATGATTATTTTCATGTCACATCCATAACTTTGCTCAGGTAGGCGGGGGAATTCCAAGGGCATCATGTGTTGGGCGCACCGGAAGCGGGAAGTTCAACCCTGAAAATGGCGCCGGGATATCGTAGCCCCGTACACGGCCGTTAATTCAAAGAAGGCAATGGACGGGCGCATGATGGCGAGACAGTGAAGCGGCGAAAGGGTGTGTGATATCCGGCTCCATGGGCCGCCAAAGCGAGGATATTTTCCCCGAAACAACGAGTGGATTGGGGAGCGGCGTTTTCCTAACAGCAAAAGCAAAAGAGGACCCGTGACAATTCGGGCCCTCTCTTTTTTGTTTGGATGATATTTTAGTACATCGGGGGCTGTGCGGGGGCTGCCGGCTCCGGCTCGGGGATGTCCGCCACCAAGGATTCGGTGGTCAGCAGCATCGAAGCGATGGATGCCGCGTTTTGCAGTGCGCTTCTTACGACCTTCGTGGGGTCCAGTATGCCGCTGTCAATCATGTTGCCATATGTATTCTTCGCAGCGTCAAAGCCATATGCGCTGTCTTCGCTGGAGAGGATCCTCTCCACCACGATGGAGCCTTCCACGCCTGCATTGGCGCAGATCTGGCGCAGGGGCTCTTCAAGGGCTCTCAGCACCGAACGAACACCTGTGGCTTCGTCATCCTCGACGTTTGAAAGCAGCTTCTTCACATCGGCGATAGCGCGCAGCAGAGCGACTCCGCCGCCGGGGACGATGCCTTCTTCAACAGCAGCCCTGGTGGCCGCAAGGGCGTCTTCTATGCGCAGCTTGCGCTCTTTCATTTCCACCTCGGTTGCAGCGCCAACTTCGATGACTGCCACGCCGCCGGCCAGCTTCGCCAGCCTTTCCTGGAGCTTTTCGCGGTCGTAATCGGAGGTGGTCTCCTCGATCTGAGCCTTGATGGAGTTGACTCTGGCCTTGATATCGTTTGCGCTGCCTGCGCCTTCGACGATAACTGTGTTGTCCTTATCAACCTTGACCTGATGAGCCCTGCCCAGCAGATCCAAAGTGGCTTCCTTTATGTCCATGCCCAGCTCATCGGAGATGACCTGGCCGCCGGTCAGCACTGCGATATCCTGCAGCATAGCCTTGCGCCTGTCGCCAAAGCCGGGGGCCTTAACAGCAACGCAGTTGAATGTGCCGCGCAGTTTGTTCACAACCAGAGTGGCAAGGGCCTCGCCCTCCACGTCCTCGGCGATTATCAAAAGCGGCTTGCCGGACTGGACGACCTGCTCCAGAACGGGCAAAATTTCCTGGATATTGCTTATCTTTTTCTCGGTTATGAGTATGAAGGGATTGTCCAAAACCGCTTCCATCTTGTCGGAGTCGGTCACCATGTAGGCGGAGGCATAGCCTCTGTCAAACTGCATGCCCTCAACCGTCTTAAGCTCGGTGCGCATCGTCTTGGATTCTTCAACGGTGATAACGCCCTCGTTGCCCACCTTTTCCATCGCATCAGCGATAAGCTGGCCGATCTCCACTTCGTCGGCGGAAACCGCGCCCACCTGAGCGATGGCTGTCTTGGATTCAATTGGCTTTGACATCCGCTTGAGGCTTTCAACAGCGGCATCGGAGGCCTTTGTGATGCCCCTTCTGATCTGCATCGGGTTTGCGCCAGCAGCAACGTTCTTCATGCCCTCGCGGATTATCGCCTGGGCAAGGACGGTGGCCGTGGTGGTGCCGTCGCCGGCGATGTCGTTGGTCTTTGTGGCAACTTCCTTCACAAGCTGTGCGCCCATATTCTCAAAGGCATCTTCCAGCTCAATCTCTTTTGCGATGGTAACGCCATCGTTGATGATCTGGGGAGCGCCGAACTTCTTGTCCAGAACCACGTTGCGGCCCTTGGGGCCCAATGTTATCTTAACCGTATCCGCAAGAGCGTTTACGCCCTTTTCAAGCTTACGGCGAGCTTCTTCTCCGTAAATGATCTGCTTTGCCATATTTCAGATTCCTCCTTAATTAGTGCTGATTTTGAATTATTCAACTACCGCCAAAATGTCGCCCTGGCGAACGATGATGTACTCCTCGCCGTCCAACTTCACTTCGGTTCCGGCATATTTTGAATAGATAACCTTCTGTCCGGGCTTTACGCTCATGGTGACTTCCTTGCCATCCACGACTCCGCCAGGGCCAACGCTGATTATTTCAGCCACCTGGGGTTTTTCCTTTGCAGTGCCGGGCAGCACTATGTCGGACTTTGTGGTCTCTTCGGACTCTACGTTCTTAATTACAACGCGATCCGCCAATGGTACTAACTTCATAGCTTTTACCTCCTGAAAAATAATTTTTAATATGTTTTTACCGTATTATCAGCACTCTAAGATGATGAGTGCTAACTCAAGTAATAGTTTACCTTTTCCCAGATCTTATATCAAGTGGAGATTAAGGTGAAATTCGGTAAAAATGAATCAAATGCGCTGTAATTATGGTAAAAATCTGGCAAATACTGCTTCAATCGTCCGTTTGTATTTAGTTTTATCCAAATTGACACAAAATATTATATGATATATAATTATTTGAAAGATATGCCAAGGAGGTCAGTGGTATGGCATTTGATAAATGGGACAAGCGCTTCATGGATATGACGGCGTTCATAGGCACATGGTCAAGCTGCTATCAGTCATCGCGCAAAATGGGTTGCGTCATCGTGAGGGACAGGCGCATAATCACCACCGGCTATAATGGCGCGCCATCGGGCATAAAAAGCTGCGTGGAAAGGGGAGAGTGCATGAGGCAAAAGCATGGCATTCCCTCCGGCCAGCAGGGGCAGTTCTGTTACGCTGTCCATGCTGAGCAAAACGCAGTGGCCCAGGCAGCCAAGCTGGGGGTTTCGGTGGAGGGCGCCACGCTGTATGTGACCCATCAGCCTTGCTCAATCTGCGCCAGGATAATCATCAACGCAGGCATAAAGCGCGTTGTGTATCGCTACGACTACCCGGACGAGTTCACGCTGCACCTTTTTAGCGAAGCTGATGTCGCCCTGGAGAAGTATAGCGAGGAAGATTGATTCCTCTTTTTGCTAATTGGAAAATTTTAGACGATAACATGCAACAAATCTTGACACCGTTTCGTGTAGTTCATATAATTGAATTATTGTTAAAGACATGAGTACTTTCTTGCAAAGGACATATATATAAGATGAATAATAGGGTTTTTTTCAGAGACGGCAAGTGGATTTTTCAGATAGCGGCATCTATTTTAATGGTGCTGCTGTTTTTGTGCGGATGCGGCGTCATTTTACCTGCGGTCACGCAACCCACCGAATCAGCGCCGGCTTCGCCGTCCAGTGATGCTGCGACGCCAACGCCTGCAAGCGCTGCACCTGCAAACGAAACGCCGACTCCCTCGCCCTCGTTATCTCCATCTCCTGAAATTACGCCTGAGATTACGCCCGAAAAGACGCCGGAAAGCACGCCCGAGCAAAGCCCTCCGCCGCAGGAGGAGCCAAAGTTCGTGCCGGACGCAGATTCCGGCTTCTATGACGAGTTTTTTGATAATGCCGTGTTCGTGGGTGACTCCATATCCCAGGGTCTGCAAAACTATGTGCTATATGAGCGAGGCCACGACAGGCCTGTGCTTGGAAAGGCGCGGTTTCTGGCAATAGCCAAATACAGCCTTAAGACCGGCGCCGCTGATTTTAACCCCGCCAAGACTAACCTTACCTATCAGGGGGTTGCAATGCCTCTGGAGGACTGCCTTTTCATGATGGAGGCAAGGGAGGTCTACATCATGCTGGGCCTTAACGATTGGGCGGGAAGCAACGTGCCGGCAAATATTGATAAATTCCGCGCCATAATTGAAAAGGTAAAGGAGCGCAACCCGGACATAAAGGTTTATATCGAGCTTTGCACGCCCATCACCGAAAACGGTGAAAAGCCGCAGATTAACAATGAGAACATGGACGAATTTAACCTGCACCTGCGCGCTTTGGCCAGGGAGCTTGAGATTCAGGTGATTGATGTGAGCAGCCCCCTCAAGGATGAGAACAACTTTCTTCGCGCGGAGCTTTCCAGAGACGATTATGTGCATCTCACCAACGACGGCCTGCGGATATGGATCGACACGCTGTATGAGTTTGCAAGGGGCAAGTTTATTGCAGGGGAATGGGAGGCGGAGAGCGCACCCGAGGATTTTCCCGGCGTTTTTATGACCGAAGCTGAAATGGAGGAATATTTAAATGAGCTTAAGGCCAGAAATGAGGCCGGTCTTGAAGCCATTGATGGCCCGGATAAAGCAAACGATGAAACGAAAAAACCTCCCTTATCGTTTAAATAAATATACACGACAAGCTGTTTCTGTTTATTATTGCATTTTTGATGAAAGATGAGGTTATGAGTTTTTGGATATCAATGCGAAAGATATTTATTCGAAGAACAAAAGGGATACAAAGAAAAAGAAAAACACATTGATGATCGCCATGGTTTCATTGGTGGCGCTTTTGGTCGCCGCATGTGCGGGTGGGGGAGCCGCGAATGTGAACCCGTCAGAGGCCTATGCGGATATGAGCAAAAATGTCTCCATGCCGGAAATGATGGAAATCCCCTCCTCGATTGTGCTGGACTATTACGGCATAAGAATCGAGGACTACTCCGAGGCGGTTTTCTACATGAGCGCGGACAGCCTGCTGGCTGACGAGGTTGTGATAGTAAACGCGGTGGATGCCGATGCCGCCAAGCGGATAAAGGACAAGCTTGAAGTTCGCCTGAACCAAAAGCTGATGTCCGCCCAGGATTACTCGCCTGAACAATACGAGATAATCCGAAAATGCAAGGTGCGCATAGACGGCATGACAGTGGCGATGCTGGTTTCGCCGGATATAGAAGGGATTACCAGCGTTTATGAAAGGCACCTGAAGTAGATGAGATGAATTACCCGCAGGCGGATGCTAGACCGTATGCGGGTGATTCTAATATTTGCCGCAGTAAAATGCTAATTCCAACAGTCGCATTATAACATAATTCGGGAAGGATAAACAAACAACAAGAATTATTTTAAAGGATTTGCAACCCTTTAAGAAGGAACAGGGGATTTTTAGTCGAATTAATTAACAGATGCTTTTATGCCTTTTTTCAGGCATTACTTGCAATATAATGGGAAAGATGGCATATTTGGGTATACGGCTTTTGCATAGGGGCATAATAAAAAATGGAAAAAGAGACAAACTGGTAAAAAGCAAAAGACCGATTTGGGAGGAATTTATGAAACGATTTAAAAAAGTAATTTTGCTTGCGGTATGCGTGTCGATGCTGGCGGTTTTTGTGCCGGTAAACAGCGCGCAGGCTGCCAGCAGTGCGTCTTATGACGATTTCTTCACTGATTCCGTGTTCCTTGGCGATTCAATCACGGTCGGGCTGGAGGAATATGTGGACATGCTCAGGTCTTCCAGCTCAAAGGCGTTCTCAAACGCGCTATTCCTGGCCAAAAACAGCTATGGAGTGCGCACCAGCATGAACGATGACGGCTCCAGCTATCATCCCAGTTGGAAGGGTGAGCAAAACCAGCCGCACAAGAGCATCGCCAGGATGGGGAGCATCAGCAAGGTTTTTATCATGCTGGGCACCAACGACATAAAGGAAGACCATGACGACGTTATCGATAAATATAAAACCCTTGTGGGCAGAATAAAGGACGCTATTCCCGGTGTGACGATTTACATTCAGTCAGTGTTGCCGATGACTTCCCGCAAAGAGGACAGCCAGATGAACAACAGCAGGATTAATTCGTTCAATGAAAAGCTGGCCAGGATGTGTTCTTCCCTTAAACTAAATTACATTGATGTTGCTTCTGACTTTAAGGATTCAAGCGGAAAACTGCGCAGCAGCTATTCAAGCGACGACTATGTGCATATAAGCAAAGAGGGATACCAGGTCTGGGTGGATATTTTGAGGGACTACGCCGCGGGCAAGTCCTCCCAGGGAACAGTGATGAATGTCAGCAGCTCGCTGAATCTGCGCAGTGCGCCCAGCCTTAGCGCGCCCATCGTTACAAAGCTTCGCAACAAAACGACGATCACCGTCGAGGAGGCATTCATCGACTACGAGTGGCACAAAGTGAGCGTGAACGGCAAGGAGGGCTATCTCCACAGAGATTACGTTTACCTGGACAGCGTTAGTTATTCAACAGGAAAAGTGGTCAAGGTGAACGACTTCGTGAACGCCAGAAGCAAGCCCAACACCAGCAGCGATATTATATGCACCATAAACAAGGGCAAAGAGGTTAAGGTTGTTCGGGCATATTCCACATCAAACTGGTACCTGGTCTACTACGATAACGCTTACATGTATGTCAGGAAGGACTTTATCTCCTTAAATTAAAATTGACTGATATAAACGCAGAGCGGGGATTCC
>JBNRMR010000204.1:0-5138 GCA_050309705.1 Christensenellales bacterium | reverse complement strand
GTCTGCACATGTATTATAAGATAAGGCCCAGCGAAAAGATAAAGAAGTTGATATTAGACGCCATCGACGACGTTCTTGAAAACTGCTTCACATATGACGGCACCCTTTATTATAAGGAGCTGCCCAGCCTTCAGCGAAGCGGCACAAATCCGATAATCATGCACGCTTTAACCCTTTGCTATTATCTCAGCGGCGAAAAGAGGTATCTGGAGGCGGGACTTAACTTCTTCAAGCTGGCTGTGTTTCACTGGCATCCGTCCGGAGGACTCGGTGGAAAAAGCGGTGACAGGGATTCAGTGGTCTGCGCCGGAGACTCTCCCAAGCGATTTGCCCAGAGCTACCCATGCATCACAGCCTATTACAAGGCAGCCATGGACAACGACATGCTTCCGCGCGAGTTCGCCACATTCACGCCCTGGCATTAACATGCTTTTCAGTAGCCCTCAGCAGGCTGCGCGCCCCGGTTTTGACAAAAGCCGGGGTTTTATCACCTGAAAAAATTGTATTTTGCTGTTTTCTTTGGTAAAATCAAGTAATACACAGCAAGGAGGAAGTTCATATGGCCAAGATGATGCTGAGAAGGGTCCCCCTTAAGGGCGCATTCAACTTCAGGGATTTGGGGGGATACGCCGCTATGGGCGGGCGCTCTACCAGATATGGCGTTTTCTATAGAAGCGGTTGCATTAACGACCTTACCGCCTCGGACAAGGAAAGGATCAAGGATCTGGGCGTAAGGACCGTCATCGATCTGCGGGGTGAGCATGAGCTGAAAACCCGGCCCGGGGCTTTTGCAGATGATGGCGATGTTAATGTTATCAGCGTAGACCTTCTCTCGCAGCTTGACCCCGAAAGCGTTTATAAGCACTCCACGGATGATCCGGACTTCATCCCCGATCTATACATAACGATGATCGATTTCTGCGGCGAAAAGATCGGTCAGTTCATAAAAGCGGCAGCGGAAGGCGCAAAAATCGGCGCGGTTTTATACCACTGCTCCGCCGGAAAGGACAGGACGGGAATGATGTCCATGGTCTTACTCGGTCTGGCCGGTGTTGATACCATGGATATCGTGGCGGATTATCAGGTGAGCGAAACCTATATACGGCATGTTTTCCCCGGCGCAAAGGAGGCGCTGTCGTCCTCACCCCGCCACATTGTTCGGGCCATGGCCCATTTAGACGACAATTACGGAGGAATCGAAAATTATGCGCGGGCGCATGGCGTAAGCCAAAGCGACGTCGACGCGCTTAGAGCGAGCTTCCTGGGAGGCGAATGAGCAACCGCCGAAGACCGAGGATGCTGCAAAGGGGCGCCCTCCGCGTGGCAGGCATCTGCCACGCCCGATAGGCCCTGGGAATGGCTCTGCCATTCCCAGGGCCTATCGGGCCATATGCGCTTTGCGCATATGACGGAGGGCGTCCCCGCAGCTCGATTCTCCGCATAGCAAAAGAACGCCGCACATCAAGCAGCGTTCTTTCTTTCTTGCTTAAGTTTCTTAGGTTATGGGCGCCGGGTTAAACAGGCAAAAATCATTGCACAGGTTCCACTTTTCCGCCCAAGGCTGTAGCCTTCCGCTGGCCGTGCCAATTATCGTTTCAAACAACTGCCGACCAACATCTTCAATGCTCGCCTTCCCCTCCAAAACAGTCCCCGCGTTTATGTCGATTATATCGTTCCAGCGTGAAGCGATTCCTCCCGCTGACGAAACCTTGATTACAGGTGCGGCGGCAAGACCATAGGGCGTCCCTCTGCCGGTCATGAAAACCTGAAGGGTAATGCCGGAGGTGAGCTGCATCGGCCCGCAGACGATATCGCTGGCAGGCGTCGCCGCATATATCAACCCATGCTTAGTCGGCCTTTCACCTGGCCCGATCACCTCCGCTATTGGCGCTCCTCCAGACTTGGCTATGCTGCCCAGCGCCTTTTCAACGATGTTGGAAAGCCCGCCCTTCTTGTTGCCGGGAGTGGTGTTTGCGCTCCTGTCCACTCCGCCCCGGTCAAGATAATCATCGTACCACTTCATCTCATGTGCCAAAGCGTCAAAGACTTCTCTGTTGGGGCATCGCTCAGCCAATATGTACACCGCGTCGCGAATCTCCGTCACCTCTGAGAAAAGCACCGTCGCCCCCGCCTTCACCAGCATGTCGGAGGCATAGCCCGCCGCCGGGTTGGCCGTAATACCGGAAAAGGCGTCGCTGCCACCGCACTGCATTCCGATGATCAGCTTTGAAAGAGGCAGGGTTTCACGCTTTCTCAGGTTCAGCTTCTGAAGTTTTTTATCCGCCATCTCCATTATGGCATCGATCATATCGCCAAAGCCCGCCTTATCCTGAAGCACCAGCAGGTTTTCCGGGCTTCGCTCATCATCATCCAGCAGTCTTTCGGGGGTCAGCTTTTCGCAACCCAGGGCAATAAGCATCACCTCTCCGCCGAAGTTGGGGTGGCGCAGCATGTTCTTAAGTCCACGAATGGGTATCTTTGCATCCGGCGCATCAATGGCCACACCGCAGCCATAGGGGTGGTTTATCGGCACCACGCCATCCACATTCGGATACTTGGGCAAAAGCTCCCTTCTGATTTTTTCCACAGCGATGTTCAAAACCCCCGTCACACACTGCACGGTGGTCATTATCCCTAGAATATTCCGGGTGCCCGCGTAACCGCCATCAGGATTGGGATAGCCCTCGAATGTCAGCGTGGGCGCATCCGGCAATTCATCCAGCGAAAGAATATTCGTTCCGAATGTCATATCATCAAGCTCTGGAGGCGTGGGCAAGGTGAGATTATGCTCGTTTATCCATTCCCCGGCTGCGATATCCCTGTCGGCATTGCCTATAAGGGTGCCGTAGCGCAGCACACCATCGCCTTTAATCATGTCAACAAGGGCAATCTTGTGGCCCATGGGTATATTCGTCTTCGCGTTTACGCCTTCAAAAACTTCGGCGCCCGCCAAAACATCCTCAGTAGCCACCGCCACATTGTCATTTGGGTGAATTTTAAGCGCCACAGGTGCCTTCGCCATTTTTAACAATCCTTCCATCTGGCCCTAAAGCAGGCCCATGCCCGCCAGGATTTCCCTGAGAGCCGCCTTCTGAGCATCGGTGATTTCACCTATGGGATCAACGCATTTGCCCACGTTTATTCCCTGCATCACAAGGCCCTCCTTTATGACAGCGGGGAACGTGCCCATTCCAGTGGCGATCCTGAGGGGAGCCAATGTATATTGGGCGTCAAGAGCGGCCTTGTGGTCGCCTTCTATAAACTTATCATATATATCGGAGCATATTCTGGGCGCAACATTGGCGCAGGAGGCGATTGCCCCAGTGGTGCCGCAGCAAAGACCGGCATAGATCAGCGTATCCCTGCCCATCAGCACGTGGAAGTTATCGTTGTCCCTTGTAAGGCGGATATATTCGGTGGTGTTTGTCATATCGCCCGTGGAGTCTTTGACGCCCACAATGTTTTCAATCTGCGCAAGCCTTGCGACAGTCGCCGGCTCTATCTGCACATTCGTCTTGGGCCGGTTGTTGTAAAGGATTATCGGCAAATGGGTGCTCTTTGAAACATCCTCAAAGAACTTGTAAAGCTCGTCCTGGGTCTGGGAGATGAACATGGGCGTCAGCACCGAAACCGCGTCCACCTTCGCCTCCTCGCAAATCTTCATCAGGCGGATGGCTCCCCTTGTTGATATGCTGTTAGCACCGCCATAAACCGGCACCCGGCCCTTCGTCTCATCCACCACCACCTCAAATATATGCCTTACCTCATCCTCGCTGAAGGCATAAAATTCGCCAGTGGTACCCATGGGGAACAGGCCGTGAACGCCGCCTTCGATAAGATAGTTCACCAGCTTTCGCATAATCGGTTCATTGAACTTGCCTTTTTCGTCAACAGGGGTGACTATGGGCACTATAATTCCATGTGGCTTAAAGCTCATCTCACATTTCCTTTCATAATTGGTTTTTTGCCTTGCCCGCCTTTAACCTATGGTCTCGCCGGTCAGATGGGCGTAGTATTTCGCCAGAGCGCTGTGGTCATTTTGGCCGCAGCCGTTGGCTGTAAGCCACTGCATCATCTCCATCACAGCAGCGGAAAGAGGCAATGGAGAACCCACCGCGTGGCCGGTTTCCAGCACATTGTTAAGATCCTTTATGTGCAGGTCAATCTTGAAACCGGGGTTGAAGTTGTTGTCAAGTATCATCGGCATTTTGGCGTTCATCACCGTGGAGCCGGCAAGGCCGCCCCTTATGGCGTCAAACACTTTTTCCGGGTCCACCCCTGCCTTTTTCGCCAGCATGAAAGCCTCTGACACAGCGGCGATATTCAGCGCCACCACGATCTGGTTTGCAAGCTTGGTTGTGTTGCCTGCGCCAACATCTCCGCAGAGCACAGCGGAAGAGCCCATCTTCAGCAGAATATCCTTCACCTGATCAAAAACGGCTTCATCGCCCCCCACCATTACAGAAAGTGTGCCGTCTATGGCCTTCGGTTCGCCCCCGGAAACGGGCGCGTCGATCATCTTAACGCCCTTTTCAGCGCAGGCCCTGGCGATCTCCTGGGCGGCAAGAGGAGCGATGGAGCTCATGTCCACCAGTATAAGACCCTCTTTCGCGCCTTCCAGGACGCCGCCTTCGCCCATCACGGCGGACTTCACATGGGGGGAATTGGGCAGCATGGTTATGACCACATCGCTTTTTGACGCCACATCCGCAGCCGATTTCCCGGCCACGGCGCCTGCAGCCGCCACTTCCTCCACCGCGGAGGAAACCACATCGAACACCGTCAGCTCATAGCCCGCTGCAATGAGATTCTTGCTCATTGGCTTGCCCATTATTCCCAGACCTACAAAGCCAATCTTTTTCATTTATAAAGCACCTCTCTTTGTATAAAAACTTTCATGTATAATAATATTTAGTATAGCTTTATTTAGGCGAAAAAGCAACATTGCATGCCCTGCCTTCGCTATGTTATAATCAGTTTGCATGAATATGAACTATTTGCAAAACACAAATAATAGAGGAGGAACAACCATGCATTGCGAAAACTGTGGAAGCCAAATTCCCGACAACTCCGCTTTCTGCTCAGAGTGCGGCGCAAAAGTTGAAAAACAGGATGCTCCCCCAACTCCCCCTCCCACC
>JBNRMR010000203.1:0-3140 GCA_050309705.1 Christensenellales bacterium | reverse complement strand
ACTTCGTCCAGCCTGCCCACGGGCGTCATGACGGGCGCGCTGTGGATTTCTGCCGGCGCTTCCTTCGCCTTTTGAGCGATTTCATTGAGCACTGCGGCTGCTTCGTCCAGGGTCTGCTTTGTTTCGGTTTCAGTGGGCTCGAACATCAGTGCCTCGCTTACGATCAGCGGGAAATACATTGTGGGCGGGTGGATGCCGTAGTCCAAAAGCGCCTTAGCCACGTCCAGCGCGGAGACGCCTGTTTCCTTCTTGAAGCTGTCCAAGCCGAGAACAAACTCGTGCATGCAGATCCTATCATAGGCCACTGGGTAGCTTTCTTTAAGCAGATGCATCAGGTAATTTGCGTTCAAAACGGCATTTTTCGCCGCTTCGGGGACACCCTCTTTTCCCAAGGTGAGTATGTAGGCAAGGGCTTTTAGCGTCACCAAAAAGTTGCCGTAAAAAGCTCTGACCCTGCCGATGCTCTGCTCGGGCGCTGCAAACGAAAAACCTTTTTCGTCTTCCGACTGCATGTCAACGGGCAAGAACGGCCGCAGGAACTCCTTGCAGCCGCATGGGCCGCTGCCGGGGCCGCCGCCGCCATGTGGCGTGGAGAATGTCTTGTGCAGGTTCAGGTGGATGACGTCAAAGCCCATATCGCCGGGGCGTGCAATGCCCATGATGGCGTTCAGGTTCGCGCCATCGTAGTAGTTAAGGCCGCCTGCGTCGTGGACGATTCTTGTAATTTCCAGAATGTTTGCATCAAAAAGGCCAACGGTGTTCGGGTTTGTGAGCATCAGCCCAGCGGTGTCGTTTCCGACAGCTTCTTTTAGCTTTTCAATATCTACGCAGCCGTCCGGCCCGGAGGGGATGTTCACCACAGTGTATCCCGCCATGGCGGCGCTTGCCGGGTTGGTGCCGTGAGCGCTGTCAGGGATGATTATCTTGTCGCGCCCAAAATCGCCACGGGAGTGATGGTACGCTTTCATCAGCAATATACCGGTGTACTCGCCATGGGAACCTGCCGCCGGCTGAAAGCTCATTGCGTCCATTCCGGTGATGCTGCAAAGGAGTTTTTCAGCGGTGGTTAATGCCTCTATGCAGCCCTGGGCGTATTTCGCATCCTGCAAGGGATGAACGCCTGTGAAACCCATAAGCCCCGCAAGCTCGTCGTTCAGCTTGGGATTATATTTCATCGTGCAGGAGCCAAGGGGGTAAAAGCCGTCATTCACTCCGTGGGCGCGCTTGGCAAGGGCCGTGTAGTGGCGGCTGATCTCGCTTTCGCTCACCTGGGGCAGGGGAAGCGGGGACTGCCTTTTTTCGCCGAGGGAGACCTTGGGCACGTCAAGGGCGGGCAAAAGCTCCTGGCCCAGGCCGGGAACGCTCTTTTCAAATATCAGCTTCATTGCGCCGCCTCCTTTGCTATTTCTATCGCTCTATCGATTTCTGCCTTTGTAGACATCTCGGTGACGCACCAGAGCAGGCCGCCTTCATGGGGCAGAGGGCCAAGAATGCCTTCGTCAGCCAGCTTTTCGTTCAGCAAGGCGGGATCGACAGGGCAGTCGGTCATGAACTCATGAAAGAATTCGCCCTTGTGTCTAAGTGAAAAACCAGGAATTTCCGCAAGCTTTTCGGCGGCGTAGTGGGCCTTTGAAACGCATTGCTCGGCCACTTCCTGAAGACCGCGAGGGCCGACGACTGAAAGATAAACCGACGCGGTGAGGGCGCAAAGCGCTTGGTTGGAGCAGATATTGCTTGACGCCTTTTCGCGGCGGATGTGCTGCTCGCGGGCCTGCAATGTCAGCACATAGGCCCGTTGGCCGTTCACATCCGTGGTTTCACCAACTATCCTGCCTGGCAGATTGCGCACCAGCTTTTCCTTGCAGGCCATAAAGCCCAGATAAGGCCCGCCGAATGAAAGAGGCATTCCTAGGGGCTGGCCTTCGCCCACGGCAATGTCCGCGCCGCACTCGCCGGGAGTTTTCAAAAGCGCCATCGCGATGGGATTAACGCCCATAATGAATTTTGCGCCCGCCTGATGGACGATATCGCCTAAAGCCCGGGCGTCCTCGATCTGGCCGAAGAAGTTGGGCTGCTGCATGTAAAAGCTGGCGGTTTCGCCGTCCAGAAGCTCACTCAGGGCGCCTAAATCGGTTTTGCCGTCCTTTTGGGGAACGATCATCAGCTCAGCTCCCGAGCCGAAGGAATATGTGCGCATAGTTTCAAGCACCTGTGGGTTCACGCAGGCGGAAACAAGGGCCTTATGGCGCTTTCTATCCCGGCACATGGCCAGAGCCTCGGCGGCGGCGGTGGAGCCGTCATAAACGGAGGCGTTGGAAGCGTCCATGCCCGTTAGCATGCAGATCATAGTTTGATACTCGAATATTGCCTGCAAAATGCCCTGGCTGATCTCCGCCTGATATGGAGTGTAAGCGGTGATGAATTCGTCCTTTGAAACAACGCTTTTAACCATGGAGGGGATGTAGTGGCTGTAGGCCCCCGCGCCACGAAGCACTGTTTTGAACACCGTATTCTTTTCGGCCAAGGCTTCGATGTACCTTCGCACCTCCAGCTCAGACCGGCCGGGGGGGATGTCGGGGCCGTCCTTCAGGAACATCTCCTTTGGGATGTCCACAAAAAGTTCTTCCAAAGAGTTCAGGCCGATTGCTTCAAGCATTTGCGCCTGTTGTTCTTTGGTGTTTGGAACATAGCTGCCCATATCAGCCCTCCTGCTTTAAGAATTCCTCGTACTCTTCAGCGCTGAGAAGTTCCTCGAAGGCGCCCGCGTCCTCAAGCTCGATGATCCAGGCGTCGTAGGGAGTGCTGTTGATGCGTTCCGGTTCGTCCTCAAGGGCGGTGTTGACGGCACTGATGATGCCCTCCACAGGGCTGTAGATTTCTGAGACGGCCTTGACAGACTCCACCTCCGCAAAGGAGGCTCTAAGAGCAAGGCTATCACCGGTCTCTGGCAGGTTGATGAAAACGATGTCGCCCAAAGCGTCCTGTGCGTAGTCGCTGATGCCGATGCGGACATTACCGTTCGCCAGAACTTCCACCCATTCGTGGGTTCTGGTGTATTTAAGATTGCCTGGTATCATGTTTCTTCCTCCTTGATTTATCGTTAATTGAATAGAGTACTTTTTAATAGAAAAGGGGAGGGC
>JBNRMR010000202.1:0-4765 GCA_050309705.1 Christensenellales bacterium | reverse complement strand
CCCACCAGCTTGAACTTCTTCTTTTCAGCCGCTTCGCATAGATGCTTGTTGTCATGGACCACCGTTATGGTCGAAATATCATGATTTCCGTAAAGGATCACCACTTCCTCGCCCACAAGCCCGATCATTTCATCGTCCCAGTAATGGCGGTTCCGGAACTTGATTCCCTGCTGATGGATCTTCCGAACTTCTTTGTTTAGACGCGCTACATCCAGCATGTTGGAATCCGGCTGCTCATTTCTGGCCCTGGGCAGGCTGTTATACAGCTCCAGCGGCGTTTTGCCGCCATGGCCTTCATGGGGCCTGTTGTGGTACTCAGGGAATACCACATCCCGCAGATGCTCATATAGCTCGTCCATCGTCCAAATCTGGCCGCGCTCCATCGACCGTTTAAGATCCTTGGAAAAATCCTCCGGCCGTTCTGATGGGCTGCCGCCGCACCATCCGGGCACATCCCGCATCCAGATACCTTCCAGCGTTCCAAAAAACCGTTCTATGGTTTTTGACCATGCATGGTAGGGCACCGCGTGGATCACCTGCACATTGAATAACTGAATCACCGAATTGCTGGCGATGCTGTTGTTCAGTTTCCCCAGGTCGCTGCCCCCGCCAAGCCCTGTTTCAAACGTTTTGCTTCGGTAGTCTTTGCCGTTGTCGATGTAAATCGCCGCAGGCAGCCCATGAGATATGCTATGATCCTTGTACTTCACGGCGCCTGCGAACGCTTCGGTGATCGTGTCTGTGTTCGGGTTGGTGCATAGCGTCCAGCCCACCAGATAGCCCGTCGCAGCGTCATACCACGCCGTAATCCACGGCCGGATAGCGTTACCATGCTCGTCCAGAACAAAAACGTCAAACTGGTGATGGTCGCCAAACCAGACTTCGTTCACCTTGTCGGGCTTGAACCTCTCTGCCATAGGCATATGCTTGTCCTTCCATGCCTTTTTGCCGTTTCGTGCCATCGTCAGCTCGTCAGCGGGTATATCCTCAAAAATCCTGCTCAGCGTCTGCCTGCAGTCTGGCACCCGCAGCCCCTTCATGTCCGGGTCTTCGCATGGCGGGAAATGCTCTGCCTCTCCGCTCATGATCAGCCGGGCGCGCGCTTCCGTGCCCTCCCGCCACATGCAGTTCTCGCAAGCCGATTTCCCCAGCGTTTTGGCCTGGTGGCAAAGCTTTACATATACCGTCGCCTGTGTGCGCTTCTCTGGGGTCATGTATAGCCCGTATGCATAGGCCCGCGCCTGCGGGCATATGCTCGGCCGCGTCCCCTTGTCCTTGCGTTCCCCTTTCATCAGGCCCCTTAGGCCATCATCTTCATATTCATCCATCCAGCGGTACAGCGTCCGGGGCGTTTTAGCGTATTCTTCTGCCAGCGCCTCCATTTCCGCCTTCACGCTCTTGCCCTTCTGCCGCCTGATGGCCAGGCCACGTTTTACGGCCCGAAGTTTCCCGCAAAGCTCTTCCAGCCCCTTGCCGCCATAGCGCGCACGGTATCCCACCAGATCGCAGTCGTCCGAAACCGGGCTTCGCATGTCCGCCCCCATCACCATATACGCAATCTGCGCTTCTATCGGCAGCTCGGATACCGGAATCAGGTATTTTTCACCGCCAGCGCCGCCGCCCAACACGGCTTCCGCGCGCTCCGCGCCCAACTCCCCGCGCGCGGCTTTTTCTCGTATCCTTTGGGGCGCGATGCCCGTCAGCATGGCGGCTGTTTTTGTGTCTACCCGGTCTGCTCGGTTTTGCATGGTCGGTCTCCTTTCGTGGCTTCGCAAGTTGAGCGCCGCGCCCCCTGAGAAGGTTAGGGGGCGGCCCCGGCTTTCACGGGGCTGGGCCTTGCCCTGCAGGGCTTAAATAATAGGTCTTAATACATTGCCTTGCGTGTTACGTCTAAAATGATGGCCCCGAAGCTGTTGGCCGTTATGTCCACCGTCTTGCTGTATCCGTTCTCAAATGTAATCCTCACCCCGCCGCCGTCCTCGGATAGTGTAAGGCCCCTTACATCCAGCTTCGCAGCCCGAAGCGTTTCCGCCAGATAATTCTCCACAAATTCCCGTTTGCTCATGTCCTGCTCCTTTCATGTCCTTTTGGCATATGATATAATTGCTTGAACGGAGGTGTTTTTATGACGATAAATCAAACTCGTCAAAAGCTTGGGCGGCTTGTCGAACCGATTTTTTCCTTGAATGTGTTTCAAAACACTTATAGCATGATCGCCTCACAGGTAAAAAGCACTAATTTAAGTTTAGCTACAGTTCACCAGTACTCAGAAAACGTAAATTCGTTAGTCGCTGTAATGGCAGAGCATCTCGGGGACGAGCATATGCTTTATAACATTGTGATGGCTTCAAATCCTCTCGTCATATACGCTCTCTTTGCTCGTTACCATGCGATTACCCAATATTTAGTTGCGGCCGATCAGTCGCATGAACGATTTGCCCCAACCAGAAACCGGAATTTTTTTATAGATGTGTTTATCGATCTTTGGCGGGAGATCGACGTATAGCCTGTCCGGCATTCCATTAGCCTGTATAGTCACCTCATCAAACGCCGGAAGTGGGGTCTGTTTTTTCACGCTCATTTCCTCCTTTGTCAATTTACGATGCTATCTCCAGTAGCATCGCCCGAAGCTCGCGCTCATCCATTTCTAAAACCTCTGCTATGGAAACGGAAAGCCTTATACTGGGCAAAATCTTTCCTGTAAAAATACCGGATATAGTCCCTTCGGCTGCTCCTACTTTTTGGGCCAGTTCCCTCTGCGTTATCCCCAGCACATACAGCCGCGCCGCAGGTTTGCTTAGCCGCTTTTTTTTCTCAAAATTCATAGCCCTATCTCCTTTCCATAAATTCTTATTTGGTGTATAATTGATTCGATCATAATGATTAACATTTCAAAATGATCACTGGGCACCTTTATTGTAATGATCATTTTGATCAATGTCAATAGTATTTAATCAAAATGAGTGTCCATTTTGATCATTTTTCCATATATATTCAGATAAATTGCTTTGGGGGAGGTATATATGTCTTTTGGTGAGAGATTAAAGACCGTTCGAAATAGCTTAGAGCTTAACCAGGATCAGTTTGGCAAGAAGCTTGGGTTATCCACGCCTCATATTTCTAAACTCGAAAGAAATGCCGTTCCACCAACGGAAATTTTTATAAAAGCGGTGTGCTTGATGTGGGGCATAAATGAAGAATGGCTCCGGCACGGCACCGGGAACATGAAGAATCCCTTTCGGGAGATTGAAAAACATTTGGACGGGGAGGACGCACTTCGCAAAGAGTTGCGCCGCGCGTCGGTTAAGGCCACCCAGGCTATCCGGCTTGAAAATGTCTTTCTTCCCGGCTTTTTTTCCTTGGCCTGGGTCGAGGAGTTGCTCACTTCACCCGACGCCGAGAATATCCGTTATCTGCTCAATGCAATTCTTGTTGAATGGCAGGCACGCGACGCTAAAGAGCGGCTTCGCCTTGAAATACGCCTGGAGGACTGCATACCCGATTACGAGAAATTGAAAAAGCAACTAAGGGCCGAATTTGAGCAGCGCAAAACCCGAAATGATCAACGGCTTGAGGATACTTCTTCCCATGTATATGAAAATACTCCGCAGTTCTCTATTCCCGTTGTCGGCCGCGCCGCAGCAGGTATGCCCATAGAGATGATCGAATCCCACGGTGATTCTCTGGGCATAAACGGTGACGCCAAAGCCCGGCCAGGTGACTTTGCCGTCATCGCCTCCGGCGACAGCATGACAGGCGTCGGCATCCACGACGGGGATCATGTCATCATTCGCCCCCATCCCACCGTTGAAAACGGCCAGATCGCCTTGGTTGCTATAGGTGATGGCTCCACCATCAAACGCTTTTATAGGGATGAAAACGGCATTCGTCTTGTCCCCGCAAATGATGATTGCGAAACTCAATATTACTCCACCGATGACGATATCCGCGTCCTTGGCAAATATGTATGCTCCGTGCATATATAGTTGATTGTTTGCATATTTATACATCGGTTGTTTATATAGGCCTTTTTAAGCCTCGTACCGCCGCCCCTGAATCACTTCCATTATTTGCCTTTTTACGGCCCTTTTTAGGGCATGGAAATACCCGGCGCACTACCCGGCGCACCCGGCGCACCTCTCGCCATTTTTCTGGCACTTCCTCTGCGGCTTTCAGAACTCCGCTTTTTGCCTGTCTGACGCATTTTTAACGCCATTAGAACGCCGGAACGCTCCGCGTTCTTTTCCCGCGTTCTGCGCGTTCCAAAATAAAAAAACGGTCAAAATCGACCGTTTTAAAATTTCTATTGACATTTATCATGCGCAATCTTTTTTCATTTCCCCGTGCAGCTTATACCGCATTATTCCCTGTTAACTCGGCTTATCTCGGCTTCACCTCTCGTATTTCTTCACTACCCACTAATTGACACCGATCTTGTTCCGTGACACTTGGCATACCATTCGTTGATGATATTAAGGAACGGTGTAAAATCACTGTCCTGCTGATTGGCACTGTCAACATTGTTGTTTATGGCTATAAAGCGGATATCAGAGCCTGGAAACAATACCTCGGTGTAATAACCTACTTTAAGATAATCTCTCCCAAGACGGCTCATGTCCTTTACAATAACGGTGCCGATGTTGCCTTCTTCCACTTGGGATAAAAGGCGCTGCCAATCCGGGCGGTCAAAGTTTGTACCGCTGTACCCATCATCTACAAAGAATTCTGTGTTAGAAAAGCCGTTGTCATCTGCGTACTTCTGTAA
>JBNRMR010000201.1:0-3474 GCA_050309705.1 Christensenellales bacterium | reverse complement strand
CCCTTTTCAGCGGCAGTATAAAAGACGACTTAATTGTTATCGATAACTTTTCAGGAATTGGAATGAAGCTGACTTTTGAAAGGGATAGCGGAGTAGCAACATCAGCCGGCACTCTTCCACCCGGCATCAATAAGCCGGGTGCTGGCATACCATCGGGCGGCGCCCCGCAGGCAGGCACACAGGAAATGAGCGTGCAGGAAAGATGGAACGGCTCTTGGTATGGCTATATCTGGATAACAGAAGCCTATGGCGACTGGGCGGATGTCGAGGACTATTTCGATGATGCCTATATGGTTATAGACGTGGACGAAGATGGTGATGGAACTATGGCAATCTTCATAGGCGATGAGGAAGTCCAGAGCATAGATACATATATTTTTGCAGATTCAAATCATTTTGAGGTTACGGACGGCGTATTTTGGGATATGACGCTTGATCCAGATATATGGTGGTTTGCCCTGTCGCCGGTAAACGACGGTAACCTTGTAGTAATCGGCGACAGCTACATAGATCCCGAGCGGTCAAACACCGATGGCTTTGATTACATGCTTTGCTTCCGTCCCTTCGGAGAGCTGTGGGAGGGGGAAGAGAAATCAGGCGACATGCTTCCTCCCAGCTATGATAACTACGTTGCGACGATAAAGAGCGGAGTGGCCGATCCTAACACGCCGGAGGAGAAAAGCGGCGCAGACCCAACGCCTGGCGGGGATGCAGCAACGTTTGTTCCAGATGAAAAGAAATATGGTGAAGGGGGCTGGGTTTATACCAAATCAGGTTCATTGATGATGCAAATACCCGATGGATGGAAGGTTAACCGAACATTAAATGAAACGAATATATCGGTGAAATCGGCAGACAAAGACGGCGACGTGATTATAGCCACCATTGATCCTTATTCCGGCAAGGCGAATACGCCCGAGGAGCGCATCAGGCAAAACGCATCAGATGCTGAAATCTTCGAGGGGAAGTGGGGCAATATCGATGTCTTGTACCGCTTCGAAGAATGGTCTGATTACAACCAAATTAAAGCCTATGCGGCCTATGACGCGGACAATAGCATTTATTTTGACATCCGTATAAAGAAAGTGAACTTTGATTCGGCGGAAGAATTTATGAAAACCGCTGCCTGGGAAACCATGACAACCACTTTAGCAGTGGTAGTCCCCTGATAATTTAGCTGTTATAAAAATAAAAGGAGGATTTTTAATGAACTACTCTATCGAAGGCGGCTCTTTGCCCGCAGTACTTATTCAACTTGACCCCGGTGAGGTCATCATAAGCCAATCCGGTGGGCGCACCTGGTCGAGGGGGCCGGTGGCAACCGAGGCCAAGGCCGAGGGCGGTGTGGGGAAAAGCATTGGCCGCTTGTTTTCGGGTGAAAGCCTTTTCATGAGCCGCTATACCGCGCAGGGCCCGGCGGAAATTGCCTTTTCATCCTCCTTCCCCGGCCGAATTGTGGCCAGGGAGCTCGGCCCTGGACAGAGCATCATTTGCCAGAGAACCGCTTTCCTCTGTGCTACCTTGGGCGTGGAATTATCAGTGTTCTTCCAGAAGAAGTTGGGCGCGGGGCTGGCCGGAGGAGAGGGCTTTATCATGCAGCGCGTCACAGGGCCGGGCATGGTATTCCTTGAGGTGGACGGCCATTGCCAGGAATATGATCTTGCGCCGGGTGAGAAGCTCATTTGCGATACCGGTGTGCTTGCCATCATGGATGACACCTGCCAAATGGATGTGCAAATGGTGAGGGGTGCAAAGAATGTGCTTTTCGGCGGCGAGGGTTTGTTTGATACTGTGATTACAGGCCCCGGCAAGGTCTATTTGCAGACCATGACTATAGCGAAGCTTGCGGCGTTGATGGTTCCATATCTGCCGAAAAAGAAATGAAAATAAAAAACTGAGCCTTTCAGCCCTTAGAAGTTTAAGTTGGGATGAAGGAGAGCCGCATTGTATTTAAAAAGTATATTGCTTCGTTTGCTTTTTACATTGCGGCTCTCTTTGGCGGCCTGCGGCGGCTCAGAAAATAAGAAGGCAGGGAAGACTTCTGCGCGCCGACAACGCAGGCAAGCCCCGCCGGCTTAAACTACGAGCTTTATTATCTGCCGCTTAAGGATGAGATCAGCTACTGCGGCGCGGCCTATCAGACGCTGATCATACGCGAATTTGGCTGCGGCAAGGCCAATTATTGTTCCCTTTTTTATTATGTGACTGATGAGTATGACGATGGGATGGATATGTGAAGATACGGGCCAGCGGTTAGCATGGCGGGTATTGCAAACTGGATATAGAAGAGCCCTCATCATGAAAATGTTAGAAACGCTTGTGCTTAAAAAAGAGGGGGTGAAAGTGTATGGGACTGGCCGAAGTTGCGTATGGCGCGGTCGAAGACGCTTTAGCCGATCAATGAAAAAAGCCTTTCAATCACACATTCATGCCTGAAAACGTGATGGTATTAAAGGGGGAAAACGTATTGGCGGACGGCCAGTGAGTGATGATCACCGACCAGTGCAAGGTTGCGGAAATCTGCGCCTAGCCCGGTGAATTTGCATACGATAACCCCATTAAGGCCAGCATCTTCTAAAGCGATCTCGGCTTTGGAGTTGCGGGGTCATTTAAAAATATCGGCAAGCGCTTTGCCTTTGGCGGGAAGTTGTCCCGGGAGCAACATGTTTATTATTTCAATAAAAAAGAGCTGATCGACAGCAATAATATAAATAACCGCCACACCCGCCTCGACTGCCGAAGGCCGGATCGGCCCCTCCTGCGCTTGCGGTGAGGTGAACAAGTGCAGGTTCTGCGCCGAGTGCAGCAATCGGCGCGTGAAAGTGTTGCCACAGCAAATGCGCCCCAAATGGCGCGGATCTGCTCCTGCTGCGGCGCGGCGGTCAGGGCCGTTGCGGGTTTTGCGGCAAGGCAGTGTGCATATTGCGGTATGGTAAAATAAGAGCGGACGAGGTGATTTTATGATGAAGCGTAGCCTTAATATTACGGGCGTGATGCTTGCGCTTGCGTTGTGTCTGGCCATGCTGGCGGCATGCCGACAGGAAAAGGAGACAATGTCCTTCCCCATCCCTGATAACACAGGCAATACCCGGCAAACAGTTAGACATAAGCCGGATAGGGGGGATTTAACCTCTGTTAAAGAAAGCGCCATTTTCCGCGAGGATGAAGAGGGGCTTGTTCAAATACATATTGAAAATGGCCAGGCTCGTATTTGTTTTGATTTGGAGCGCTGGCAGGAGGTTCACGAAATCGACGATCCGGCCCATGCCATCTGCCCTGCAGAGGACCTGCGAAAGGGCCCCTTCCTCATTCAAACTCAGCAGGGCAATGTTGCGGACGCCTGCATCGGCAAAGTTGAGGGCGTCAGCCTTTCCATATATGGCTTTACTACCCCCTCGATTGTCCTTCTCATGGAGGATGGCAGCTTGGAATGGCTGAGCGCCGACCCATATATGACGCAAAACACAGGCGTAC
>JBNRMR010000200.1:0-3173 GCA_050309705.1 Christensenellales bacterium | reverse complement strand
GGATGAAAGCTTCTTCGCAAGGACTGTTATCGAAGCGGTGAAAAGCCAGGGCGGGAAATACGGCGCTTCGGATATCGGCTCCGGAAAGACCGTCTGCCTGGATTACTCCTCCATCAACATCGCAAAGAAGTTTCATATCGGCCACCTTTACACCACGGCCATAGGCCACTCCCTCAAGCGGATTTACGAGCATCTGGGCTATGAGACAGTCAGCATAAACCACCTGGGCGACTGGGGCTCACAGTTTGGCAAGCTCATCGCCGCGTATAAAATGTGGGGCGACAAGCAACGGGTCGAGGAAAGGCTCGTGGACGAGCTGATGGATCTATATGTGAAGTTCCATGCGGAAGCTGAAAAGAACCCCGCGCTTGACGACGAGGGTCGCGCCTGGTTCAAGCGGCTGGAGGACGGCGACAAAGAAGCTCAGGAGATATACGAATGGTTTAAGAGCATCACTTTGACTGAGGCCGACAGGACATACGATCTTTTGGATATCCACTTTGACAGCCACAACGGCGAAGCTTTTTACAACGACAAGATGGAGCCGGTTGTGGAAGAACTTCGGGAAAAGGGGCTTTTGCAGTATAGCGACGGCGCCCAGATAGTCGATCTTTCCGAGTATGACATGCCGCCCATGCTGGTGCTCAGGAGCGACGGCGCATCGCTATACCACACTCGGGATCTGGCCGCGGTCTTCTACCGCAAAAAGGAATATAATTTTGATAAATGCCTGTATGTGGTGGCGTACCAGCAGAACCTTCACTTCAAGCAGCTCTTTAAAGTCGTCGAGATTCTGGGCTACGAATGGGCGAAGGATTTAACCCATGTGAACTACGGCATGGTTTCCCTTGAGGACGGCGCTTTAAGCACCAGAAAGGGCCGCATGGTCTATCTGGATGATCTGCTGGCGGCTTCCATCGGCAAAACCAGGGAAATTATGGAGGAAAAATCCCCCGACCTTAAAGACATGGACGCCGTCGCCAGGGATGTAGGCGTTGGCGCGGTCATATTCAGCTCCCTTTACACCAACAGAATAAAGGACGTAGTTTTCAGTTGGGAAAGGGCCCTTAACTTCGACGGCGAGACCGGCCCCTATGTTCAATACACCCATGCCCGCTGCTGCTCGGTGCTGGCCAAGGCCGGAGAAACCAACGCCGAGGCAGACTACTCCGCCCTTTCAGACCCCCATTCCCAGCAGCTTTTAACGGCCATCGCCAAGTTTCCAGAGACGGTGAAGGACGCGGCGGAGAGGAACGAGCCCTACCTTATCACCAGGAGCGTGGTGGCGGTGGCACAGGCCTTCAACAAGTTCTACTATGAAAACCGCATCATCGACAGCGACCCGGGGGTGAAGGCGGCAAGAGTGGCACTTACGGACGCCGCCAGGTCTGTCATCAAGACCGGGCTTTATCTGATCGGCATAAAAGCGCCTTCGCGTATGTAGAGCGCAAAAAGTTTTGTGGAATATAAACAGGAGAGAAAGTTGAGCAAGACACTTATCATCGCGGAAAAACCTTCCGTCGCCAGGGATATCGCCCGCGTTCTGGGCGCTAAAACCCGCGGCGACGGTTTCATATACTCTGAAGACCATGTTGTGTCCTGGGCGCTGGGCCATCTGGTGGCACTATGCGATCCGGGCGAGATGAACCCCGCCTGGCAAAGGTGGAGCTTTGACACTCTGCCCATGCTGCCGGGGGAAATGCAGACGAAGGTCGTGCCGAGGACGAAGGGGCAGTTTGCCACGCTAAAAAAGCTGATGGCCTCCAAGGAAGTTGCGGACATCATCTGCGCCACGGACTCCGGCCGCGAGGGCGAGCTGATTTTCCGCCTCATATATAACATGGCGGGCTGTAAAAAGCCTGTACAGCGCCTTTGGATCAGCTCCATGACGGACGAAGCCATCAAGGAAGGCTTTGCCAATCTAAAACCAATCAGCCATTATGATAATCTTTACAAAAGCGCAAAATGCCGCAGCGAGGCCGACTGGCTGGTGGGCATGAACGCCAGCCGTGCCTTCACGCTGAAATATGGCGTGCGGCTCTCGGTGGGCCGGGTGCAGACCCCGACTCTGGCGATACTGGCCAAGCGCAGGAGCGAGATCGAGAATTTCAGGCCTGTGGAATACTACGAGATCGAGGTTCTGTATGAGGACTTTTCAGCTCTCTGGTATGACGAAACCGGCGACACCACCCGCCTTGGGGATGCCGCTGAAGCCAAGACCATCGCCGCCAAACTAAGGGGCAAAACAGCCGTAATCAAAAAGGTAGAAACCGAAAGAAAGCAGGTCGCCGCGCCCCAGCTTTACGACCTAACCGCCCTTCAAAGGGATGCCAACAGCTATTTTGGCTTCCCAGCCGCAAAAACGCTGAAGGTTGCCCAGTCTCTCTACGAAACCCGCAAGCTGATCACCTACCCGCGCACAGACAGCCGCTATCTGCCCAAGGACATGGCCCCCAAGGCACGGGCTGCCCTTTTAAGGATGCGCGGCGAATACGGCGAGCTGGCAAAGCCCATACTTCAGGGAGGCTCTCTGCCACAATCAGCGCGCATATTCAACGATTCAAAGGTCAGTGATCATCACGCCATCATAATAACTGAAAGAGCGCCCCAGCAGGATCTTACCGCTGACGAGCAGAGGATATACGATCTGGTGGCAAGAAGGCTCATCGCCGCATTCTATCCCCCGTATAAATACGACTCGACGAAGATAATCGCCAACTGCGAGGACGAGGCGCTGCTATCACGGGGCACGAAGGTGGCGGATCTGGGCTGGCGCGAGGTCTACAAAAACCTGGGCGCCAAGGAAAAGGACAATCTCCTCCCCGATGTGAGCGAGGGCGACAGCCGCACCGTCACAAAGGCTACCGCTAAAAAGAAGGCCACAAAGCCCCCTTCCCCCCATAACGAGGCCACTCTGCTTTCCGCCATGGAAAATGCCGGCCGGGAGATCGACGACCCGACCCTCAAGGAGAGCATGAAGGACAGCGGCCTGGGCACCCCCGCCACAAGGGCGGCGATTATCGAGCGGCTGATCGAGGTGGGCTATGTGCAGCGCAAAGGAAAAGCCCTGAACGCCACCGACAAAGGCATGAAGCTGATCGCCATTTCTCCGTCGGAGCTTTCCTCCCCGGAAACCACGGGCAAATGGGAGAAGGCGCTTAAGTCCATAAATG
>JBNRMR010000199.1:0-32000 GCA_050309705.1 Christensenellales bacterium | reverse complement strand
GCTTGAAAGGCATCTTGATGATGTGCGGCCGCTGTATGACAGAATGAGCTTCACTTTAAGCGGCTCCGGATCGCCGCTGCCAACGGACGAGCGGCTGGCTCTTGTGAAGAAGGGTGAAACCGACCCGGGCATGGAAGCGCTGCTGTTTAACTACGCCCGCTACATGCTCATAGCCTCCAGCCGCCAGGGCAGCGCTGCGGCGAACCTTCAGGGCATCTGGAACGACAGCTTCGCCCCGCCCTGGGAATCGGGCTATACGGTCAACATCAATATTCAGATGAACTACTGGCCCTCCTGCGTGACGGGGCTGGGCGATTTGAGCATGCCCCTCATCGACTTCATCGAGGCTTCGCTTGAAAACGGCCGGGAGGCCGCCCGGCAGATGTACGGCTGCAAGGGCTTTGTCACCCACCATAATATGACCATCTGGGGAAATGCGGCGCCCACCGGATTCGGCGTGTTCATATGGCCATTCGGAGCTGCATGGTTGAGCCTTCATGCATGGGATTATTATGACTATACTCTTGATATTGAATTTTTGAGGGAAAGAGGCTATCCTCTTTTGAGGGAATCCGCAGAGTTCTTCCTGGACTTTCTTATCGAGGACGAAAACGGACACTTAATCACCGGCATCACACAATCGCCGGAGAATAGCTATCGGCTTGCAGACGGCCAGGTCAGCACAATCGCTCGAACCTGCACTATGGACACCGCCATGCTGGCCACGCTTTTTGATGCCTGCATAAAGTCCGCCGATGCGCTGGGGTGTGATGAGGCGTTCGCCTCACAGGTTAAGGCGGCGCGAGAGAAGCTTCCGCCATATAAAATCGGCTCAAAGGGCCAACTGCTTGAATGGGCGAGGGAATATGAGGAGGTCGAGCCGGGCCACAGGCACTTGTCCCACCTCTTTCCGCTGTATCCTGGAAACGAAATTACCCCTGATGGCACGCCGGAGCTGGCTGCAGCATGCCTTAAAAGCATAGAGGGCAGGCTGGAAAACCGCATGCAATTGATCGGCTGGAGCGCCGCGTGGCTGATAGCCCTCAGCGCGCGCCTTGGAATGGCTGAGGAGGCAATATCCCATGTGAGAGCCATTTTGAAGGGATCGCTTTTTGATAATCTCATGGACATGTATCCGCCCCGAATCTTCCAGATCGACGGCAACTTGGGTTATGCCGCAGGCGTGGCGGAGATGCTCATCCAAAGCCATGAGGGCTTCGTGCGTCTGCTTCCTGCGCTGCCGAAGGATTGGGCTCAGGGAAGCGTTTGTGGCATTCGCGCCCGTGGCGGCCTGAGTGTGGACATCGACTGGCAGGACGGCAAACTCACAAAATGCGCCATAACGCCCATTGCGGATGGTATAGTCTCGGTCAAGGCGGTGGAAGGGCTGAGCGTTAAAGGCGACATTTGCTTTGCTCAGGAGAATGGAATCTGGCATATCCAGGGCAAAGGCGGAGAGCCGATAACAATTCGTTAGGCGGATTCCGTTCGTGCAAAAATGCAAAACGAGCCCCGATAACTTTGGGGCTCGTTTTAACGTTGATGATGTTTTATTAACAGGCGTCAGACTGCCGTTTCAATGGCCTTTATTCCGCAGGGGTAAACCAGAGCGGGGTCAAAGTCCTGATCGCAGGAGGCCATTTCATAGAAGCGGTAGCCGCCGGAAAGATTATAGCAATCAAAGCCCTTCTGGGAGAGAATCCGGCAGGCAATATAGCTGCGCAGCCCTGTTTGGCAATAGACATATATTTTTTTCGAGGGGTCAAGCTCTTCGATGCGCCCACGCAGGGAATCAGTCGGAATGTGAAGGGAGCCGGGGATATGTCCTTCTCGGCGTTCTTTCTCGGTGCGGGTGTCCAGAATAATGGCGCTATCATCGGCCAGGACAGCGGGGATATCATGCCAGTGGAACTGCTTCACCTTGCCGGTCAAAACATTCTCGATTGCAAAGCCGGCCATGTTAACCGGGTCCTTCGCGGAGGAGAATGGAGGAGCGTATGAAAGCTCCAGCTCTGCCAGGTCGAAGGCGGTCATGCCTGCGCGGATGGCCGTGGCGAAGACATCGCAACGCTTGTCGACGCCCTTCATGCCAATGAGCTGAGCGCCCAAAATGCGGCCGGTGCCCTTTTCGAATATTGTCTTTATGGCGATGTTCTCCGCTCCGGGGTAATAGCTGGCATGGGATGCGGAAAGGGTCTGCATCTTGTCATAATTAATGCCGGCGGCTTTTGCGGCGCTTTCATTTAAGCCTGTGCATGCCACTGTCATGTCAAAAAGCTTCAATATACTGGAGCCCTGTGAGCCCTTGTAGCTGCTTTTTATGCCGCAGATGTTGTCCGCCGCGATGCGCCCCTGCTTGTTGGCGGGGCCGGCCAACGGAATGTAGGCGGGAAGGCCCGTAACAAGATTCATGACTTCCACAGCGTCGCCCACGGCGTAAATGTCGGGGTCGCTGGTGAGCATATGCTCGTCGGTCAGGATTGCGCCGCGGGAGTTAGTCTTTATGCCCGCGCTTTTTGCAAGGGTGGTTTCGGGCCGCACCCCTATGGAGATGATCCCCATGTCTGTCACTATTGTTTGCCCGTTTTGCAGCTCAACTGAAAGGGAGCCGCCCTCGTCGCGGAAGGCTTTCACCTGGCTTTTAAGCAATAGCCCGATGCCCTTTGAGCGCAGATAGCTGTGAACCTCGCAGGCCATATCGTAGTCAAGCTGGCCCAGTACATGGTCCGCCGCCTCAACTACCGTCACCGAAAGCCCGGCGTTGCTCAGGTTTTCAGCCATCTCAAGGCCGATAAAACCGCCCCCCACAACCACGGCGGTTTTGGTGTTTTCGCTTTTCACATAGTCGCTTATGCGGTATGTGTCCGGGATGGTTCTAAGGGTGAATATTTTTTCGCTTCCCATGCCGGGAATTGGCGGCAGGACGGGTTCTGCACCGGGGGAAAGTATCAGTTTGTCATAGCTTTCGTAATATTCATTGCCTGTCAAAACTTCACGGACTTTCACCGTCTTTTTAACCGGATCGATCAAAACCGCCTCGCTATTTACCCTTACGTCGATATCGAAGCGGCGTTTGAAGCTGCCGGGGGTTTGAAGCGTCAGCTCTCTTTTATCCGTTATCTCGCCGCCGATGTAATATGGCAGGCCACAATTGGCGTAGGAGATATATTCCCCTCGCTCCAGCATTATTATCTGGGCGTTTTCGTCCAGCCTGCGAAGGCGCGCTGCGGCGGAAGCGCCTCCGGCCACGCCGCCGATTATAACAGTTTTCATGCCCCCACCGCCTTTGCAATTTCGCCCCTCCATTGGGTGATGCCGCCAATGTTTGTCACATCGCTATAGCCAGCCCGCGTAAGATACATGCAGGCCTGCCCGCTGCGTGCGCCGCTGAGACAGTATACGAATATCTTTGCATTTTTGTCCGAAACAAAATTATCTATGGCAAAAAGCCTGTCTAGGGGAATATGTATGCTGCCGGGTATATGGCCCCGGTCATATTCGCCTGCGGTGCGCACGTCTATCAATGCAATGGAGCTGTTCTTTGAAAGCTCCGCTTTGGCCATATCCATCGAAAGGGTCTTGCCTGCTCTGCTCCTGCCTAAAAACACTGCTTAGTCCTCCAGCATCATTTTTATTGCTGCCTTGGGCCTAACGCCCGCTGCCGAGGCGGTGATCTTACCGTCTTTTATCACCACCAAGGTAGGTATGCTCATTATCTGGAACTGAGCAGCCAGCTCACGCTCCTCGTCAACATTCACCTTGCCGACCTTAACCTTTCCTGAAAGCTCGCCGGCCAGCTCCTCCACGATGGGGGAAAGCATCCTGCAGGGGCCGCACCATGCCGCCCAAAAGTCGATAAGAACCGGTTTGTCAGAAGAAAGAACTTCGCTTTGGAAGTTGTTTTTTGTAATATCAATCGCTGCCATTTTCATAACCTCCTATGGTTTTATTATAATCATAATAGCCCATAAGATTCGGTTTTTATGTGACATCGTCACAGAACGGCGGCAGCCCTATCTTATTGAAACGGAGCTTATGGCAAAGCCGTAGTTGGACATTTCGCTGGGGGAGATGGTCACCAGCAAATTCGCCGGAATATCGCCTGTGACCAAAACAACCAATATCAGGTTTTCGCCGTCTATGGCATATTCAATTATCTCAGCCTCATCAAGGCCATCGGGAGACAAGAAGGTGATTCCGTTTTCGCTGTGGCTTATCATGTCGCCATAGCTTTCGGGGACTTCGGGCAGGCCATCGCCCGGGTCAAAGAAAATATCCAGATATAGGATGAGGACATCGTCGCTTAGCATGAACACGCCCTGGTCGGTGAGAGTCGCTCCGTTCAGGCGGCTGCCCTGGCTGCTCGCCAGATTCCACATCAACCTCCAGGCAGTTTCGCCGCTGGGTGTGCCGAAGATGTTATACTCCATCTGAACGCAGGTGAGCGCCGCTGCGCAGACCATGGGCTCCAGATATTCCAAGGCCTCCTCAGCGCTGTAGCCGAAGTAATCGTCCAGATCTTCCATGCCAATGTGCTGCTCCTGAGGCAGGGCTGAGGGCGTCGGCTCGGGAGCTGTTTCGGCTGTATTTTCAGGGGTTGCAGAGGGCGAAGGGATGGGCTGTGTGCTCCCTGCGGAAATATTCTTTGGCTCAAGGGACACCAGCCTGCACCCGAAGGGGGCCTGGGCGTCTATCCTCACGGTTATCTCGTAGTCGCCCAGATCGCTTTGCGCACCGGTGGAGGAAAGGGTGGAGATGAGATCGCCGTGGAGCAACATGTCACCGTTTTCTTTTTCATTCATGCCCTTTATCGCAAATGACATCTCGGAGGAAAGGGCGCCCTTTTGGGGTATTTTGAATGTGATGATGTCGTCCGTCTCCCAGGCCTCGCCTTCAAGGGTATATATGCCGGGATATTCGCCCAAAGCGTAAAGATCGGCATATATGGATATCAGATCCTCTTTTTTAATGGTGTAATTATCGCTTAAGTCAGAAGTGAAGGCGCTATTGCTGTCGGCTAAAATGCTGCTTCTTAAAAGCGCACGAATGTGGTGGGAGAAAAAGTATTCACCGGGCTGTTCGTTGAAGCCAAGGCGCACATCATAGGCCAGGGCCTCTGCAGCGGAGTTTAAAAGGGGCCTTGCAGCTTGAAGATCCAGGCTTTGCTTGGCTGGGGTGGCCAGTGGGCCCTGCAAAGTGGAGCAGGAAACGACCGCAATGGCGGTCAAGACCAGCATGAACACCGATGAAAGCCGGCGCATATATTTCTTCATTTGGTGCGTCCTCCCTTTAAGGCTGCCAAAAAGGCTTCGTGAATGTAATAATATTATTATAGCATCAAAGGATATTATGTGGAAGATTGACTTTCGGACTTTAGAAATGGTATAATTAGGTCGGAATTTTAAGAAGATTATATGACATACCAAGGGTTGGTGGGCGGAAAGGTGATGATATGAAAAGGCGGCGGGATATCAGCATCGAAAAGACGGCCCGGATTGCCTGGGTGCTGAGTCTCATTGAAGTAGTGGTCTTGCTGGTCATAGTTATACTTGCCTTTCAGCCGGGAATTGAGATCAATGTGCAGAGTGTGAAGCTTATCGCTTTAGCGGCAGGCTTTTTTCTTATGACCAACAACATTATTAACCTTCACTTGAACAGCAAATGGGTTATGGCCGACCAGCAGCATGACATGCTAAGGGACGCTCTTGGCCATGTGGAGCTATTGAACGAGGAGCTTCGCAGCCAGAAGCACGATTTTATGAACCATCTTCAGGTGGTTTTTAGCCTGGTGGAGATGAACCAGGATAAGGAGGCCTGCGGGTATATCGAAAAGATCCACGGGGACATGCAGAGCAAGTCCCTGGCGGTAAGGACGCTCAAGCCCGCTGTCAACGCGATTCTTCAGGCGAAGCTGGCGGACTGTGAGAAGCGGGGGATAAACGCCGAGCTTAGAATCACATCAAGCTGGCGAAGGCTGCCCATTGAGGAATGGGAGATGTGCCGCGTTCTGGGCAACATAATAGACAATGCCATTGAAGCGCTAAGGTTCGTTCCCGAGCTTGGCTTGAAATTGAACTGTATGAGAATTTGACCGGCTATGGCTTTCGCATATCCAACAACGGGCCGATAATACCCCAGAACATTCGCGACAGAATGTGGCTGAAGGGCTTTTCCACCCGGTCGCCAGAGGGGGGATGGGGCTTTACATAGTCCGAAGCATGATGGCCAGGGGCAATGGCAGCGTGGATGTGGAATCCACCCATGAAAAAACCGTCTTTTCCGGTTATTTGCCCCTCAAACCGGAGCATTCATTGGAATAGCGCATGATAAAAGCCCAATACGGCCGGGAATCAGGCTGTTTGCCGGCTTTTATATTTGTCCACAAGAGGCAGAGCGCGAAATATCAGTAATGATCTAAAAATGGATGGAAAGGAAAGCGTATGAACGGAAAACGAGTTATAGTATAGCTGAACGGAGACTGGCAATTCGGATATCAGGAGCTCGCTCCGGAAGGAGAGTTTCCTACTCCCTCTCGCGTCGCCTATGAAGGGTCGATGCCCGTTCCCGGCTACTGGGATGACCACATAGACAGGATCAGCCACACCCGGTTCTGGTCTAGGGATTGCACATTCAACCCGGAGTACCGTGCGGTGACCTCGCCCATGGGTTCGGGCAAGCCGGCAGATGCATCCCTGCCATATCTGTATGGCACAGGCTAGTACAAAAAGAGCTTCTTTGCCGAAGCAAATTGGGGCGAAAAGAGCGTTTCGCTTCAGGTTGGCGGTGTGACAATGGAGGCCTGGGTTTGGCTGAACGGCAGCTTTGTCGGCCGCCATATCGGCCACCTGACGCCTTTCGAGCTGGACTTGGCCAGCGCGCTGCGCCCGGGCGAGAAGAATGAGCTTATAATAGCCGTTTCAAACACAAGGACAGACCGAATCGGCTGCAGCATTCGCGGTTATAAAGGAAAAAGCGCGGGAATTACCCGTCCGGTAAATCTGCTTGTGACCTCCAAGGCTAGAATAGACGATTTTTATGTCCACGCTGATAGCTCTTTGGAAGGGCTTTCCTGGCATGTAAAAACACAGGGAAATGATCTTGATGCCCCGCTGTGGATTGATTGGGAGATATCTGACCCTGTTGGCGGCTCATCTTTGGCCGGCGGAACTCAGCCGGCATCCGGTGCGGAAACCCGATGGCAGACTGGCACATTCGAAATGGAGCCCTGGTCTGACCGCAATCCGCGCCTTTACAAGCTTACCTCTCCCTTCGCGGCAAAGGTGGGCTGCTGGACTCTGCGGAGCATAGCTTCGGCCTGCGGTTTTTGCAGACGGATGGCTACAGGTTGCTGCTCAACCATTCGCCTGTTTTCCTAAGAGGTCTCACCGACCACGCTTACTTTCCTGAAACCTGCACGGTTCCCACTTCCTACGGCTTCTATGAAAGGACTTTAAAAATACTAAAGAGCATCGGCTTTAACTGGATACGCTTCCACACCTGGTGCCCGCCGGAGGAATGCCTGGAAGCCGCTGACCGCTTGGGAATGCTCCTGCAGGTGGAAGCCCCCAATGGCTTTAAAGAGCAGGATTGGCTGGACATTTTGTATACCTGCCGGAAACATCCCAGCGTGATCATATATTGCTGCGGCAATGAGGTGAGGCTGGAAGATGAAGTGATTGATTATCTTGAAATCATGTCTGAGCACTGCCGCGCCATGGCGCCGGATTGCCTTTTCAGCCCAATGGAGGGTCTCCAGAAGGTGGAATATGGGCTGGACAAAGACGCTCCTGGCTATGTTCCCGGGCCGTTCCCATACAACAAGCGCCTTTTGGAAAAGCTTAACCGCTTCAGCGATGTCTATGCGCCCCACGGCTCAATATTCAGCTATCAATCAGTTGAAACCGACGAGGCGATGGTTCAGGAGCGCCTGAAGGTGCATGACCGCCCCTGCCTAATGCATGAAATGGGAATAAACGACAGCTACCTAAACCTGGACCTGGAACTCCGCTATGAAAATACGCGCATAGGAACCGATCTTTTCCGCCTGACGCGGGAATATCTGGGTCGCATGGGCGTTCTGCAAAATGCCGCGCTTTATTACCAAAACTCCTGTAAGTGGCAGCGAGATGTGTTTAAGTTCGGCATGGAGCAGTCGCGCCAGTCTGAGCGCATCAGCGGCTATGATCTTCTGGGCGCCATAGACTGCCACTGGCACCGCACCGGCTATGCCGTCGGACTTTTAAATGAGTTTTATGAGCCTAAAGCGGGCCTTTCCCTTGAGGAAGTCATCCGGTACAATGGCGAAAGCGTTCTGCTGGTGCAAATTGGCCAAAGGCGCAATTTCATTGCCGGGCAGCGGGTGAAAATGCCTGTTAAGGCATCTCTTTTCAGCGGAAGCAAGGCCACGGACGGAAAGCTTTCCTGGCGGCTCGCGGACTTATTGGGCAAGGTTTATTTCAGGGGAAGCAAAAGCGTCACAGGCCTTGAGTATGGGCGAATCGCCAATCTTGGTGAGATCGAAATAGAATTCCCGAGGCTTGACGCTGCGCGCCATATGAAGCTGCATGCCCGACTTTCCTGCGACGATCTGGAAATTGAAAACAGCTGGGATGTCTGGATGTTCCCTGAAGTTCGCGCCAATGAGCTGAAGGACTCTGTGAGGATAATTCACCGGCTGGACGATGAGACTCTTGAATATCTGCAAAAGGGCGGCAGGGCTGTTCTCATTGGGGCAAAGCCCTTCCCGGCCCTTCCCACCACATTCCAGATAATGTCCGGCGGAAGAACCAGGGGCAACAGCGCCACCGTGGTGCATGAGCATCCGCTGACGAGGGCCTTCCCCCACGAGGGCTATTGCAGCTGGCAGTTTTACTCCATGCTGAAAGAAGGCCAGGCGGTGCTCTTCAATGATCTGAGCCTGCCCTTTGAGCCCATAGTGGAGATGGTTAGCAGCTATAAGCTTGTGCGCAAGCAGGCCGTTTTGTTTGAGCTGAAGGTTGGCCTTGGGGGCCTTGTGGTTTGCTCTTTAAACATGGATTCCTCAGATCCTGGAGCGGCTTTCCTTAAAGAGAGCATAATAAAATATATCTCTGGGGATGAATTTTCTCCCCGCACCGAAGCTTCAACGGAGGAGCTGCGCGAGCTGATATCCTCCGCCGCTCGGCTTGATGTGGACTTCTCAACTGATGAGGGATTTGACGAAAGCGGCCACGTTCTGTAGACTAATCGCAAACGCCGCAAACGAATGAGCTGAAAAGGCCGCGTAAACTTTTCTTTTGATTAAGTTGACCGATCAAAGAGAAAAAGAAACCGCGGCCTTTTTGCGCCTGTTTTCAGCAATGAAATGGCCCGGCGCTGTGGGATTTGCCGGGGAAAGGGGCAAAAAACACCCCCGTCTTGAAGGCGGGGGCGTTTGTTTATTAGGCAACCGGGCTTTTACACGCCCAATTTTGCGCGGCGAAGCTGCTCCACATGGGAGAAGTTCTCCTTGCTGTCCTTTATGCCCAAGGGGATTATTTTCTGGTCGATGGCGTCGATTATCCAGCTCACCTGCGGGAAGAAGGCGTCCTCCAGCTCATGGGCGGGGGTGATCCAATTCTTGGCGCCCACCACCACCGGCGGAGCATCCAGATGGTTGAATGAAAGCTCTGTCACATTTCGGGCAATCTCGCTCATGAAGCTGCCCCTGGAGCAGGCGTCGCCGACGATCACCAGCTTGCCGGTCTTTTCAACGGACTTGCACACAAGTTCATAGTCGAAGGGCACGATGCTCCTCGCGTCTATGACCTCTGCGCTCACGCCGTGTTTTTCGGAAAGCTCGTCGGCAGCCTCCAAAGCCCTGTAGAGAACAGAGCCGATCGAAAGTATAGTCACGTCGGTTCCGGCGCGCTTGATGTCCGGCTGGCCGATTTCAACCTCGTAGTATTCCTTTGGAACGCCGCCCTTGTGGAACTGCTCGCCGATGTCGTATATCCTCTGGCTTTCAAAGAACACCACCGGATCAGTTCCGCGCAGCGCCGCCGCCATGAGACCCTTTGCGTCATAGGGCGTGGCGGGATAGACCACCTTAAGTCCGGGTATATGAGCGCAAATGCTAGTCCAGTCCTGAGAATGCTGGGCGCCATACTTGCTGCCCACAGAAACCCTCAGCACCATTGGCATCTTAAGGACGCCCGCGCTCATGGACTGCCATTTGGCCATCTGGTTAAAGACTTCGTCACCCGCGCAGCCCAGGAAGTCGCAGTACATCAGCTCAGCGATGACACGGCCGCCGCTAAGGGCGTAGCCCACCGCAGTGCCGACGATGGCGGATTCGGATATGGGGGCGTTGAAGAAGCGGTGATATGGCAAAGCTTCGGTAAGGCCGCGGTAAACGGCGAAGGCGCCGCCCCAGTCGCGGTTATCCTCGCCGTATGCAACGAGGGTGGGATCCTTGTAGAAGCGGTCGATTATGGCCTCGAACAGGCCGTCGCGAAGCTGGTAGACCCTGTTCTTGCTGACGGGCTTGCCGCTTTCGTCATAGGCGAACCTTTCCTTGCGCTCAATTGCCTTAACCCTGGGGTTTTCCTCAAGGGGCATAAGCACATCCGGCTCTCTGTCATCAAACTTTTCTACTGTGCCGTTGGAGAACATCAGCTTTTCAATGTCCACCGGGTCAATCTTGGGGGAAACTTCATCGTCTATGGCAAGGCGCATTATATTTTCAACCGCTGCGCCGCAGCTTTCCAATATAGCGTCGCACTCATCCGCAGTGGAAACGCCGGCCAAAATCAGTTGGGCCCTGTATGTGGTAAGGGGATCGTATTCCTGCCATGCGGCGATCTCTTCCTTGGTGCGGTAGCTGGATGAGTCAGAAGGGGAGTGACCGGCAAAGCGGTACGTCAAAACGTCCAGGAAGACAGGGCCTTCTCCGGACAGGGCGATATCCTTCTTGCGGCGGGTTGCGTCGATGACCGCCAGGGGGTTAAAGCCGTCCACCCGCTCGGCGTGCATCTGGTTCACGGCAAAGCCCGCCCCCAGCCTTGCGGCAAACTCCTGGGCCATCGTTTCGCCATTGGGCTGGCCGCCCATGCCATACTGATTATTAAATATGTTGAAGATGATGGGCAGGCCGCCGTTGTGGGCTTCGTCCCATAGCTCGCGGAACTGGTCCATGCCGGCAAAGTTTAAGGCCTCCAGCACAGGGCCGCGGGCAAGGGAGGCGTCGCCTATGTTGGCGATGACTATGCCCTTTTTTCTGTTGATCTTTTTGTAAAGGGCCGCGCCGGTTGCGATGGTGCCGCTGCCGCCCACGATGGCGTTGTTGGGGTAGATGCCAAAGGGCGTGAAAAAGGCGTGCATGGAGCCGCCGAGACCCCGGTTAAAGCCGCTCTTTCTCGCAAATATCTCCGCCATGGTGCCGTAGAGCAGAAAGTCCCTGGCCAGCTCCTTGACCGTTTTTTGGCCCATGCCCTCCACCTTGGAGAGAACTTCGCCGCCAAAGAATTCTTTCATGATTTTTAAAAGCTCGTCGTCTGAAAGCTTGGCGATTGCGCTCAGGCCCTTGGCAAGGATTTCACCATGGCTTCTGTGAGAGCCGAAGATATGGTCGTCTATCGTAAGAGCAAAAGCCTGGCCAACGGCGGAGGCCTCCTGGCCCATTGAAAGATGCGCCGGGCCGGGGTGGTTGTAGGGGACGCCCCTGTATTCGCCCATGGTCTTGATGAGGTTCAGCATTGTTTCAAACTCGCGGATCAAAGCCATATCTGAATATATGCCCATCAATTCCTCTTTGGTGAAGTTGTCCACCTCGTCGGAAACGGTCTTTTGGTATTCATTCATTTTGATATCGGTGAATGTGATGCGTCCGGATTGGCGCATCTTTACGGGATCAAGAAATTGTGATTGTGGCATGGTGTGCTGATCTCCTTTCGCCTGCGGGCTTAAGCCCACAGCTTTTTACATGGTGGTAAGGTTTATATAGTAAATATTGTTTCTCGGATTATTTCGGCAACTGTGGGGTGGGGGAACACGATCTCTTTTATATCATCCACGCGAAGCTGCATTTCTATCATCGCCGCTGCGCCGTAGATTATCTCGGAGGAATACGTTCCCAGCATGTGCACGCCAATCAAAACGCTGTTTTTTCTGTCAACGATGACCTTGCATATGCCCTCGCCCATGTTTTCAGCCACAAACCTGCCCGAATATGCCATAGGCAGCTTGGCCTCGATGGCGTCGATGCCCTGCTTCTTGGCGGTTTCAAGGGTATGGCCCGCGCCCGCAACCTCCGGGTGGGTGTAAATGACGGCGGGAATTGCGTCATAGCGCATTACATCCCTCTTGCCAAGAATGTTGTTCACTGCCACTTCCGCTTCCCTGTAGGCGGTGTGTGCCAGCATCGATTTTCCGTTCACATCCCCCGCAGCATAAACGCCGGGAACATTGGTCATCATTCTCTCGTCCGTGACGATGGCGCCTCTTTCCACAAAGATGCCCAGGCTTTCAAGGCCCGCACCCTGTGTGTTGGCCCTCCTGCCGATTGAAACCAGAACTTTGTCCGCCTGCACTTCGCCCTTGTCGGAGGAAACCCTGCCATTTTCAATGGCAGTCACCTTCGCCCCCAGCATGAACTCGACGCCCTGCTTTTTCATGTCCGCCAGCAGCATGGCGGAGACTTCATCCTCGGTTGGACCGGCAATATGGTCCAGCATCTCGATGACGGTCACCTTTGCGCCGGCAGCATTATAATAGGCCGCCATTTCCAGGCCGATGACGCCGCCGCCCACAACGGCCAGCCTTTCAGGGACTTCCTTAATGTCTAGAATTTCCCTGTTGGTCAGAGCAAAGCCGCTTTCAAGGCTCTCCTTCAGCCCCTGTATAGGCGGAAGAGAGGGGGAGGAGCCTGTGGCAATAATAAGGCTTTTGCCGTAGAATTTTTCGCCCTTGGCAATAACGCAAAAGCCTTGATCGGTTTTGCCTGAAATGATGCCCTCGCTCTCCATCACGTTCACATTGGCGCCCTTCATTTGCAGCTTTACGCCGCCCACCAGCTTTCTGACAACCTTGCTCTTGCGCTTTATGACAGCGGCGTGGTCAAGCCTTATGTCGGATGTGAAAACGCCGTATTCCTTGCCGTTTAGCGCATTTTCGTATATCTTTGCGCTGTTCAAGAGGGCCTTTGAAGGTATGCAGCCCTCGTTAAGACAGACGCCGCCCAAAGAGCGCTTTTCAAACAGGCAGACCTTAAGACCCTTGCTGCCCGCGCGCTCTGCGGCCACATATCCCGCCGGGCCGCCGCCCAAAATCAATATGTCGAACACATTTATATTTTCAGCCATTTAAGCCTCCTATTTCGCCAGAAGCAGAGTGAAGTTTTCCAGCTTTTTCTTGAGATCCACCAGGAAGAGCGTCGCTGGAGCGCCGTCGATGGCCCTGTGATCATATGTTAAGCAAAGGGGCATGGATTTATAGACCTCAAGGCCGTTTTTGCCCATGCGGACTTTGTCTATGGTGGTGCAAACGCCCAAAATTCCAGTCTGCGGGTAGTTTATGACGGGGGTGAAGTTCTCCACACCATAGCCGCCAAGGTTTGACACCGTGAAAGAGCCGCCCTGGAGCAGGTCCGGGTTGATATTGCCATTTTTCGCCGATGAGGCTAGATCCTTGACAGTTTTGCTGAGCTGGACAAGGGACATCCTGTCGGCTTCAAAAACTGTGGGCACCAGAAGGCCGCGGGGGGTGTCCACCGCCACACCCAGGTTCACATTTGTGAAAACCCGAAGGGTGGTGTCGCTTACCATGTTGGCGTTAAGGGCCTCATAGGCAGGCAGCGTGTTGGCAACGGCGTAAAGAACCATATCGCCGATGGTGATGCCGGCGATGTCTGGATCATCCGAGCTTTTGAACTTGGCACGCAGTGCCAGTATCTCCGTTGCGTCGAAGGAGACTGTGTGGGTCAGTTGCGCGCTGCTTTGAAGCGAATTCATCATCGCCCTGCCGATGACCTTGCGCAGGTTAGAAAGGGGTTTGTCCATATATGCCGGTGGTGCGAACATGGATGCCACCGCGCTGGTGAGAGTCTCCAGTGCGACCTCCTGCACCTGGGGCTCCAGGTCGGAAAGCTGCTTCCTTCCGCCAAGACCGGTGCCCTTTTCCGCGCTGCCGCCCACGGCTCTTGTGGCGCTCTGGGAAAGGGCGATAACATCCCGCTCAATCACGCGGCCTTCCGCGCCGGAAGGGGAGGCCAAAGAAGCGTCAACCCCCAACCTTGCGGCGGCGTTTCTGGCCCGGGGGGATACGGGGGCGCCCTCTGCAGATGCCGTGGCAGGCGTTGCGGGCTGCACTGCGGGGGAAGGAAGCGCCTCCTTTTCTTCGGTCTGCGGGGCGGCGTTTTCTACTGTTTCGCCTTTTTCGCCCAGAAGATGAGAGATATCCTCCCCCGGCTCGCCTATTATGCACACATCATCAAGACAGGGAACGTCATCGCCCTCTTGGGCGAGTACCTTTAAAAGAACGCCTGAGGCCTTGGCTTCCTCCTCGAAGGAGGCCTTGTCCGTTTCATAGGTGAAAAGAACCTCGCCCTCAGTCACATGATCGCCTTCGTTTTTCATCCATTGTGTAATTATGCAGCTTTCAACCGATTGCCCTTGCTTGGGCATTATCATAACAGTCGCCATGCCATAACCTGCCTTTCTTAACCAGCGCAAAGCGCAAATGCACTCGAATATTTCATATTTATTATAACAAAATCCACAAATAATGCAATAGAAAAACAGCGCGATTAGTCCCAAGGGCCTAACTTAGGCGCTGCTTTTTTAATTAACATCGTGTATATTTTCTTTTATGTTGTAATTATGTCTCACTTTATGCCCTGCGCTGTTGCGCAATCATTGCTGCTTTTAGTACTGCATCCAGATCTGCGACGGCAATATTTTGATATGGGCCTTATCCATGGGCAAAATCTCGCCATCCACGTTCATATACTGACCCTGGCGCTCAATGATTATCTCTTTGCAGCGCAGGGTTTCAACGTATTTTATTGTCTTCGCCTTTCCGCTTATAAACTTAGGCAAAAGAAGAGGTATCTTCCATTTTGGCACAGGATGGACTATCACAATATCGAAAAGACCGTCGTCCAGCTCTGCGTCCGGCGCAACCTTCATTCCTCCGCCGAAACATTTGCCATTGGCCACGGATATCATCATCAATGGGAGCTGTCTTTCATGGCCGTCGATGGTGAGCTTCACATCAATGTTCCTGTGGGTTATTATCGCCAGTATACCGCCCAGAAGATAGGGCAGCAGCCCCTTCATGCTTCTTTTTAGCTTCAAAGTCCAGCGCAGGGAGTTCACGTCGAAGCCGGTCCCAACAATATTGACGAAGGAAAGGTCGTTTATCATGCCCAGGTCCACCTTTCTGGCGGTGCCCTGAAGCCCTGCCTGAAGCGCCTCAATGGGCTTGCCGGGCAGGTTTACAGCCTTGGATATGTCGTTACCCGTGCCGGCAGGGATTATGCCCATGGGAACGCTGGAGCCCTTCATCCCCTCGGCCACCTCCCGGACGGTGCCGTCGCCCCCCAGGGCGAACACGCATTTTGCGCCGTTGTTCACGGCCTGCTCGGCCAGCTTTGTGGCATGAAAGGGCGCCTGGGTTTCCTTCACAAGAAACGCAACTCCCTTTTCGGTTAAATAGTCCCGCACCTTTTCCAGTGTGGCGGCTGCTGTTCCATGACCAGCGGTTTTATTTGCAACAATATATATCATCGGTGCGCATCCTCCAATTGTGAGTATTATAGCAAATGGAATGCGCGGTGTACATATCTGCTGCAAATAAACTTTTTTTAAGGGCATTGGGGCGATATCTGCAGCATTGTGCCGCAAAAGTGCAAAATATGATAATTATTATTGACAGAAAATGAAACTGTAGATACAATAAAAAGACAATGATAAATAATGAAAAGAAGGGGACCATATGGCAAAGAAAAAGTTTTCTGAGAGGATGAAGAACTTCAAGGACGGCTTCATCAGTTTTGCGACCAGGGGCAACATGATAGATCTGGCAGTTGGTATCATCATCGGCAGCGCTTTCACGGCGATAGTCAATTCCCTTGTGAATGATCTGCTTATGCCCCTGCTTAGTCCGCTCACAGGCAAGCTGGACTTCTCAAACCGGTTCTTGGCAATGGACGGAAATGATTACGGCAGTATTGCCGAGGCAACCGAGGAGGGAGTGGCGCTGCTGAAGTATGGAAACTTCATCACCCTTACGATCAACTTTCTGATCGTTGCGCTGTGCATATTCATAATAATAAGCTGGATAAGCAAGATAAGAGCAAGAGCGGAAGCTTGCGAGAAAAAGAAGAAGGCTCAGGAGACCGCGGCTGAGGAGGCCGCGCCCACCACGAAAACCTGCCCCTACTGCATAACGGAAATTGCTATGGGAGCCACCAGATGCCCCAATTGCACCTCTGTTTTGGAGGAAGCCTGATAAAGCGAAAAAGCAAGAGGACGGTTAACCGTCCTCTTTGTTTGTTCAATGAAACTTAAAGTTCCTTCACCCAAAGGCCGTGGAGGTTGCAGTAGGCGAAAACGGCCTTTGCACTGTCGTCCACAAGAGAGAAGTTTACCTCAGGAGCCATTCCCGGCTTCAGCGCCTTGCGCTGGCCGCCACTTTCCGTTTGCACATAGACCCACTCGATATAATGCACCTTTTCCATGGGATGGGGCGCAGAGCCAACCTTCACCTTTACGACATCGCCTTCAACGGTGACTTCGGGAACATGCTTTTCCTGGCTGGCGTCAACGCTGTTGGCCTTCAAAGGTGTCATTTCCTCGCCGCAGCACATCATGGGGATGCCTGCGTCAAAGATCATGCCGATGATATTGCCGCACACTTCGCATCTTAAAAACCTGTTGCCAATCATATCCAATTCCTCCCAGTTTTAATTTTTCTTTGTATATATATGTTTGTGTGTAAAGAATATTGTCGTTTCTTATGAATAATATACTATTATTTAGGCAAATAATCAAGTCTTTATGAATATATCTGCGCAAAAAGTAGACGGCGCTCCTTCTCAAGGCGCCTGAATAAACTGCGGCTATTCGCTGTTTTTGTTTGAAAGGGGTAACTAACTGTGTTATAATCGGTAAAAGTTTGTTTGCCCGGCGAATGCCGCAGGGCGGAAAGGCGGCCCATGAAGTACCTACTTGTGATCGGCGATGGCTGCGCTGATCTGCCGATAGAATCCCTTGGGGGAAAAACACCCCTTGAATATGCCCAAACCCCCTGGCTGGACTGGCTTTCCCGCCGGGGTGAGATTGGCCTGGTGGAGACGGTGCCCAAGGGCGTACCTGCCGGGAGCGACACCGCCATACTCTCTATTTTCGGGAATGACCCAAGGACTTGCTACACCGGGCGTTCGCCCCTGGAGGCGGCGGGCTGCGGCATGAAGCTGGAAGCCTGGGAAATCTCATTCAGGACGAATGTGGTTTCATTGGGCGCAGAGGACATCTTCGAGGAAAAGATAATATACTCCCACAGCGGCGGCAGCATCCCCGGGGAGGACTCCATCGCTCTGGTGCAGGCTTGCCTGAACGACGATGAGTTCATGGAGATCGCCGGGCGGCTGAACATGCGCTTTCATCTTACGCCGTCCTTCAGGCATATAACAGCTATCAGCGGCGTGGAATTTGTGCCTGAGCAAAAGCCCCCCCACGATATTCTGGGCAAGGCTATCGGCCCTTACAGGGGGGGAGATGCGGTTTCAGCGGCACTTACCCAGTTGATGAAAAGGGCCTTCGATATAATGGACCCTCACCCGATAAACGCCCGCAGAAGGGATAAGGGCCTTTTGCCGGCCAACTGCATATGGAGCTGGGGCGAGGGCAAAGCGGTTGTTTTGGACAACTTCTATGAAAAGTACGGCAAAAGGGCGAAGGTAATAAGCGCGGTGCCCCTTGTGACGGGAATCGGTGCGCTGATGGGAATGGACAGCATTCACGTTCCCGGCGCCACCGGCGAACTGGACACCGATTATGAGGGCAAGGCCGATGCGGCAATAAGCGCCCTTTTAGGCGGGGATGACATGGCGGTGGTCCACATCGAAGCACCGGACGAATGCTCCCATGCGGGTGACACCCAGGGAAAGCTGCAAGCAATAGAATACATAGACGAGAGGGTGATGGGAAGGCTGTTGGAACGGCTTCGCGGCAAGTGTGATTTTCGCATACTCTACCTTTCCGATCATCCCACTTTGCTTTCCACACGCACTCATGACGGCGCGCCGGTGCCATACCTCCTTTACGACAGCAGGGAAGAATGTGAAAGTCGCCTTGACTTCGGGGAGACAAACGCTTCAAAGGGCAACTACATCGCCGACGGCACCCAGCTTATGAGCCGTCTTTTCGAGCAGAAGGAATAAGGTAAAAGAGGAAATGATAAGCGTTTTTCAAAAGCAGCAGATGATAGAGGCGGCCATGGGCAGAAGGCCGGCGGATCTGGTCATCACCGGGGGGAAGATAGTGAATGTTTTCACCGGTGAAATCTACAAGGCCGACATCGCCGTTTCTGGAGGGTTGGTCTGCGGCATTGGAAAATACCGCGGTGAAAGGACTGTGGACGCAAAGGGCGCATATATCTGCCCTGGGCTTATAGACGCACATTTTCACATCGAGTCCACCCGCGCTACCCCCAGAGAGGTGATCCGCCACGCATTGGCCCACGGAAACACCGCCTTCATCGCCGATCCCCACGAGATTGCCAATGTGTTGGGCCTTGAGGGAATCGGCTATATGATGTTTGAAACGGAAAACGTGCCTTTCGGTGCGTATTTTTCCGCGCCTTCCTGCGTGCCCTCGTCCAAGCATGAGGATAACGGCGCTGTCATCGGCTCCGCGGATCTGGAAAAGCTGGCTTGCCTGCCCAGGATGGTGGCCCTTGGGGAGATGATGGACGCCCCGGCGATAATCTCTGGGGGAAAAAGCGAGCTGGATAAGATCGAGGCCTTTGGCAGCAAGCCGGTGGACGGCCATATTACAAGCGGCGACGAGAAAATGGTGAACGCCTATTACGCTGCGGGGGTAATGAGCAACCATGAGTGCCAAAGCGCTGAGGAGGCCATTGCCCAGTTGCGCATTGGGGCCTATGTGCAGGTGCGCCAGGGCAGCGCTGCCAGAAATGCGGCCGGTCTCCTGCGGGGTATAAAGGAATCGGGCGTCTCGATGAGGAGAGTTTTGCTTTGCACCGACGACAAGCACATCGAGGACATCGCCGAAAGGGGGCTTACGGTGGAGCCCTTGCGCATAGCTGTCGCGGAGGGCATTGACCCGGTTGCGGCCGTTAAAATGGCCACAATTAACGCTGCCGACGCCTATGGGCTAGACATATCGGAGCCATCGCGCCGGGCAGATACGCCGACCTGGTCTTCTTCAGCGACCTGAAGGACTTCAATGTGGAAAAGGTTTTGTACCGGGGTAAGCTGGTCAGCGAAAAGGGCAGCCTGCCGGATGTGCAGCCCCTTAACAGCAGCGATTATTTGCGCCAGACGATGAAAATGCGCTATGTGACGGAGTTTGAAATCAAGCTGAAGGTAGGTAAGATGGCAAGGATAATCAACCTGGTGCCCGGCGAGCTTACGACCTTTGAGACAAGGGAAAAGGTTCCCCAGATTTCAGGCATCTTCCAGCCGGACAAAAAATATGCCAAGCTCTGCGTGGTGGAAAGACACAAGGCAACGGGCAAAATCGGCCTGGGCATAGTGAAGGGCTTCGGCATAAGTGGGGGCTGCATCGCCTCCACCGTCGCTCATGATTCCCACAACTTCATCGCTGTTTCTGACAACGACGCCGACATGCTGCTGGCAATTGATGTGGTGAACAGAATGGGCGGGGGCATGGCCGTGATTTCAAAGGGGGAGATAAAAGCAAGGATGCCGCTGCCAATAGCGGGGCTGATGTCCGACGCGCCCTTTGATCAGCTTAAGCTGCAGGCAGAGGAGATCGACAAAGCGGCCAGAGCGCTGGGAGTGCCGGAGGGGATAGAGCCATTCATGAACCTCTCGTTTCTTTCGCTTACGGCAATAGGCGACATACGGCTCACCGCAAGGGGGATTTTCGACGTCAAACGGCAAAAGTTTGTGGAAATAAGCCCAAAGGCTCGGGTTAGGGCAAAGAAAGAGGGGTAAGGGCATGATAGTGGCTGTGAAAAAGTGCGATGAATATTCCATTGACGAAATAAGCAATGCTTTGGACGAAGCGATAGGGCTTCTGGGCGGGGTTGAGCAGTTCATCAAGCCTGGTGAGCGGGTGCTTATTAAGCCCAACCTGCTGATGCCCTGCGCGCCGGAAAAAGCCGCCACAACTCATCCGGAGGTCATAAGGGCGGTTTTGCGCCTCGTGAAAAGCGCTGGGGCGCAGCCTGCCATCGGCGAATGCCCGGGGGGAATTTTCTCGCCCTCATATCTAAAGCTGGTGTATTCCCAGTGCGGCATAGCAAAGGTTGCCCGGGAGGAAGGCTGTAAAATAATCCTTGACTTTACCGAGACGGCGGTGGAGCAGCCCGCTGCAGTCATAGAAAAGCGGCCGATAATCGCATCGTTTTACAAAGAGTATGACAGCATAATAAACGTGGCAAAGCTTAAGACCCATGGCTTCATGGGCTATTCGGGCGCGGTCAAAAACATGTTCGGCGCTGTGCCCGGCGTTCACAAGGCCCAGTATCACCTTAAATACCCCGAAAAGGCAGACTTTGCCGCCGCCATAGTGGACATATACGAGGCGGTGCGGCCCAGCCTTTGCATAGTGGACGCAATAGTCGCCATGGAGGGCGACGGGCCTTCCGGGGGAGTTCCCAGGGAAATTGGAGCGCTTATAGCCGGCGGAAACGGCCACGGGGTGGACCTTGCCTGCGCCGATATGGTGGGAATCGATCCAGCGTCATTGCCGATTTTAAAGGAAGCCCTTTCCCGTGGGCTTTTGGATGCAAAAGAGCTGGAGCTGATGGGCGACGATTTCGCACCGGTGAAGGATTTCCTGCCGCCGAAAAACCTTAAAAGCGACATGAGCTTCAAGAGCGGCGCTTTGATGCGGTTAATCAGCAGAGTTTCAAAGTCATACCCCAAGTTCTTGCACGCAAAATGCACAGGCTGCGCCATATGCGCAAGAAACTGCCCCCCAAAGGCGATAACGATGGCCGCTGCGGGAAGATTCCCCGGCAAAAGGCCCTTTCTGGACAAGAAGCTCTGCATTAACTGCCTTTGCTGCCATGAGCTTTGCCCAATCCTTGCCATAGACATAAAGCGCTTCATGAATATGAGGGTGTAGCGGAAGAAAGAGGATTTTCATGGATAGGGAAAAACACAAGGAAGAATTGCTGCAAAGATATGCAGAAGAATACTTCGCCTATATGGGCTATGACAAATGCAAAAAGTTGCAGGCGGTGGTTGAAAGCGGCCTTTCAATAGGCTACCCCATGATGGTGAAGCGCATCGCTGGCAGGACTGTTGTCTGCCTGACAGAGGAGATCGAGGAGGCCATTGAGGAAATCGAGAAAATGCCGGAGGACAGCGCCTTCGAGGACTTTCTCGCCTTCCTTTTCGAGCCGGAGACACCTTTCGAGAAGGACCATTCACACATTGGCATACATGACGCTCTGACCATCGCAGAAGTGGAGTTGCCCAAAGGCATTTCGGTCAGAAGACTCGATGGCGCGGACAGGCAGGATAAAAAGCTGTTCAAGGAGTTTTACAAAACAATCGCAAAAAAAGAACAGGCCCTCGCCCAGGTGAGCCTGTCTGATGAATATGTTCTGGGGCTTTTTTCGGATGGCGACCTTGTGAGCGCTGCTTCCACCCTCATGTGGAACGATATAATGGACATCGGCGTGGCTACCCGGCCGGACAAAAGGGGACAGGGCTTCGGCGCGCTGGCGGTCAAAAAGCTCTGTGAGATTAAGTCGGGGGAGGGCATTCTCCAATATCGCTGCGATGAAACCAACGCCTCGTCCCTTCGCCTGATGCAGGCCGTCGGCTTCATTCCCGCTGCAAAGCTCACCGGAATGATACTTAAAATATAGCGGCGAATGGCGGAAAGCTATTTCATCTGCGCTCTGATTTCCGCTTCATGTCTTTGGCAGAGGGAAAAGCTCTGCTGCATGAACTCGTTGATCGGCAGCTTTTTATATTGCTCATTCAGCATTTCAAGTATAGGCCTTCCGCCTATTGTCATGGAATAAAAGTACTCATAGGCGCAACCGCCGGGGAAATAGGGGTTGATGGCGCTGAGCCTTTCATCGCGCATTATGGTGTCAACCACCATTTCGCTCAGCACCCATTTAAGATTCGGAGTCTCGTACTCGCTGTAGTCGTCGCCGAAAAGACCATGCCAGACATGAAACCACAGGAAGTGGATAAGCTCATGAAGGCTCACTCCCAAAGAGCCCTTTTCCGAATTGAGATAAAAAACATCAAATGAGCGCTCTTTCAAAAAGCGGGGGCTGATGGGGTTCAGCGTTATGTTCACTGTGATGTCGTTAAACAGCACCTTCGTATCGACGCCGAAAGCATCTTTGAAGGCGTCTTCGATCTGCCGGGCATTTTTCAGCCAATGATTGCGGTACTGCTTTGTTTTAACTGAGATGCCGCCCTTTACCTCATAATAAACCTTCGACAATTCATCACAAAGGTAGAGTTCCTTGCCCGCCGAGTCAAGAGAATCAAAGCGGGCTCTTTCAAGCTGTGGATAGAACATAAACAGCGATTCCTTCCACCAGTCGCTATTTTGGCTAGTTTGAAACATCATTATGCTGTCTATGCTGTATTTAAGACCCGGATCCTTGAACAAAAGATTCATTAATGCTCCTTTTAGATTGCTCAGCTAAAGTTGAAGCTGGCCCTTTCTTGCGCTGTGAAAGAGCATCTGCTGAACAATGCCCGCATCGCCACCAAAAAGCCCCGCACTTTTCGCCTTTATCTGCCTGCGGTTACCCTCCATGCCATAGAGGCTTTGCATCACCCTTTCCACCCAGACATCCACCGGAAAGGCGCATGTATAGCCGCAGGAAAACAGCAGAATGCAGTCCGCCACCTTTTCGCCGACACCCTTGAAGGTTATCAGCTCCTTTAACGCGGTCTCATAGCCCATGCTTTTAAGCCTTTCAAGGTCGTAGCCCGCCGCAATCCGCGCCGAGGTTTCGGCGATATATTCCGCTCTGTAGCCGCAGCCCAACTGGCGCAGCTTTTCGCTTCCGGCATCGGCCAGAGCCTGAATCGACGGAAAAAGGTGAACATTGTGGCCGTCCACTTGCTTTATTTCGCCCAGGCTTTCGCAGAGCCTTCGCATGATGAGCCTTATCCGCTTGTCGTTGTTGTTGGCGGATATTATAAAGGCGATCAATGTCTCCCACACGGGCTGATTTAACACCCTAAGACCATTGCAAAGCGCGAAGGCGCTCTTTATCTGGCTGTCGTGCTCATACCTTTTTGCAATGGCGCCATAGTCTCTTTCAAGATCAAAATAATGCAGCCAGTATTCCTCGCTTGCCTGGCCTTCCCAGATCAGGCGGTAGCCGTCGCCAAGTTTATATACGGCCGCGGCATTTTCCTCCACGGAGCCAATATAGCCGAAATCCGTGCGCTCCCAGCGGAAGGCCTGGCCTGAATAGAGGGAGGCCTCAAGATCAATTGCGCCGGACAAAAACATCTCTTTCATTTTGTTGCACTGCTCCATCGCTTTACTAACAGAAAACCTAAAAAGCGGCAAGAAAACTTTCCTGCCGCTTCGTGCTATTTGTGAACGGGCTTACTGGGCCTGCTCCACGGGGTATACGCTTGCCTGCTTGTTGAACTTGCCCTTGTGCTCGAAGCGCAAAATACCGTCAACCTTGGCATACAGCGTGTCATCATTGCCCCTGCCTACGTTCAGGCCGGGATGAATCTTAGTGCCCCTCTGGCGAACCAGAATGTTGCCAGCCAAAACTGCCTGACCGTCGGCGCGCTTTGCGCCCAAGCGCTTGGATTCGCTGTCGCGTCCGTTGCGGGAGGAACCTACGCCTTTCTTGCTGGCGAATAGCTGTAAATTCATAATCATGCTTCCACCTCCTGAAATGGTGCTACCCTCAAGCTTTGAGGATGCCTGTCTGCAATGGCATTTAGCCCGCAGTACATATTCGTCAAAATGATCCGGGTTGTGTCGCAGTCGTCGGCGATCAGGGTGAACATTCCCTTTTCGTCATCCCTGTTGTAGCGGCAGCTTATTCCATAATGCTTGAGCGAAAAGTATGCCGTCTGCGTCAGCGCAGAAACCGCCGCGCAGATTATGTCGCTGCCCCTGGGAGCGCTTCCTGAGTGCCCGCTTGCGTGGAAACCCCTGCGCTTTTCCCCGCTTAAGGGAATTACTGTGATCATCTCATCTTACCTTCATAAACTCAGCCGTTTCCTGGCAATGCTTAGCCGATCCCGGTGATTTCCACCTTCGTGTATGGCTGGCGATGGCCTTTTTTGCGGGCATAACCCTTCTTGGCCTTGTACTTGTAAACGATTATCTTCTGACCTCTGCCATGAGCAAGAACCTTACCTACGGCCTTGACTCCCTCCACAAAGGGCGTACCGACCGTCACGGCGGAATCGTCTGCGCTGTACATCAGAACGTCGAAGCTGACCTGTTCTTCCGGCATGTTCTTCAGCTTTTCCACATAAATAACATCGCCGTTTGTGACCTTGTACTGCTTTCCGCCTGTCTGGATAATTGCATACATCTGAAAGCACCTCCTCTTTCTAACCTCGCCTAACGGGCGCGGCCTGCGTAAAAGCGCAGACTCAACTTCAAAAGCCCTTCTCGAGCGGCCTTACAATAATATCATAGCGCCACTTTTCTGTCAACATTTGTTTTGCGCCTCGTTGAGACGCGTTCGGGCTGAAAAGTCATAACTGCGCGGGCCGGGCTATGGACTTTGCCAGCGCTTTATTATATAATGAAACCATATTTTGAGCTTTAAATATGAGCAGTTTGTGCCGCAAAAAGGCTCTGCATTTTGAACAGGGAGGAATTATTATATGAACGAATCGATGCACAGATATTTCAAGCCCGGGCTGATATCCTTCATGGCTTATCCGGAGACGATGAGGGGCGAGGGCCCCGTTCTTGAATCTATCAGAAAAGTGCTGGTGGACGATTATTTTGACGCAATTGAAATCACCCACATCGCCGACGCGGAAGTTCGCGCAAAGGCAAAGGCTCTTTTGGAACAAAGCCACATCACCGTCTGCTACGGCGCGCAGCCTCGCTTCCTTTCCAGCGGCAAAAATGTCAACGATCTGGACGAGGAAAAGCGCAAGGAGGCCGAGGCGCTGCTGATTGACTCCATAGACGAGGCGGAGTACCTGGGAGCAAAGGGCGTGGCCTTCCTTTCTGGGAAATTTGACCCTGAAAAGAAGGACGAAGCCTTTGCACAGCTTCTTAAGACCACAAAGGCAGCCTGCGATTATGCCAAAACAAAGGGCATGATGGTTGAGCTGGAGGTCTTTGACTTTGACCTGGACAAAAAATCCTTGATTGGCCCTGCGCCATATGCCGCTGCCTTCGCCGCTGAAATGCGCAATTATACAAACAACTTTGGCCTTATAGTTGACCTTTCCCATATTCCTCAGACATATGAAAGCAGCAAATTCGCCATCCGCACAATGCGCCCATATATCACACATCTGCACATAGGCAGTGCGGTGATGACCCCTGGCGCTGAGGCCTTTGGCGACACCCACCCCCGCTTCGGCTTTCCAAATGGCGCCAACGGCGTGCCCGAGGTTGTGGACTTTTTAAAGGTCTGTTTCGAGGAGGGGCTCTTCGATGAGGAGGACCCGATGGTGATGTCCTTCGAGGTTAAACCCTGGGGCGACGAGGATGCGGACGTGGTTGTGGCCAATGCAAAGAGGGTGTTGAACCGCGCCTGGGCCATGCTGTAGGGTTTGCTTCAAACCATAATAACAAATACGGAGGAAGAATATGGCAGAAAAGATCAAGATCGTAATTTTGGACGGATACACCGAGAACCCTGGTGATCTCTCCTGGGAAGGCTTTGAAAAGCTGGGCGAGCTGACCGTTTACGACCGCACGCCGGCGGACAAAATTGTGGAAAGAATCGGCGGCGCGGATATAGTATATACAAACAAAACCACAATTTCGAGGGAAACTTTGGATGCATGCCCTTCCGTCAGGTTCATTGGCGTGCTGGCGACGGGCTATAACGTGGTGGACGTCGCAGCTGCAAAAGAAAAAGGCATACCTGTGGCGAACATCCCCACCTATGGCACGGCTGCGGTTGCACAGATGACCTTCGCGCTGCTGCTGGAGGTCTGCCATCATGTGGGCGCCCACAGCGACAGCGTTTTCGCCGGCGAGTGGGCCAATAGCCCGGATTTTTGCTACTGGAAATATCCGCTGATTGAGCTGGCGGGCAAGACGATGGGCGTAGTCGGCTATGGAAGAATTGGCCGGGCGGCGGGGGACATCGCCAAGGCCTTCGGCATGGAAGTGATCGCCTATGACGCTTTCGTTCAGGCGGAGGAAAGCGTTTCATTGGACGAGCTCTTCGCCCGCTCAGACGTTATTTCCCTGCACTGCCCGCTTTTTCCTGAGACGGAGGGCATCATTAATAGCGCCAGCATCGCCAAGATGAAGGACGGCGTAATAATCATAAACACATCCAGAGGGCCGCTGATCGTGGAGCAGGATTTGGCGGACGCTCTAAACAGCGATAAGGTCTACGCCGCTGCCGTGGACGTGGTAAGCGCCGAGCCCATAAAGGCGGACAACCCGCTGCTGAAGGCGAAAAACTGCATTATCACGCCCCATATCGCATGGGCGCCGAGGGAAAGCCGCCAGAGGTTGATGGACATCGCCGTGGAAAACTTGCGCAGCTTTCTTGCAGGCAACCCCGTGAATGTGGTTAATAAATAGCTGCTTTAACGGCCTGGTTTTCCGGCGGCATGAAAAAAGGCAACCAAACCTCCTTTGTGTTCGTCAAAAGATTGAAATGAGAAGCAAAAGGAGGTTTTTCTTTGAAATTGTTAAATAAAGCGATAGCTGTTTTGCTAATGACGGCGGTATTGGCAGGTTGTGCGGTGCAGGCATCACCGGGGTCTGACGGTAATATAATAGACAGAGGCAATGGCCAGGGAGGTGCTTTTGTGCCGATTGAAAACATTTTTGAGCTGGCGCAGACTGAAAGCGCCGAGCCGGTTTCACCAAAAGACATAAGTGACTATTCAGGGGCGAAAAATCTTGCGAGGATAATTAACGAGTTCGGCTATGAGCTGACAGGGCTTATTGATGAGGGTAAGAGCTTCATATTCTCGCCTTTCTCCGTGTATGTGGCCCTGGGTAATCTTGCCAATGGAGCCACCGGCAGCGCCTATGACCAGATGAAGGCGGCCCTTTACCCGGGCCTGAGCGCCGAGGATTTCAACAAGGCCGCAGGCGAACTGCTGGCGCTGCTGGTTAAAAGCGCTGGGGACGACCCGGACTACACCGGCTACGAGCTGGCCATAGCCTCCCTTGTGGCGACGGACGAAAAATACACATTGAACGAAAACTTTGCCAAGCTTGCGGCAAAAGCCTTCAGAGCCCAGACTGCAAAGGCCAGGTTTGCCGATCCCAATGTCAAGGATCATGTGAACGAATGGGCGGATGAAGCAACCTTCGGTCTAATACCGGAGCTTTTCGCCAGCGAGATAGATCCGTCCACTGCGGCGCTGATATTGAGCAGCGTATATTTCTCCGGCAAGTGGGTCCACGAATTTGATCCGGACTTCACCAAGGACGAGATATTCCACGGCAATGAGGGTGATATCACCGTTTCCATGATGCAAAAGCAGGGCTTCATGCTCTACTTTGAGGACGAAAGCCTGCAATCGGTGCGCCTGCCCTATTTTGGCGGGGCCTACATGGACATTTTCCTTCCCAAGGAAGGCGTAAGCGTTGAAGATGTGCTTGCAGGGCTGGAAGGGCTCATGGCCGAGTACAAAACCTATGAAGGCGATCTTAAGCTGCCCAAGTTCAAGACGGAGTTCGGCGCGAAGCTGAACGACGCAATAAAGGCTTTGGGCATAGAGGATGTCTTTGGCGGCGGCCTTGAAAACCTGGCCACAGGCCCCGATGAATTATTCCTTTCAGAGGCCTTTCAAAAGGCAGTGATCGAGGTGGACGAAAAGGGCACCAAGGCGGCGGCTGTCACAGCGCTTATAGTGGCCGCCACAGGGGCGATAATGCCCCAGGGCAATTTCGAGATGATCTGCGACCGGCCCTTTGTGTACACCATCAGCGCCAATATCGATGGCCAGCCGCAGGTGCTGTTCATAGGCGCCCAGCGCTGATCAAATTGGACTGACGCAATAAAGAAGAACGCCCTTCGTGGCGTTCTTTTTTGCGCGGGTAAACTGGAAAGTGTAGGAAGAAGGCCGCGGCTGTGTTATAATTATTTAAAAGAACCATCAAGGGGTCGTTTGGCTCTTTTGAAAGGTGGAGACAGCATGGGCGGAAAAAGCGAGAAGCATGAGATCACAGTGGGAATGAAGGGTGAGTTTTCGCTGACAGTGAGCGATGAAGACACCGCAAAGAGCCTGGGCAGCGGCAGTCTTGCTGTCTTTGCCACGCCCGCAATGATAGCCGCCATGGAAGCCGCAGCCTGCAACGCCCTTGGACTTGACGGGGGCCTGACCTCCGTGGGAACGGCGGTTAACATCAGCCATGTTTCGGCAACGCCGGTGGGAATGAAGGTGATGGCGGAGGCAGTGGTGACGCTTGTGGACGGCAGAAGGCTGGAGTTTTCTGTCAGCGCCCATGACGAAAGGGGCCTTATCGGACGGGGAACGCACAGCCGCGTGATCGTGGATGCGGATAGGTTCATGAAAAAAGCGTATGATAAATAACAGTTAAATTGGGAGGCAAAATATGGCTGAAGTAAAAACAAGGGATCAAATTGATCAGAAGTACAAATGGGTTTTGGAGGACATGTATAATACCGATGCCCTCTGGGAGGAGGATTTCGTCCTTGCCGGAAAGATGACCGACGACTTTGCGGCACATTACGGCAAGCTGACGGAAAGCGCAGAGGCTCTTTTATCAGCGCTTAAGGCCCTGACGGAGCTGAGCCTTAAGGTGGAGAGTATATACACATATGCAAGGATGCGCCGCGACGAGGATAACAATAACGGCCTTTACCAGGGCATGACAGCAAGGGCCATGTCGCTGCTGGTGAAATGCGAAGGCGCAGCTTCATTCGTTGGCCCGCAGCTTCTGGCCGCGCCGGATGGTCTTATAGAAAGCTACATCGAAAGCTGTGAGGGGCTTAAGACATATGCCTTCGGCCTGGAGAAGATACTCAGGATGAAGGCCCACACTCTCTCGGAAAGGGAGGAAAAGCTGCTGGCGGCGGCGGGAGAGATCGCCCAGGCGCCGAACAATGTATACACAATGCTCACCGATGCGGACATGAAGCATCCCGTTATAAAAGACGAAAACGGCGAGGATGTTGAGATCACCCATGGCAGGTTCATCTCCCTTTTGGAGAGCAAGAACCGGGAAGTGCGCAAAGCCGCTTATGAGGCGTTCTATAGCACTTATAAGGGTTTTTCCAACACCATTGCCGCAACATATTCGGCCAATGTGAAGGCTGACCTTTTCAGCGCACAGGCCAGAAATTACCCCTCATCGCTGGAGGAGGCGCTTTTCACCAACAATATCCCTAAGAGCGTTTATGACAACCTCATCGAAGCCATGCATGGCGGCCTGGATGCCATGAGTGAATACATGGACGTCCGCAAAGAGCTGCTGGGCGTAGACGAGCTTAAATATTACGATCTATACGTCCCATTGTTTGAATATGAGGGCAAGGTCACATACGAGCAGGCCCAGAAGGAAATTGAAAAGGGGCTTAATCCCCTTGGCGAAAGATATATACTTGACAGCAACCGCGCCTACGCCGATGGGTGGATCGATGTTTTCGAGAACAGGGGCAAGAGCAGCGGCGCCTATTCCTGGGGGCATTACGGCGTTCATCCATATATATTGATGAACTACCAAGGAACGGTAGACAGCATGTTCACCCTTGCTCATGAATTGGGCCATGCCATGCACTCCTTCTACTCAGACAACAATAACGACTATGACAACGCTCAGTATCCCATATTCCTGGCGGAGGTGGCCTCCATCACAAACGAGCTTCTGCTTATCAGATATCGCATTGACAGGGCCTCGTCTAAGGAGGAAAAGCAGTATCTTCTCAACTACCTTTTAGAGCAGTTCAGAACCACGATGTTCCGCCAGACCATGTTCGCCGAGTTTGAGATGAAGGCCCACGCCGCTGCCCAGGAAGGCCAGGCCCTCACGCCGGATTTCCTGAAGGAGCTTTACAAGGAGCTTAACCTCACCTATTATGCAAACGTGGCCATGGACGACTACATCCCCTACGAATGGTCGCGCATACCTCATTTTTACAGAGCGTTTTATGTCTACCAATATGCCACGGGCTTTGCCGCTTCGGTGAAGTTGTCCGACGATATCTACAACGGTGTTCCCGGCGTGAAGGAAGCCTATGTGGAGAAGTTCCTCAGCGCCGGGGGAACCAAGTTCCCCGTGGACATACTAAAGGATGTGGGAGTGGACATGACATCCACCGAGGTGGTGGACCAGGCTCTTAAGTTCTTCAGAAAAACTGTTGAGGAGCTGAAAAACACGCTGTAAAAAAGGAAAAATAAGATAAAGGAGGCAGACTATGAGCGACAATAAAAACGGCGGCAAAATGAAGTTGGCCTTTTCCACTTTGGGCTGCCCGGAGTGGCGCTTCGGGGAGATCATCTCCACCGCCAAGGATTTGGGCTATGACGGCATTGAGGTGCGGGGTATCGGCAAGGAGATATTTGCCCCCAAGATCCCCCAGTTCGCCGATGAGAGGGTGGAGGAAACGAAGAAGCAGCTCAGGGAGATAGGGCTTGAAATCCCCTGTCTGGCCGCCGACAGCATGATTCACCTGCCGCATTTTGCCGATCATTCAAAGGCGAGCATCAGAAAGTATATCAAGGTTGCAAAGGCCATCGGCACGCCCTATGTGCGCTTGCTTTCAGACATGCCCAACCCCGGCCCCACCGCGCCTGTGGACGAAGTCTTCATGAAGGACGTTGCCCAGGAACTGGCTGAGGATGCACGGGCTGCAGGGGTAACATTGCTTTTGGAAAGCCATGGCTGGTTCACGGACACGCAGCGCCTTGCAATGCTGCTGGAGGCCATCGGCAGCCCCTTCGTGCAGGCCCTTTGGGATGTGCACCACCCTTACCGCTACGCCGGCGAAAGCGCAGAGGACACCGTCGGCAACATTGGCAAGTACATAAAGCACACCCATTTTAAGGACTCTTTAATGGCTGACGGCAAGCCCCAATATATGATGATGGGCTATGGCGATCTTCCCCTTGAAAGCTTCGTGCAGGCTCTTAAGGGCATTGGCTATCAGGGCTATTACTGCCTGGAGTGGGTGCGCAGGTGGGATCTCACTTTGGAAGTGCCCGGCATTGCCTTTGACCACTACATCAGCCATATGAAACGCTATAGATAAACAGGAAGCAGCAAGAAGCGAGCGCAAAGCGCTCGCTTCTTTTTTGCTGAGGGAGGGGGACCCCGCAAGCCTTTGAAAAGGCTTGACCCAAACTTTATATCTAGGGGGGCCTGAGAAGGGATTCCAAAGGGGTACCCTTTGGCGGGTGCAGGGCAGCGCCCTGCGTCGTTCCCGTGCCCGGGGCTCCGCCCCGTACCCCGCAAGCCTTTGAAAAGGCTTGACCTAAACTTTATATCTAGGGGGGCATGAGAAGGGATTCCAAAGGGGCACCCTTTGGCGGGTGCAGGGCAGCGCCCTGCGTCTTTTCCGTGCCCGGGGCTCCGCCCCGTACCCCGCAAGCCTTTGAAAAGGCTTGCCCCAAACTGTATATCTAGTGGGGGCATGAGAAGGGATTCCAAAGGGGCGCCCTGTGGCGGGTGCAGGGC
>JBNRMR010000198.1:0-6982 GCA_050309705.1 Christensenellales bacterium | reverse complement strand
ATCTAATACTAATTATATCGTAATTTACATATATTAGCAACAGAAACACTATATATTTACACGCCTTCAGGGGTTTTCGACGCGCCATGGCATAGATCCGGCCGCCGCCGCATATTTTCAAGGGGGTGTTTTCATGAAAAATGAACGGATAAAAAACAATATCATGCTCTGGACTACGCTGGCTCTGGCGGTGGTTTTAATTGCTGTGGAATCGTCAGCGATTTTTGCTTCCTCCACACCAAAGGCGATCTATTCCGGCAAAAGCGGCGTTGCGCTGATGTTCAATGTCTATCAGAATACTGAAAATGTTGAGGAGATAAAGGAAATTTTGGGGCATTACGGGGTATGCGCCAGCTTTTTCCTGGGCGGCATATGGGCTGAAAAGAACCGCGAGCTGATATTTGATCTTTACCTGGAGGGCCATGATATCGGCAACCACGGCTACAGGCATAAGCTGCCCACAAAGGCTGGCCTCGCCGTCACAAGGGAGGAAATCCAGCGCACGGATAGCATTATCCGCGACATTCTTGGTGAAAAACCTTTTCTATATGCTCCTCCCTCCGGCGATCATGACCATAGAACTGTCGAAATCGCTCAGGAGGAGGGGTATCTGACAATTCTTTGGAGCGCCGACACCATCGACTGGAGGGATCAAGACGCGGCGCTTCTGTTAAGCCGCACCCAAAGCAAGCTGACCGACGGTGGCTTTCTTCTGATGCACCCGACCCCGGCCACGGCAGAGGCCCTTCCCGGAATAATCGAGTGGATAATTCTGCAGGGCTATGAGATAAAGCCGGTGTCTGAAATTATACTGGCGCAATAGCTTTTTTGCAAAAAAGAAGGCGGATTTCTCCGCCCTCCTTGGAAGCTTATCTCTTTTGAGCAACCACAGACAAAATCAGTACATCTGTGCGTCATTCCTAAAGCGATCTATGGTGAGATTGTTGTCGATGACGAACTGCTTGCCTTCAGCGGCCCATATCATTCCCCGCTCCATCAGTATCTGCGCATTGGGGGATAGGTCGAAAACATCATCGTGGTGGCCCAAAGAGTTGTAGAACACTCGGCCGTTGCCCCAGAACTTCGTCCAGGCCACAGGCATGTCAACGGGCCTATTGGCTATATTGTAAAAGTTAACGCTGGGGAAGCGAGTTGTGGCCAGCACCTCTATCACCGGGTCCACATGCATATAATACTGTTCGCTTACGACGTCGAAATCCTCCAGCCCCTGCGCCAGCGGGCTGGAGCTATTGCATATGTTCACCCTGTATTTGACCTTGCCGCCGCCTGGGTGACTCACCCACTGTCCGCCGGTTATAAACTGCCACTCGGTGCTCTTTCTGAATGCATCGCAGAGACCGCCATGGCAGCCTGTAAGCCCAACGCCCGCTCCGACAGCTTCGGAGATGTTGTTTACCTGCTTCTTTTCGATCTCCCCCTGGGTCCAGCTCATGACGATCAGATCCAGGCTCATCAGGTAATCCAAATCGTTCAGGGTCTCAAGAGTTTCCGATATTCTGGTTGAATAACCGTTTTTCTCCATTATCTTGGCGAATCTTGCGGAAACTTTCTCGGGCTCATGGTCTTTATAGCCCCCTTGCAAAAGCAACACACTCTTATTGCTCTTCATATATTTTATTCTCCTTCTCTCATTTGCTATAGATGCTTTCCCACGGCATCCCGGGAGATCAGCACCCGCAGCATTTAAGACAATCCACCTTTATGTTGGCATTGCGCCGCCAAACGCAGTGGCGCAATGCCAACATCTCCGGCACTTCAAAGCTGGGTTTCCTGTCAAAAAATCGCAAATGGTCATCTGTTAGATTCAGCACCCATCTAAGGATCTCGCCGCCCTTGTTCCTGCTTTACTTTGTCTTTATAAGCTTACAGGCGCTAAATCCGGCAATTTATGCCGCAGCCCTTTTCCTGGGATTCAAACACCGCGTCTATCACCTTCATGACTCTCAGGCTTTCGGCATGCTTCACGATCAGCTCTTCTTTGCCCTCAATCACAGCGGCGATGTTCTTATAATACTCTGACCAGTCGCTCGTCACTTCCGGCAAGGACTTTTCTTCCATGGTGTGCTTGGGCCTTGGCGCCATCGTGCGGGTGGGGCCGGCCTCGGTGTAGACTATATCGTCCGCCCATTCCATTGCAGAATCTGTCTTAAGCTGCATTATTCTGCCCTCACAGGCCCAGTTTTCCACCACAGCGGTGCCATCAGTGCAGGTGATATGCCACCTGGGGTGATTGATCAGGCAGTTAGTGGACATTTCAATCACAGCAGAGATGCCGTTTTCAAAGCGGATCATTATCTTGTCGTTATCGTCCACCTCGTTGGAGTAGAAATAGAAAAGATGCGCCGTCACGCTGACCACTGGGGAGTCGACCATCAGCAGCAGTTGATCCAACAGATGGACGCACCAGTCAAGCACCATGCCGCCGCCGTTCAGCTTGTGGCCGCGCCAGCCGTGCATGGAGCGCCTGGAGCCCTGCACCCTGCTCTCAATGAAATAGGGCTCGCCGATATCGCCCGAATCAATTATGTTTTTAACAATAACAAAGTCCCTGTCCCAGCGCCGGTTCTGATGGACGGAGAAAACCTTCCCGGTCTTTTCCGCCACATATATGATCTCCTCCAGCTCAGCGGCGTTAAGCGTCACCGGCTTTTCGCAGACCACATTCTTGCCCGCATTCATCGCGTCAATAGCGATCTGCTTGTGGAAGTCATTGGGGGTGGCGACGGTGACGATGTCGATGCTATCATCCGCCAGCAGTTCCTTCTGGCTTCCATAGGTCTTAAGGCCCATTTCCCTGGCCTTTTCCAGGGCCTCCGGGCTCACATCCCACACGCCTACCACTTCAATCTGCGGAACCTTCTCGATGATGTTCCTGGCGTGCCAGCCGCCCATTCCACCGAAGCCGATAATCGCCAGCCTGTACTTTGCACTCATTTCCTTAATCCTCCAAAATACCTGTCATATTATCGTCACGCATCATTTGCGGACGTTTTTTCAGTTTGTTTTTTATTTCTACAAAAGCTTTATTTTTGCTTGCGGTTTCAAAGCCGCACATGACTTCAAGCACATGCAATGTCAGGTCACCATTGGCGCGGAAATCCCTGCCGGTGGCAACGGCCTTTGCCATATCCGCCAGGCCCAGCGCCCTGCTGTTTTGCGCATAGGGGAAGAGCAGCGGCATTTCCATGAAGCTGTTTTCCTCACCTCTGGACTTGCCCCTGAAAAGCCTAACCGGTCCGCAAAACCCATTGGGATCGGGAACGCTTAGGGTGCCCTTCGAGCCGTATATTTCTATTCTGGGAGTTTCGGAAGTATACACATCGAAGGTGGTGAATATTGTGCCCACCGCACCGCTTTCAAACTGCATTACTCCGGTGACGTAGGTGGAAACGTCCACGTCTACTATCTCGCCGTAATGGGGCTGGCTGGTTATGGTTCTTTGAGAAAAGGATGTCTTGCTCATGCCCGTCACTGCCGAAATGCCACCAAGAAGGTTAACCAAAGCAGTGAGGTAATACGGACCCATGTCCATCATCGGGCCGCCGCCGTATTTGTAGTAAAACTCAGGGTCTGGATGCCAGGTCTCATGTCCTCGGCACACCATGTAGGCCGCCGCACCCAATGGTTCGCCAATAAACCCATCGTCTATCAGCTTGCGACAGGTCTGTATGCCCGCTCCCATAAAAGTGTCCGGCGCCCCGCCGATCATCAGCCCCTTTTCCCTGGCCAATCGCATCAGCTCGATACCTTCCTCCAGGGACGCACCCAAAGGCTTTTCGCTGTAAACATGCTTGCCGGCAAGCAGCGCCGCCTTGGTTACCTCAAAATGCTCATATGGCCTGGTGAGGTTCAAAACGATATCCACCTGCGGGTCGGCAAACAGCTCGTGCATGTCAGAATATATCTTGGGAATTCCATACTCTGCCGCAGCGCTTTGCGCCCTCTCAGGAATAAGATCGCAGACTCCAGCAATCTCAAGCTGGCCGAACAATTCAGTGATATTCTTAAGGTATATGCTACTGATTGCCCCGCACCCAACGAATCCAATCCTGGTTTTATTCATTCCTTTATCCTCTCCTCTCGGTTTAAAGTAACTATTATAGGTATTCGACGACTGGCGCCTATATCCTTTTGTTTATTTTCACTCTCGCAATTAAATCCATGAAAATGCCAAACTCCATAATGTGCAAAGAAAACTTTCCCTGGAAATAAACCGTGTGAGAAAGCGAAACATTTTTGGAGCTTTTTTATATTATGGTTATAAGGCCGCGCATATTTTTAATAAAAAAAGGAGGCCAAGGCATGATCCCCATGACCTATGACCGCGCCGCTGCAGTAGCCTATGCGCACGAATGGGCTTTTTCCCGCAACCCCCTTTACTACGACTTCTCCGCCATCGGCGGCGATTGCACCAACTTCATATCTCAGTGCCTTTATGCCGGCGCCCCCGTCATGAACTACACCCTTTACACCGGCTGGTATTATAACTCCCTCCAATCCCGCAGCCCCTCCTGGACGGGCGTGGAATACTTTTACCAGTTCCTTATAAACAACAGCGGCAAGGGCCCCTACGGGCGTCAGTTGCCCCTCCAGTTTGCCCAGCCGGGTGATTTCATCCAGCTTAACCTGCGTGGCGACGGCTTCGGTCATTCGCTCATTGTCGTCAGGGCCGGACGTGTGGCAAATCCCTCCAACATACTTATCGCCACCCACACAACAGACTCAGACAACCGCCCCTTAAGCACCTACAACTACCTTGCCGCGCGGCTTCTCATCGTCGATGGCGTGCGCGGTTGATTCGCCGGGCATAAGAAAAAGCAGGAACGACGCTTTCACGCCATTCCTGCTCTTTGTTATTGTTTGATACGCTTCGTCTAGCCTATCTTACTTCTCAGCAAGATACTTGCCGGACATGTAAGCGGTGGTGCCGTTGTAGTTGACCTGTACCCATACGGATCCGTCAACTTCAATGCCGGCCACTTCTGTGCCGCGGGGGAGCTTGCCGAGAGCCTTGTAGTTGGTGCCGGGGCCTGAACGTACGTACAGGTTGCTGGCGGTAACAACATAGGTCTTATAATCGGTGGTGGGAGCTTCCGGAACTACTGCGGCAGCGTCTACGACGTTAACGATGAAGATCTGGAAGGTTCCAGTTGCATCCTTAGCGTAGATGTATGCCTTGCCAAGGCCGACAGCTTCGATAGCGCCGTTCTTGGAGTTGGTGACCTTAACGATCTTGGAGTCGGAGCTTACCCATGCCTCTGTGAGGTCCTTGGACATTGCGTATGCATCGTCAAGAACGTAGGGGAGGGATGTCTTGGTGCCCCGATCCACGGTGATCTCGCGGTCGCCGATGACGGTGATGCCGGACTTGGTGCGGTTGATGTTCTTGAAGAAGATGTCGAATTCAACAGCTTCGATGGTCTTGCCATTGGTGAAGACCAACTGGAACAGCTTATACTGGTTCTGGTACAGGAGAACGATGTCTTCGCTGGTGTAAGCATTGTCAACATCGGTTACATCCCTGTAGTAGCCGGCGGCCATTGCAAACGCTGTGATGCCGTCGATGGAGAACACGAAGCTGTTCTGCTGATCGATCAGGTATGTGGGCTCGCCATGTACGTTAACATACTTGGAGCTCTTGCCCAGGTATTCGTCCCAGCCCCAAACAGTAGTCTGATTAGTGCCCCAGCCTCTGGTGTAAGCATATTTCAGGAATGCGGCGCTGGACGCGTCATTCTCCTGAACTTTGCCGATGCCGATGATGGTGCCTGCGGGATATGCAACGAGAGAGGAGTCAAACGCCTTCAGGCGGACGTCCATGGTGTCGTCTTCAGCAAAGTAAGCGTATCTCTCGCCAGCAATGTTGATAACGTTCTGAACGTTCCTTCTGTTGTTACGGATAGTAGCTCTCCACACGGAATCTGTAACGTCGCTGCGATAGACCCAATCGCCAGGAGCAGCGTCGCCAGTGGCTGCAACCCAGATTCTCTGGTCAAGGGTTATGCCGGTTACGTTGCCGCCATCTCTTCCGAGCAGTCTCTCGATGTAGTCATATACATCATCAATGTCGTCGCTCCATCCTCTACGGCCATACTCGAAAGACGCCGATGTGGCCACGAGTGCATTGGATGCATTCCAGATGGTGGTGCGGTCTCCCAGGGTGTAAGCAGCGATGTTGAATGTCAGCCTGCCCTTTTCGCCCTTGGACATGTCTTTGAAATCTGCGGTGAAGTTGCCATACTGAGCAGCGGAGCTGTCATAGCCAACTACCTTCAAAGAAGGATGGGGGCCCTTGGCGGAGGGAGTAGGATCGTTGTCGGTGTTGTCCCAAACGATCTTGATCTTAACGGGGTAGAGGCCGCCGAAGAAGGTGTTGCCGATCAGGTATTCTTCGGTTCTGTCTTCCACGCTCAGATCGAAGTCGATGTAGTAGTTGCCTTCGATAAGGTCAAACTGCATAACGCTGTTAAGATACGCGGAGGTCTGAGAGCCTGTTTCGAGAACTTCCAGATTGAAGGGAATCTTAACATACTTCGCAGGCTGAGCGCCTGTCCAGTAGGTCTTGCTGTAGTAATGAGCTTCAGCATTGTTGTAGGAGCCGGTCACCTTAAGGGTGATGGTCTGCGAGCTGGTGGTCTCATCGGTGACTTTCTTACCCTTTTCGCCCTCAACCTGGACTGTTATGCCGTTGTCATAGCCGATTTTGGTTGCCTTTGCAGGGTCAGCGACGGTGTTGGGTATCTGCGCGGCCCACCAAACGGCGCCATCGGGAATTGATACCTGATAGAGATCGGTAGCAGCGCTTGCGACAGGTACGAGTGCAAACAACATTGCTGCAAACAGTACCAGTGCGATGATTTTCTTCATCTTGTGTTTCCCCTTTCAAATTTAGTTTGCCCTCTTGGGACAATTACTTGCCATTATAATATCACAACTGTATTTATTTGCAAACACCCAAATT
>JBNRMR010000197.1:0-3851 GCA_050309705.1 Christensenellales bacterium | reverse complement strand
TAATCTCCTTTATCAGTTTGCATTTATAAATAAGAAAGTTTATCTGCGGCGGAATTTTGCCAAAACCGGCAGATGTTTTTTCAGGCTCCTAATCGCCAGGTCAATCTCATCCTGGGTAGTATATCTGCTCAAGCTGAAGCGAACTGCGCTCTTTATCCGCTGCTGATCCATGCCCATGGCGGAAAGCACGTGGCTGGGCCGGCTTTGTCTTGCGGCGCAGGCGCTGCCCGTTGAAACGAAAACGCCGTCCCCCTCCAGCGCGTGGAGCAGAACCTCGGAGAGAATTCCTGAAAAGCTGATGTTCAGAATGTGCGGCGCGCTTTCACGGGGGTTTAGAGGGTCCGGGCCGTTCACAAGGGCCGGGGGGAATATATCCATTATGCCCTCGTATAGCCGCAGCTTAAGCTTTCTCATATTGCTTATTGCGCTGTCATCGTCCGCCCTGATGGCAGCCTCCAGGGCGAATATGCCGGGGGTGTTCTCGGTGCCATTTCTTATACCTTTTTCCTGGCCGCCGCCAAAGCTGATCTTGCCAAGACTCACGCCCTCCCTTATCCACAACGCGCCGCTGCCCTTTATGCCGTGTATCTTATGGGCGCTGATTGCGTATGTGTCCACATCTTTCAGCTCACGCTCTTTCATGTGCAAAAAGCCCTGCACTCCATCGCAGTGGAAAAGGGCTTCGCTGTTTTCCTTGACGATCTTCGCCATCTGCGCCACAGGAAGAATGGCTCCCGTTTCATTGTTTATCTCCATGGCCGAAACAACGCCGATATTCTCGCCCTTTTTCACAGTTTCTTCAAACCGGTCCAGGTCCACCTGTCCGGATGAATCCACCGGAATTATCACATGCTCAAAGCTTTTCACGCATTCCAGCACCGCCGGATGCTCTGCCGCCGTAGTCAGCGCCAGCCTTGCGCCTCGCCTCTTCATGGCCCCTGCAATAGCGATGAAGTTCCCCTCTGTGCCCCCGGAGGTGAATACCACCTCTCCCGATCTTTGCCCCAAAGCCTCCATAACGGCTGAACGACAGGAGTTCATGGCCTTCAAGACCGGGATTGCAGGGCCATATGCTGCGGAGGGGTTGAAAAAAGCCTTTTCCATAGCAAAACAGGCCGCGTCCACAGCCTCTTTACAGGGCATGGTCGTGGCGCTGTTGTCAAGATAAGCACGGATATTGCCGCTTGTTTGCATAGTAAAAAACTATCTCCTTATCACACGCTGGTTGCTGAACTTCGGCACCGATTTCACCATCATGTCCCACATGGCATCGCTGCATTCCAAAATGAGTATGAATTTATTGCCCTCTTTTATGAAGTATATGAACTGTTTTTTAGTGTCCTTGTTCAGCGTGAAGTCTATCTCCTTTATACCTTGCATGGTTGAGTAGCGGCGGTAATCATCGGAGGAAACGGCGTCCATGACCTCGGCGTCAGCCAGCCGCAGCGTCAGCAGATGTTTCCTGCGCCTTCCCCCCATCACCTTGGCAAAATCCATTTCGCCGCTGGTGAAGGTATATTCATACTCGGTGTTGAAATTATCCTTATTGCGCCACAAAAGCCACACCACACCAAAGCCGACTATCAGCAATATGAAGTTTTGCACAGAAAAATTCATGTTCATTACGCTTGAAAGGCCGATCATGCCAAGTATGCCGAAAAGAACCACAAACAGATATGTGAGCACAAGCATTATCATCTTAAGCCCGCTTCCACCTTTTTTGACGATGATTTCCTCTTTAAAATTATCCATAAATTACTCCTTGTGCCGTCTTGCTATTTTGTATATCGGTATTATATCATAGTAATGAAGAACAGAAAAGAAGCAAAAAGCCTTTTGTTGGGTCTTAGCGTTTTTCTTGGCGGTTTCTTCGCGGGCTTTCTTCGCAGCCATGTAGCCATAAATTGGCTTGCTAGCAAAGGCAAACATAAGCACATGCAGTTTCGTTAATATGAATAGAGCATAATTGAGCAATTCAACTTCGGAGGAGTTTTAGATTGAAATGTCCTAACTGCGGCTTCTGGAACAGAGCGCAATTTCCCAAATGCTTTCAATGCGGTCAGCCCCTGGACGGCTCAGACCCTTCATTTGCCGCGCCTTCCGGCCATCACAGCCAGGAAGAGGAAAGCTATCACCCCCACAATAGCAGCATCTCCCAGAGCCTTTACGCCGACGCCGACTCCTTCCAAGAGGAGCTTGTGGAGTTTGACGAGTTCTATTCGCCTCCAACTCCCTCCATGCCCTCGCCCGGCGGTGACACTGCGGTCTATTCCGCCTCTTTTCATCCCGCCGGCGCAGACGAATTAAAGCTGCAAACAAAGCAAACAAAGCGGAGAGGGCAAAGCCCCGGCGATATCTCCAGCGCGGATGTTTCCGGCATTTCCCGCCTGGAAATGGATTTTCCTGTGCGCCCGGCTCCATTGCCCCAATACGGCAAGCCCATCGAAATTCTTGAGCATGAAAATATATATGTGAGAGCGCCCGCGCCAAAGGCAACCGTTCTCAAAATGCCTCCGGGCGAGCCCTCCACCAGAAGGCTTCGCAAAAAGGTCAGGAAGGCCCCGGTTGCTGAGCCCAGAACTCGCCGCGCAGATGCCAATCCCCATGGTCGCGGGGCCATCACCGCCAGAAAAACTGAGCTTAAGCCCCTTTATACAATGAAGGACAAGCGCAAAAAGCGCAGCTTACTGCAAGCGTTTTTTAAGATATCAACTGTGTTCGCGCTGCTCGTGGCCCTTTCAATAGGCGGCTACATCCTCTTTCCGAAGGTCGCACAGATGTTCTCTCCTTCCAGCGGCGATCCCTCCCAGACTTCAGACGCCGTAAGCGTCAACTTCACAATTGACGAGGTTGAAAAAAATGACCGAAGCGCCCATGAGATCGTCTTCAGGAGCGATAAATACGAAAGCGTTTACATACAGGAGCTTAAAAGCACATATCTTTTCACCGCCGGCGAGGCGCGGATGCTGCTATACGATGATGTGATAATTGGCGAAGCGCCGGAGCATGAAAACATGCGCGTGCAGCTAACACCTGTTTTTTACCATCCCTCCGGCAAGCAGGAGTTGGGCAGCGCCATTACATACGAGCTATTAATCCCCCAGACCAAGATTGAGCTGATCAACCCCGATGAAGACCATGCCTTCGTGCAGACATCCATAACTCCGATAAAATTCAAAGTGCACCCCGGCAGCAAGGTGATGGTGAACGGCGCCGAAGTTTCCGACTTCACAGATTCAAACGGCAATGTGCTGCAAAACATTGACACATCCGTCTTTGGCGACATCGCCGTTGTGATACGCGCTCAGACCCCCGGCCACACCGCTGTGGAAAAGACAATCACTTTAAACCGTCCCTACATGGACATTCCCATAGAGCTGGCGTCCACCGTCTCCGGCAGTTCCACCTCCAAAACGGTTGAACTGCGGGGAACCACGCTTCCCGGCGCCACAATTTCACTTGATACCAGCCAGTCCGGCGAGGGCGAGGTGGACAGCGACGGCTCCTTCATTGTGAAGGCATTGATGACCAGAATCGGCACAAATCAAGTGACTATACGCGCACAAATGCCCGGCAAGGAGGACAGCCTATACCATCTCACCATTGACTACGCCCCTAAGCTGGACGAATATTCGAAGCAGGCGTGGCCTATTGACAGCCAGAATTTCGGCGACCTGATGTCCTATTCGGAAAACAAGGTGGGAAAGATATATGTGGGCGCCGGCAGCGTCACTGCAGTCTCCGACGACTCCCCCGCCATCTACACTGTGGATATGGGCGAAAATATAACCGTGCTGATCAGAATGGTGGAGGGCAAAAAGCTGGAGCTTGGCGGCAGCTACAAAATATAC
>JBNRMR010000196.1:0-39175 GCA_050309705.1 Christensenellales bacterium | reverse complement strand
GGGCGAAGGCGCCGTATAGCTCCTGCATACCGGAAAACAGTTCGCTAAACGCGATGCCGCTGCAAGTCTTTTCCGGCAAAATTTCCAGCAGGCGGCATAAAAGCTCCCGGTGCGCCTGAACCTCATCCTCCGGCAATACCAGCGCCAGCAGGTTAGCGGTAAATGTGTGATGCACCCCCGCGGGCATCAGCCTGCGAATCGCAGACAGAATTATCGACCGGCGTGCGGCGTCCGCCGCCAGCAGATGGCCGTCCGCGTCCGGCAGCCTCACCGCAGCCACTCTGTAGCGGTCTGGAAACCCGCTGAGATATGAGCCCGCCCGCTCGTAATCCGATGCGTCGAAGGCCAGGCCTCTCATCATGCGCTCAAGCAGGCTCTTTCTCAGCAGCTCTTTTTGCTGTGAAAGGGTCTGCTGGTACTGGGCGATCGTCAGGTCGATTCGGCTGATAAAGCTCATCAAAAACTGATATTCCCCCTGGCCTGCTTCATGGTCTGCTTCGGCGGCGCCCCCCTGCAAATTAGCGTCATCTATGGATGCGGCAGCCGATACAAGGCTGTGAATGGGCCGGATGTTGCGCCGGGTGAAAAAGCTACTCAATGCCAGGCCGGCAAGCAGATAGAGCGCAAGAAATGCAAGGGCTATCTGCTTGAGCGGCAGCAACTGACGGGATATAAATGCCCGGGAGATTCCCATCGTCGCACGAATGCCAAGTTCGCTATTCTCCCCCTCGATATAAACCAGGCTCTCTTGCGGCGCGTCACCATGGCTGTATAAAACCGTACCGTTTAGATCTTGCAGCACAAGAGCGCCGTTGTCCAAAAGCTCCTGGGTTGCAAGGTTGCCCGCAAGGCTTAGGGTGTCAAAAGTCGCGTAGAAGAAACTGTTGCTACGCGAAACTGATTGCGGCATGGCCATCAGGTATATCAGGGCATTATAGCTGCGCCCGTCAATCGAAACAATATCTCGGGCTTCCAGCAACCGGGAAGCGCCGGAGCTGCCGGTCATTGCGCTTTTCCATTGCGAATAGTCCAGGCTGCCCTCCATTTTAAAGTAAGCGGGGTAAAAGGCGTCGCCGTCATAATGGATGCGCTTGCCGGTGATGATAATGTCGTTTGATAAAAGAATGCCGCAGTCTGTTATGCTGCTTATAGTGCAGACTGAGCGGTAGAACTCCCTTTGCGCAGTCAGGCTTCGGTAATAATCCTCGGTTGAAAGGCCCCGGTCGCCGCCTTCGCCAGATTTCGGCTTTATGAAGCGGACATTCATGACGGACGGGTTTGAAAACACATCCTGCAAAACAGCGGAGGTTCTGTCAAGCTCGTCTGAGAGCTGATTTAAGCCGGATTCCAGCATCTGCATGTTGGTATTTAAATAGTTTTGAGTAAACATCGAAGATACCATGTGATAAAGCGGCAGGAAGAGCAGCAACAGACAAACCAGCAGCGCAAGATATGTGCAAAAAAAACGCCGGCTCACTTTCCCTTTCATTGTTACACCCCCAGTTTCGCCAATATGGTCATATTCAGCTTTTTCCTTTTCTATTTTTTCATTATACTTTATTCCCACTTCATTGCAAGCTTTAGCAAGCCAGTTGACCCTCCGCATATGGATTTTCAGACTCCCAAAGGGAAATTCAGCGTCCGTTTTTGGGATGTTCAACCTGCAATAGCTGATTTCATATTGATTTTTCGGCTCCTTTGTTTATTATTAAGTTACGCAACACCCTGTAAGGGCTAACGGAAACTTAATCAAAGGCACCATACCCGCCGGCCGTAAGCGGCTTGTGCGCGGCGGCGTTTGGCGCATCCGCATGGCACGCACAGCCCTGCGCGAAAGTTATGGCCCTCGAACCTCATGCGAACCATTCGCTTTTTTACAAGGAGGAATCCCATGAAAAGAAACTATTTACTGCGTGCCGCCGTGTTGCTTATTGCGCTGGCGCTGCTTGCCGGCTGCAATACGCAGCCTTCGTCCACGCCGTCTTCAACGTCCACCCCAGCTGCTTTAGCAACGGCAGCTCCGGCCTCTTCACAGGCCCCGGCCAGCAGCGCACCCGAGCAGACGTCAAGCATACTGACAGACCCGAACCTGAATCCCCCGGGGACGCTGCCGATAGCAAAAGAAAGGATTACCCTGACGGTTGGCGTGCCGCAAAACGCAGTTATTGAGAATTGGGAAACAAACCTGCAGACATTGGCGCTTGAAGAGGACACGAATATCGACCTGTCCTTCGTCGAGTTCCCCAGCAACAGCACGGAGTTTTTGCAGAAGGTGGAACTAATGATAATGGCCGGGGGAAACGATCTTCCCGATGTTCTGCTAAATGCTCTTGGCGGCCAGGCGAACCTGATTAAATACGCGCAGGCAGGCATGATCGTGCCCACCACCGACTTTTACCAAAACCTTGCCTATCATATCGACCAGGTAACCCAGAAAACAGCCATGACGAAAAACGAGCTGCTTTCCTATGTGACCGCTTACGACGGCAATGTCTACGGCGTTTTCACTGTGGCTGAGTCGATTAACAACCAGTATTCCAGAGGCCGCGTGATGATTTACGACCCTTGGCTTGAAGCGCTGAGCCTTGAAGCGCCCCAGACCACCGAAGAGTTTGTCGCGGTGCTAACCGCTTTTGTTCAGGACGACCCCAACGGCAATGGCAAAGCTGACGAAATCGGGCTGGTTGGCTTTAGGGATGTTATGACGGCCAACTATGCCTACGCGCTGATGAGTCCGTTTATATACACCCAGCCGGAGTATTGGCTGGCTGAAAACGGGAAGATTGATGTGGCTTTCACTAAAGATGAATGGCGCGAAGGCCTGCGCTTCACAAAGCGGCTTATTGACGAGGGCCTTCTCGACCCCATCTCGTTTACCCAGGATCAAACGCAAATGACCGCGATGATCAGCCCTGACCCGGCCACAGTGGGCGCTTTTGTGCGAATCTCAGCCTCAAACCTGAGCGGCACCGATCCCAAACGCGAGCAGTATACCATCGTTCCCCCGCTGGAGGGCCCAACCGGCCTGCGCCAGCAGACCTGGGTTCCAAACCTTCCGTCAATCAGCATGGTCATCACCAAAAACTGCGAGTCTGCGGAAGCGGCCTTTCTGCTTGGAGACTACATGTGCAGTGAAAAGATGTCATTGTGGAATCGCTTTGGCCGCGAAGGCATCGAGTGGGTGCGGCCTGAGCCGGGCGACCGCTCGCTGTTCGAGTCTATTGGCTACAAGCCCACCTTGAAGTTCGTCAGCACGGCCTGGGGAACATTGCAGAACGTGTGGTGGGCACAAACCGGCCCGCACATCCTTTCAAGCTACTTAAACGACGGCGTTGTTGCCACGCAGACTACCGGAGATCCATTCAAAAGCCTGGGCCGAATCGATTCGCAGATCCAATACGCGAATAAAGAGGGCGCTGTGGTGGGCTTGGTCTACAATGAGCAGGAACAGGAAGTTATGACGGAGCTTCACGGCACCATACTGACATATGCCCGCGAATCCTTCACGCGCTTTGCCATGGGCGACCTGAGCCTGGATAATGACTGGGAAGCCTATCTCGCGGAGTTTGAGCGAATGGGCTTAGATAAAGTCGTCGCTGCGACTCAGGCTGCTTATGACCGCCAGCAGAGCGGCAAAAACGGCCAATAAAGCAAAACAGAACAAAACCGGGCATTTCGCGATGCGGGGGCGGCCAAAGCGCCGCCCCCAAAGTTATAACAAGGAGATGACGCTGATGATGCTGCGTTTAAAGCGCAAATATCTGCCTTACTGGCAACTATACCTGTTCATTCTGCCGCCCCTGGCTTATTTAATCCTCTTTTCTTATGTGCCTATGGCCGGAGTCCAGCTTGCGTTCAAAAAGTTCACGATTCTTGGAGGAGTCTGGGGCAGCCCCTGGGTGGGGCTTGCGCAGTTTGAAAAATTCGTAAATTCGTATTATTTCAGCAGGGTGATGGGCAACACGCTGCGCCTGTCAGTTTATTCGATCGTCGCCGGGGTTCCTTTCCCGCTTATTTTTGCGCTGATACTGAATTCAATCACGCATGTCCGCTTTAAAAAGACCGTCCAGACGATCACATATATGCCCCATTTTATCTCGGTTACAGTTATCGTAGGCATGATGATGCAGATTTTCCACCCGACCAATGGGGTTTACGGCATCATATCCTCCGCGTTCAATAAAAAAGCCACAGACCTGTTTGCAAGCGTGGGCGCGTTTCCCCATATGTTTGTCTGGTCCGGCATATGGCAGGGGTTTGGCTGGGGTTCCATCATTTACCTGGCCGCGCTTACTTCCGTGAATCCGGAGCTGCACGAAGCGGCGGCGGTAGACGGGGCGAGCCGCCTTAAGCGCATTATCCATATCGACATACCGGCCATTGTCCCCACAGTGATAGTCCTGCTGATTCTGCGCCTGGGGCAGATCATGAACACGGGGTTTGAAAAGATTTTTCTTATGCAAAACGACCTGAACCTGCGCGTAAGCGAGGTTATCTCCACCTTTGTGTATAAGCAGGGGCTGGGGTCCGGCGCATCCAGCGACTATTCGTATGCAACGGCGATAGGTCTGTTCAACTCGGTAATCAATCTTTTGCTGATCAGCATGGCCAACCAATTGGCCAAGCGCTGCAGCGATATCTGCCTGTGGTGAGAAGGGGGAACATGTAGTTGATCACGCAAAAAACACAAAAACTTGCCGGAGCCCGGCGCCGGGTTCGCTTAAGCCTTGATGACAGGGCATACTATGCTTTTTCCTATGCGTATATCGTTTTTTTGACGCTGCTTGTCCTGTATCCGCTTATCTACGTCGTTTCGGCTTCATTTTCTTCGCCCATAGCGGTATCTACCGGAAAGGTGATTCTTTGGCCGGTGGACTTAAGCCTGGAGGGATATAAGGCGGTTTTCCGAAACGCCAACATATTGATAGGCTATCGCAACACTCTGTTTTACACAGCTGTGGGCACCGCTTTCAATGTGTTCATGACATTGATATGCGCGTATCCGCTTGCCCGCAAAGGGCTTCCGCACCGCGGGCTGATTATGTTCCTGTTCTCGTTCACGATGCTTTTTGGCGGAGGAATGATTCCCAATTATTTGCTGATGCGCGACTTAAAGATGCTTAACACCGTTTGGGTCATGATCATTCCGGGGGCAATTTCAGTCTACAGCATGATCGTGACAAGAACGTTTTTTCAGACGAATCTACCGGATGAATTGCTGGAAGCAACGCGCATTGACGGCTGCAGCGACGCAAAATTCTTTACCATGTTTGTGATACCGCTGTCAAAGGCCATAATTGCGGTTATCGCCATGCAGTATGCCGTTGGGCACTGGAACTCATATTTCAATGCCTTCATCTACCTTTCGGACAATAGGCTGTATCCGTTGCAGATCTTCCTTCGTGAAATTCTGGTGCAGAGCCGAATCAATCTGAACGATGTGGTGGACCCGGAGACGGCAATCGCCCAGCAAGGTCTTGCGGAGCTGCTGAAGTTTTCATTGATAATCGTTGCAACGGCGCCAATACTTTGCGTGTATCCGTTAATCCAGAAATATTTCGTTCAAGGGTTGATGATCGGCTCCCTTAAGGGCTGACGGATAGTCAGAACACGCCAATCCATGTCTGGATTGGCGTGTTTGGCTCATCGCGCGCCGTCTTCTGATTGGCGTTGGCGGCGAAATGCCAGCGGCGGGATTCCCTCCTGAGCGGCAAAGCTGCGGCAAAAATGCGCCGGGTCATAAAACCCAGTGCGCTGCGAAATCTCCTGTATGGATAAATTGGACTCGCCCAGTAGCGCTTTGCCTTTTTGCAGCCGCAGCGTCAGAAGAAACCTCCCCGGGGGCATTCCCATGATCTGCTTAAAGAGCGTAATGTAGGCGCTGCGTGACATGCTGGCGGCTCTGGCCAGTTCTTCTATCGAAAGCGGCCGGCCATAGTCCTCGTATATGAGCGCAATGCTGCGGGCGAAGGACTCATCCGCCCTGCCCTCGGCGGGGAGCGCTTTGCCTTCTGCGCTCTGTGCAAAAAGCGAACATAGCCTGGCGATCAGCATCAGGGCGCCGGCGTTGCAGTAGACTGCCTGAACCGGGTCGGCGGGCTTTGAGTATAGCATCAGCCGGTCCATCATTTCCTGAACGCCGGCAAAATCCTCCTGGCTGAGCTTCATATGCGGCGCGCTGCGGCCAAGGCTGCGCATAAGGGGATCCACGGTGAAAAGCTTTATATAGAAAGGCAGCGCATACAACTCCGCCCCATAGCGTTCCAGAAAGAGGGGGTGAATAAGCGAATGGAAAACGTCCAGGTCTTTTTCTGAAAAATAACCGTGGCGCACGTCCGGGGGGATAACGAAAAAATCGCCCTGCGCCACGGGCAGGCATTGCCCTTCCACATAGTGCCAGCCGCTCCCCGATATGATGATGTTGATCTCATAAAAACCCTGGGTGTGCATACCGATGCTGTAGGAGCGCTGGATAAAGCTGTGGATCCAGTCGAACTTACCTTCGCGAAATATCTCCTCCAAAGTCCAGTGGCTTTTTACGTTGTCAGATAAAACAGCCGGATGCATATTTCTCTCCCTCCCTCTTATTATACTATATTACAAAAATAATTGTATTTCAATACATGTCCGGCGGGGAATAAACAATATATACTGTTATTAAAACCGGAAAGAGAGGTAAAACATCATGTCTGCGCGCATTCAGAAAATCTATGAGGACTCAAAAGAATATGGAATCAACCAGCCGCTTTCCACGTTCGATTATGATAAAAACTATGCCGCTTTAAACCGCTTTGCCCACCTTGAGCGCTGGGAGAAAATTGCCCGGGCAACCGCTTATGCCGTCACCGCGCAGCCGGTTTACATCCGGCCCTATGACAGGCTGATCGGCCGCGTCTACCATCTGAACAGAAAGCCGGCCGATAGCATTGACCCCGCTTTTGATGACGCGATAGAGCCATATGAACGAATATGCCGGGAATTGCCGGATTACGGCGAGCTGACCAAGCATCAACTATGCGGCAGGACCGGCCGCGGACACATCACATGGATGTGGAATAAAGTGCTCACTATGGGCATATGCGGCATGCGGGCGGTGTACGAAGAAGAGCTCGCGCGGGGCTGCGACGACGAAGCATCGCAGTTTTACCGCGGCGTGCTGATAATGCTGGAAGCGCTGGAGCAATGGAATCTTAAGCATGTGCGGGAGCTTGAGCGGCTTGGCATGGGCGAGATGGCCGCGCTGTGCGCCCGTGTGCCCGCGCAACCGGCAAGCAGCTTTCATGAGGCCGTGCAGTCTTTTTATATGCAGTATCTTGTGGTCATGCGTGAAAACCCTTATGGCGGCAACGGACCCGGGCGGCTGGATTATTATCTGTGGCCGTATCTTGAACGGGATTTGCAAAGCGGCGCAATCACCTTTGACGAGGCCAGGGAACTTGTGGACGAATTGTTCATTCGCATCAACGAGAGGATATATCTTGCGGATAGGTGGGTGGAGGCCATTGTGGTGGGAGGCTCACACAGCAATGAGGCCAGCGCGGTAAACCCGCTTTCACATATGATGATTCAATCCATAATGGGGCTGAACATTACCCATCCGTCGGTTTATGTGCGCCTGCCCAAAAATCCGCCGGAGGACTTCCTTCACCTGTGCGCCGCCTACCTTAGGCACGGGGAAAACCGTGCGCAGCTCTTGAGCGATGAACAGATAATGCGGTCTTTGCGCGAGCACGGAGTCTCCCCCGGTGATGCCGCCGAATACACCTGCGGGGGCTGCATGGAAATAGGCATACAGGGCATGACAAGCGATTTTCTGTATAACGGCTGGTTTAATGTGCCTAAAATTTTGGAGCTTTGCGTTTCCGGCGGCGTTTGCCTTAAAACAGGAGACAGGATAAGCGCCTTCGCGGGGAAGTCTGTGGCGGACTTCCAGGATTTTGAGTCCTTCTACAGGTATTTTATTGAGCAGACGGGCAGAATGCTGCACATGCACTTTCGCGCTCAGGACATCTACAGCGAAGCGGCGCAGCAGGCCAGGCCATCCTTCCTGATCTCCTCGATGATAGACGACTGCTCCCTGCGAGGGCGCAACATGCATGCGGGCGGCGCAAAATACCACGATTACGGCTCCACGCCCATAGGAATGCCCAACGCGGCCGACTCCCTTTACGCCATAGAGCAGGCGGTGTTCGTGCGCAAGCTCTGCGGCGCGGACACGCTGATACAAGCGCTTGCGGCAAACTTTGAAGGGCATGAGCTGCTGCAGGCCGAGCTGCGCGCCTTGCCCAAATACGGGCAGGAGAACCCTGAGGCAGACGCCATGGCCGCACGACTCGTCAATGATATCTGCGCCATTTATCATATGGACCGCAACCGTTGGGGCGGAAGGGGAAAGGCTGTCATACTGACTTTTGTCTGGGCAGCCGAGGCGGGCGAGATGCTTGGCGCAGCGGCTGACGGAAGCCCGGCGGGCAAGCCGGTCGCCCAGGGCGTAACGCCTCAGTCCTCATCTATGAGCAAAGGCATTACTTCGGCGATTAATTCCTGCACAACCCTTCCTTTCACAATGCTGAACGGAGGCGCGTCCACCATGTGGGACATGAACCCGGACTGGGCCAGCGAAGCGGTGATTCAGTCTGTGTTTTCCGCCTTTTTCAAGCAGGGCGGGCAAATATTTCAGGGGAACATGACGGATGTTCGCCAACTGCTTGACGCGCAGCAAAGCCCTCAGGAGCATTTCAGCTTGATTGTGCGCGTAGGCGGCTATTCTGCGAGGTTTGTAAACCTGAGCAGGAGCCTGCAGGATGAAATCATCGCCCGAATGCGCCACGCCGGATGACCGCCGATATGGATATTTACGGCAGCGTGTTCAATATCCAGCGCTTCAGTCTGCACGACGGGCCCGGCATACGCACCACGGTTTTCTTCAAGGGCTGCCCGCTAAAATGCCTGTGGTGCCACAATCCCGAGTCCTGGTCCAAAGCACCGGAGATTGCCTTTTACGCGGAAAAATGCCGCTTATGCGGCCGATGCCAGGATGTCTGTCCCCAAGGCTGCCACCATGTTTCGGCCAAAGAGCATCGTTTTAACCGACAGCGGTGCACGGGCTGCGGCGCGTGCGTGCAAGCATGCCCGTACGGCGCACTGGAAGCCGTCGGCAAACAGATGACCGTTGCCCAAGTGCTTGAGGAGGTCTTGCTCGACAAGACTTTCTACGCCTATTCCGGAGGCGGCGTCACCCTGTCCGGGGGCGAGCCCCTGCATCAATTTGCTTTCGCTCATGCAATTTTGCGGGAGGCGAAGAAGCTTAATCTGCATACCTGCGTTGAAACTTCGGGCTTTGCGCCGTTTTCCCGGCTGAAAGCGCTGGCCGAATATACCGATTTGTTTTTATACGACTGGAAGGAAAGCGACAGCGTACGCCACCATGAGTTTACCGGAGTGCGCAACGAAATAATTCGTGAAAACTTGCTGCTCCTTGACCGGGAAAACGTTCCGATAATACTTCGCTGCCCCATTGTTCCCGGCTATAACGACACGCAGGAGCATTTTGCCGGAATAGCGCATCTGGCGGATGGATTGCGCTGCATACGCGAGGTGCAAATAATGCCCTTCCATGCGATGGGCTCCTGTAAACATGAAAGCCTGGGCCGGGAAAATCCGATGCCCTCACTTCCTTCTATTTCCCGCGACGCGGCCACGCGCTATATTGAACGCTTGCGTGCGCTGACCCGTGTGCCGGTAGAAGGAGGATTTACCCCATAGCGGCGCTGCGGAAAAGCAAAAGGGAGGGCATTATGCCCTCCCTTTTGCTTGTTCACGGTGCCCTTTTATAACGCAGTATTACGGCGTTGCTTTCCCTGCGTCCTAAAACACAGGCTTTAAGCCCCATATCTTTTCGTTATATTCGCGGATGGTCCTGTCGGATGAGAAAAAGCCGGCCATGGCGGTATTTGTCGCTGCCATCTTCTGCCACTTGTAAAAGTTCATATAGTCGGCGCTCATCCTCTCCTGTGTCTCTCTGTAGCTTTCAAAGTCTCTGAGCACAAGATACGAATCGGCCATCTCGCCCCAGTGGCCGAATAGCAGAGTCTGGTAGAGGTCTGCAAACATCCTGGGGTGATCCTCTGATAAAGAACCGTCGATAAGCTGCTCCAAAAGGCGGCGTATTCGCGGATCGCTCTCGTAAATATCGCCGGCGCGGTAAGTTCCGTGGGCGTAAAGACCCTGCACCTGCTCGGCGTTAAGGCCGAATATATAGATGTTATCGTTGCCCACCCTCTCATACATCTCCACATTCGCGCCGTCCATTGTGCCGCAGGTGAGAGCGCCGTTTATCATGAACTTCATGTTGCCGGTGCCGCTGGCCTCTTTTCCGGCGGTTGAAATCTGCTGGGAGATATTCGCCGCAGGAATGAGTATCTGTGCCTTTGAAACGCAGTAGTTTTCAAGGAATACCACCTTCAGATATTTGCTGGCCCTCTTGTCGCTGCTTATAAGGGCCGCCACCTGGTTTATCAGGCGGATTATAAGCTTCGCCCTGTCGTAGCCGGGGGCCGCCTTCCCGCCGAAGATGTATGTCTTGGGAGGCATTTCAAAGCTTGAGTCGCTCGTGATCCTGTTGTAAAGGAAAAGAACATGCAGTATGTTCAAAAGCTGCCGCTTGTATTCGTGCAGTCTCTTGGCATGGACATCGAATATGCTCTGCGGATCGATGACTTCATTCTGGTATCGCTTGAGATATTCAGCAAGCCGCAGCTTGTTGTCCTGCTTAATTGCGGCGTATTTATCCAAAAAACCGCTGTCGTTGGTGAAGGGCCTAAGCTCGCTAAGCCTTTCAGGGTCCTTTTTCCATGCGGAGCCTATGCTATCGTCTATCAGAGCGGTCAGCTTTGGGTTGGCGTCCATCAACCACCGGCGATGGGTGATGCCGTTCGTGATCCCGATGAACTTCCTTGGCGAAAGCACATAGAAATTATGGAACGTGTCGCGCTTTAATATGCGCGCATGAAGCTGGCTTACACCGTTAACGGTATGGGCAATGGCGGCGCAAAGGTTTGCCATATGTATCTGCCCATAGGCGATTATCGCCATGGAGGCAATTTTATCCCACTGGTTTGGGAAATGATCCCACAGTTTATTGCAGAGCGCTTCATTCATCTCTTTGAGAATCGAATAGATTCTGGGCAAAATTGTGCGGAACATGCTCTCTTCCCATTTTTCCAAAGCTTCGGACATGACAGTATGGTTTGTGTAGGCAAATGTCTTTGCTGTCACTTTTTCAGCGACATCCCAGGAATAGCCGTAGTCGTCCATCAAAATGCGCATCAGCTCCGGTATGGCCAGCGCAGGGTGAGTGTCGTTTATCTGGACAGCCACATGCTCATGGAGGTTGTGAAGGTCATCGCCATAGGCCGCCTTATAATCGCGCACGATGTATTGCATTGTGGCGCTGGCAAGGAAATAGTGCTGCCTTAAACGAAGCTCCTTGCCCTGTTGGTGTCTGTCCTCAGGGTAAAGAACCTTTGAAATGACCTCCGCCAGATCTTTTTCGTCCATCATGCGGCTGTATTCGCCCTTGTTGAACTCCTCCATGTTTATGCGCTTTGGCGCCCTTGCGCTCCACAGACGAAGCGAGTTCACCTGCTTGGTGTCATAGCCCGCGATGGGTATATCATATGGCAGGGCGATGACCGATGAATAGTTCACATGCTTTATCTTGAGCGCTCCGGACGACCAATCCTCCTCAATATCGCCGTAAAAATGCACATCCACGGAGTCCTCCGGCACGGCAACTTCCCAGATGTTTCCATCCTCCAGCCAATCATCCGGCATTTCTGTCTGGTTTCCATCCACTATCTTTTGTTTGAAAAGACCGAATTCGTAGCGTATGGAGCAGCCCATTCCCGGCAGCGACAAGGATGTTATCGAGTCCATGAAACAGGCGGCAAGCCTCCCCAGCCCGCCGTTGCCAAGGCCCGGCTCCGGCTCATACTCCTGGATCTCCGGCAGATTTATGCCCAGCTCGGAGCAGGCATACTCGTAAAGCTGTCTGTTCATAAGATTCAGCATATTGTTTGAAAGAAGCCTTCCGATAAGAAATTCCACGGAAAGATAGTATACTCTCTTTCCATTTCCCCGCCCATGCTTGCTCTTTGAAATTGCCCAGGTTTGCATTATCTGGTCGCGGACGGTGAGAGCCAGGGCGCGATATTTCTGCTGATCGCTGGCATCCTCAATGGTTCTTCCAAACGCGCTCATGCAATTGCGCTGAAGATTTCTGATAATCCAGTCCTTATCGTAAACAATATTGATGTTGCTGCCATTTTTACCGTTAGTAAAGCTATTTACATTGCTTTCATTATGTTCGCTCAAGCTATTGCTTTCCTTTTTATTTAAATGCTCTTTCATGATGTCCCCTTTCGGTCTATCGCCAGAAATGGCCATGAACCCCCGTTTGCCGCATTCCCTCTTATACTTTTCATGTAATGCACGCGAAGTTCAGTATTCCACATTATTGTAAAATCTATCTGTATAATAGTAATTTCAGCCATGTCTATTCAATTTTTTACATTATTATATGATTAAAGCAGGCTTTCGTCAACATTCTTTTAGCTCCACCCTTTTTCAACTCCAAGTTTTGCCCTTATAAGTGCCTTTTTTACTCATTAATAACTAATATTTTTCATCCAAAAGATCGTTTTCAAAAAATTCCTACATCAATATATAAAGCTATGGAAAAATTTCTGCTTTTGTGGTAGAATATAAAGGAGCGCTATTTTTGGCGCAAGTCCGATTTCCACAGTTTCCACAACAATCAATTTGCACATTTTTTGGAGGACAATATATGAAAATAGTTTGCCAGCAGGCTGACCTATATCAGGCGCTGTCCACAGTTACGCATGCTTTATCCCCAAAGTCTCCCATACCGGCTCTTGACTATATTTTGATTAAATCCGAAAAGGGCGACGTCACATTAACCTGCTCAGACCTGCACATGACCATTGTGAGCAGGTTGCCCGGTTTTGCAGACAGCGACGGACAGGTGCTCTTGCCCGGCAGGCTTTTGACTGAAATAGTCAGAAAGCTGCCAGACTCTGAAGTTACAATGGAGATATCCGCAAATTTTGGCGTCACAATCCGTGCGCTTCAGACAAGGACCACCCTTCAGGGGCTTTCCGCGGATAATTTCCCGGAGCTTCCAAGGACTCCTGACGCCGCAGTTTCGGCCACCCTCAGCCAGCTTACATTCAGGGATATGATCCGCCAGACGGCCTTTGCTGTTGCCACGGATGATCTTAGGCCCATTCTTACCGGCTGTCTCATACAATGCGAGGGTGATGTTCTCACAATGGTGAGCCTGGATAGCTTCCGTATGGCCCTTAGAAAGGCGCAGGTCATGAGCACCGACGGCGACTTCAGCTTTGTGGCCCCTGGCAAATATCTTTTGGAGCTTTCAAAGATTCTGGGTGATATCGAGGACATGGTGACATTGCGCTTCGGTGGAAACCATCTTTTGGTGAACCTTGGCCTCACGGACATAAAAATCCGTTTACTGGAAGGCGAATATATCAAATACAAGCAGATTATCCCTGCTGAATCCTCCACCAGGATTGTTGTTAGCAGGAAAGATTTCAACGACTGCGTTGAAAGAGCGGCCTTAATAGCCAGGGACGGCAAAACGAATCTTATTAAAATGAACATCACGGGCGATATGCTTGTAATAACCTCCAACAACGATCTGGGGGATATATATGAGGAGATCAATTGCTCTAAATTCGGAAACGACATCACAATCGCCTTTAACGTTAGGTATATCTCCGATGTGCTTAAAAACGTGGATGATGACAACGTGATGATCCTTTTAAACAGCCCTGTAAGCCCGGGCACGATAGTTCCTGAGGAAGGAGACTCCTACCTTTATTTGGTTCTCCCGGTGAGAACACACTGATAAAATGTATATCTCCCAGCTTCGGCTCACCAATTTCAGGAACTATCAGCTTCAGGAGCTCACCCTTAACCGCGAGTGTATATTCGTGCAGGGCGACAACGCCCAGGGAAAGACAAATCTGCTGGAGTCAATATTCCTTTGCGCGGCGGGGCGCTCCCACAGAACTTCAAGGGAAAAGGATATGGTCAAAATAGGCTGCGACAGCGCCTCTGTGAAGATGCGAGTAAAGCGCATGGAGGGCACGCAGACCATAGACTTCCGCCTTTATTCAGCAAAAAAAAGGGATATTTACATCAACGGAATAAAGACACGCCGCATAGGCGAGCTGATGGGGCATTTCAACTGCGTTTTTTTCGCTCCGGAGGATCTTGACCTTGTGAAGGACGGCCCCCATGTGAGACGCAGGTTCTTGGACATTGAACTCAGCCAGCTATATCCGGCGTATTTTTATGCGCTTCAAAAATACGGCCATGTGCTGAAACAGCGCAATAATCTGCTCAGATCTTTGGAATTCAAACCATCTCTCCGCTCGACGCTGCCCATATGGAACGAGCAGCTCGCCCAAAGCGGCGCTGATATAATGAGGGCGCGGGTGAGCTTTTGTGAAAAGCTCTGCGCTTTGGCCCTTGAAAACCACAGGTTCATATCGGCCGACAAGGAGATCATGAAAGCTGAATATGCTCCCAGCATGCCCTTTGAAGCAATTGATCCACATTTTTATCTTGAGCATTTAAGCAAAAATGAGGAAGGAGATATCCGCAGAAAGACATCCCTTCTGGGAGTTCATAGGGACGATATATCAATCAGCGTAAACGGCTGCGACATACGGGGCTATGGCTCCCAGGGTCAGCAAAGAACCGCGGCAATCGCCCTTAAGCTTAGCGAGCTTTCACTAATGAAGGAGGTTCTAGGTCAATACCCGGTGCTTTTGCTGGACGATGTCCTCTCAGAGCTGGACGAAAAAAGGCAGCATATGCTTTTAAAAAACATAAAGGATATACAAACCTTTATATCCGGGACATCATGCGAGGGCCTTAGCGTGAAAAACCTGAGAGTTTTAAAGGTTAGCGAAGGAAAGATATCAAGCGAATGAACACAAAAAATTTGGAAAAAATATAGAAAAATGGACGAACTGTGGAATTGTAGAAAAGTCGATTATAAATTGTGGATTTTTATCAGTTAAATTTTATAGGTAAACTACAATAAAAAAGACTTTTCCACATTTTCCCTGATACTAATCATACTACGTCTTCATTTTATTTATATAGACATATACAAGTAAAGGCTTTTTAAAAACTATGAGGTGAACGAAAAGATGAATATCGAAAAATTCGAGAATACCGAAAATTATGAAACTTTCCCAAAAACTAACGACATAAAAAATGATAAAAGCGACAGAAAAGTTGATCTGTATGACGAAAGCCAGATACAGGTGCTGGAGGGGCTGGACGCAGTAAGAAGAAGGCCCGGTATGTATATCGGCTCCACGGATTTCAAGGGCCTGCACCATCTGGTGTATGAAATCGTGGACAACTCTGTGGATGAAGCCCTTGCTGGAAGATGTGACAGGATAGATGTGACCATACATGAAGATCATTCAGTCACCGTGGAGGACAATGGTCACGGCATCCCCTGTGGAATACACCCCAGCTATGGAAAGTCCGCGGTGGAAGTTTGTCTGACTGTGCTTCATGCCGGCGGAAAGTTTGGCGGCAGCGGCTATAAAGTTTCCGGCGGTCTTCACGGCGTGGGCATGAGCGTCGTCAACGCTCTTTCAAAGTGGCTGGATGTCACCGTATTTCAGGACGGCAAAATTCACTTCCAGCACTATGAATATGGCGAGCCGATGCACGATCTTAAGGTCATCGGTGAAACTGAAAAGACCGGCACAAAGATCACTTTTTTGGCGAACGATGAGATATTTGAATCGGTGGAGCACCAGTTCGAAGTCTTAAGCAGCCGCTTCAGGGAAATGGCATTTTTGAATGCGGGAATAAATCTAAACTTAATCGATGAACGCACCGGCTCAGAAAAGCGCTATCTCTATGAAGGAGGAATAAAATCCTTTGTGGAATTCCTCAATAGGAAAAAAGAGGTGCTGCATCCCACTCCCATTTTCCTAAGGGGCGAGAGGGAGGATAATATAGTTGAGGTAGCCATGCAATATAACGACGGCTATCTGGAAAATATATTTTCTTTTGCCAACAACATAAACACCGCCGAAGGTGGCACCCATATGGAGGGGTTCAGGCGTGCCCTCACAAGAGTGGTGAACGACTATGCCAGAAAATATAAGTACCTTAAGGAGAATATGGCTAACCTTGCGGGGGAAGACATCCGTGAGGGGCTAACCGGAGTGATAAGCGTTAAGCTGATGGAGCCCCAGTTTGAGGGTCAGACAAAGACAAAGCTGGGCAACAGCGAAATGCGCCAGATAGTCGATAATGTAACAGCAGAAGGGCTTTCTGTCTTTTTGGAGGAAAACCCTGATGTTTCAAAGATAATAATAAACAAATGCATGACGGCACAAAGGGCAAGGGAGGCCGCCAGAAAGGCAAGGGAGCTGACAAGACGCAAAACTGCCCTGGATTCTACCTCCCTTCCCGGGAAACTGGCCGACTGCACCGAAAAAGACCCTGCAAAATGCGAGATATTTATTGTTGAGGGTAACTCCGCCGGGGGAAGCGCCAAGGGTGGCCGCGACAGGATGTTCCAGGCAATACTGCCCCTTCGTGGAAAAATACTCAATGTTGAAAAGACAAGACTGGACAGAATCCTTGCCAACGCGGAAATAAGGGCAATGGTCACCGCTTTCGGGGCGGGGATAGGCGCAGACTTTGACGTCACAAAGCTAAGATATCACAGAATAGTCTGCATGACGGACGCAGACGTGGACGGTAGCCATATAAGAATACTTCTGCTCACATTCTTTTATCGCTATATGAAGCCCCTGGTTGAAGGCGGCTATGTCTACATTGCAAAGCCACCCCTTTATAAGGTCACAAAGGGAAAGCACATTGAACAGTACCTCTATGATGATAATGAGCTGGAAGCATTCTTAAATGAAATTGGCAGGGGAAACGATGTCAACGTTTCAAGATACAAGGGCCTTGGAGAGATGAGCCCGGAGCAGCTTTGGGAGACCACGATGAACCCGGAAAAAAGGATAATGCTGCAAGTGACAATGGATGACGCCATCTCTGCGGATGAGATGTTCTCAGTTCTGATGGGCGATGATGTGGAGCCCCGGCGAGAGTTTATCGAGGAAAACGCGAAGTTAGTGGAAAACCTGGACGTTTAGCCCAGTGAAGTAAATTTGATGAGTAAGATGAAAAAGAGGAAGTAAAAATGATTCGTGATAATGTTCAGCCGGTAGATCTTGAACAGGAGTTAAGAAAATCGTTCATCAGCTATGCGATGGCCGTCATTATAAACAGGGCCCTGCCGGACGTGCGCGACGGTTTAAAGCCCGTCCACCGGCGCCTGATATATTCCATGATTGAGCTGGGAAACACGCCAGACAAGCCTCACAGGAAGTCTGTGCGCGTGGTGGGCGATGTTCTTGGTAAATATCATCCCCACGGGGACGCCGCTGTCTATGAAACCATGGTGCGTCTTGCGCAGAATTTTTCAATGAGATATCCACTGGTGGATGGACAGGGTAACTTCGGCTCCGTTGACGGCGACGAGGCGGCGGCAATGAGATACACCGAAGCAAGGCTTACAAAGCTGGCCATGGAGCTGGTGACCGACTTGGACAAGGAAACAGTCGATTTTTACCCCAACTTCGACGAAACGACAATGCAGCCATCAGTGTTGCCCTGCCGCTATCCCAACCTTCTGGTGAATGGCTCCAGCGGCATCGCTGTTGGTATGGCCACAAACATTCCACCGCATAATCTGGGCGAGGTTATCGACGGCCTAATTTATATGATGGACAATCCTGATTGTTCAATCGAAGAAATAATGACATTCATAAAAGGGCCGGACTTTCCTACAGGCGGAATAATTTTGGGCACTTCGGGCATCCACTCGGCATATCGTACGGGCAGGGGAAGGCTTGTGGTTCGTGCAAAGGCAGAGATTGAGGAACTGCCCAACAACAAGAGCCAAATAATAGTGACGGAGATACCCTATCTGGTGAACAAGGCGAAGATGGTGGAAAAGATTGCCGATTTGGTGCAGGACAAGACCATCGAAGGCATTTCCGATCTTCGCGATGAAAGTGACAGAAACGGCATGCGGGTGGTGATAGAGCTTAAGCAGAATGTCAACGCAAATATAGTTTTGAACCTTTTGTATAAGCATACACAAATGCAAAACACGTTTGGCGTCATAATGCTGGCGTTGGTCAACGACGAGCCTAAGGTGCTGAATCTTAAAGACATGCTCTGGCACTATCTAGAGCTGCAAAAGGACGTCGTCACCAGGCGCACAAGGTATGATCTGGCCAAGGCGGAGGCAAGAGCTCATATTTTGGAGGGATTGCTGAAGGCGCTGGATAATATCGACGAAATCATTAAGGTGATTAAAACCAGCGAAAGCACCGTGGCCGCAAAAAATGCTCTGATGGAGCGCTTTGATATGAGCGAAAAGCAGGCTCAGGCTGTGTTGGACATGAGGCTTGCCAGGCTTTCGGCCCTTGAGCGCAGCAAGATTCAGGAGGAATATGAAGGTATTCAGCAGCAGATCATCCACTATAACGAGATTCTGAGCAGTGAGCAGATGGTGTTGGACATAATAAAAGAAGAAGTGACGGCCATCAGAAACAAATACGCTGATGAAAGGCGCACCGAGCTGACGATGATTGACGGCGAGATTGATATAGAGGATCTGATCGAAGAGGAGGAAGTGGTCATTACCCTCACCCATTTTGGCTATGTAAAGCGGATCAGTCTTGACACATATAAGTCTCAGCGTAGGGGAGGCAAGGGAATTATCGGCATGAGCACCCGCGAGGAAGACTTTGTGGAAAAAATATTTGTGACCACCACCCACAAGGATATCCTTTTCTTCACGAACAAGGGCAGAGTCTACAGACTTAAGGGCTATCAGCTCCCCGAGGCTGGCAGGTCCGCCAGGGGGACGGCCATTGTGAATCTTTTGCAGCTTGACGGCGACGAAAAAGTTACCGCCATGATCCCCGCGGACAAAGAAAGCAGGGGAGAACTGATAATGGCCACAAAGTTTGGCCTTATAAAGAAAACTTCTCTGGATGATTTTAAAAACCTGAGGGCGGCAGGGCTGATTGCCATTGTTTTAAGGGAGGATGACGAGCTTATAGGCGTCAGCCTGTCCGAGGGCAATGCGAACATTCTTATAGGCACCAGGCAGGGAATGAGCATAGGTTTCAACGAGAGCGATGTGCGCAGCATGGGCAGGGTTAGCCAGGGTGTGAAATCCATTAGCCTGGACGAAGGCGATACTGTGGTGGATATGCAGACCATATTTGAGGATAGCCCCAGATGGGTTATGGCGATAACCGAAAACGGCTATGGAAAGCGCACCGATCTGGATGAATATCGCTTGCAAAATCGCGCAGGGAAGGGCATAAAGGCCATGAACCTCACAGCGAAGACGGGAGAACTCGTGAGCCTTAAGATTGTGGACGAGGAAGAGGACATAATAGCCATAACCGATGACGGCACAATCATTCGCTTTGCGGCGCAGGACGTCTCAACCCTTGGAAGGGTCACCCAGGGGGTCAGGATAATGCGGGTGGATGAAAGCAGCAGGCTTGTTTCAGTGGTGGCTGTTGCAAAGGAAGAAGATGAAGACGAAGAAGATTTGACCGAAAACGGACAGGAGATTGCAGAAACTGAAGGCCCGGAAGAAAACGATAATTGATCTGTCAATTTAAAATAAAGCCGCCCGATAAATTAATGCCGGGCGGTTTTATAATATTAAAATATCTTATACTGTAGGGATAATATCACCTGTTTGTTAACCAACAGAGAGGAAGCCGCAAAAAAATTCAGAGAGGTCATTAAGCCGACTGGTTATACAAACAGAATTTCGAGATGATCACTTGTCAGTGAGCTTGTCCGCAATTTTCTTTGCCAGGGGGACTCCATAATTCGACAGGGGAATGGAAATTAGAATGCTTATAAGCGCAGACTTTAAAAATGCCATAAAAAAGCCCTCTCTAAAACCAAAATTAATGGCTGCCATCACAAAGGACATAGGAATGGAAATAATAATGGCTGCAAAGCAAGCGAAAACAATGTTATGGTACTTCTTATTAATTTTCATGCCGGATTTCCTTTTCTTTGGGCATGTCAGCCCGCAATTCTCTCAAAATTTCTAAGCTGATTATATCACATATAATCGTAAAGGCAAAAAGTTAACTGGATTTCCCTGAAAAGGGGAATTGACGCTTTGAGAGAAGTGGTGATATCATAAAGCCATGAAGCTGACATTTCTTACCGGAAGGGCCGGCGCGGGAAAGACCGCTTTTGTGCTTGACCGCGTTGCAAGAGCAACGGAGGCCCTTGAAAAGACAATATTGATAGTGCCCGAGCAGTTCACTTTCAGCGCCGAGCGCATATTAACCCGCAGGGTGAAAACTGGCGGGCTTCTTTTCACGCAGGTTTTATCGCCTTCAAGGCTGGCTTACAGGGTGCTGACAATGGTCGGCGGCATGAAGTTTAAGCGGCTGGACTTTTCAGGCATGACAATGGCGGTGAAAAAGCTGCTGATAGATTTATCCTCAAGGCTTAAATATTTCTCGGGGGCGAAAAATATCGCCGATGTTGCACCGCTGATGTCTGAGATCATAGTTAAACTCAAGCAAAACGGCCTTTCCCCGGCGCAGCTAAGGATGCTGACAGAAAAAGCGGCGGATGAAAATGAAAACATGCCCCGGATGCTTTTGAGCAAGCTGGCGGATATTGCCCTCATATATGAAGAATATGAAAGGCTAACCGAGAATGAATATGCCGATGAGCAGCGCCATGAGGAGCTTCTGGCAGACAATCTTCACAGGGCGGAGTTCTTAAGAGAATACGATGTTTACGTGGACGGCTTTGACGTAATATCTCCTTTGACTCTAAAAATGCTGGCGGCTCTTGCTGCCGTTGTCAAAAGAGTAACCATAACTTTCACTTTTTCAAGCGATAAAGCCGCCGACAACGAGCTTTTCACACCTGTGCGCCAGGCGATGGATTCATTAAAAGCGATAATAAGGCAAGGTCCACAGGGCGAAAATGCCGTTATCGAAGTAAAAGAAATAGAGAGCAAGGAGTTCAGCTCTCCGGAGATCGGACACCTGGAAAGAGAGCTGTTCTCGCAAAACCCCAGATCCTTTGATGGGCAAAACAATGCCATAGAAATCTTTTACGCACCCACCATCGAAAGAGAAGCTGTGGCCATCGCATCAAATATCGTTCACCTGGCCAGAGACAAGGGACTGCGCTATGGCGACATGGCGGTGATCTGCGCCGATGACGGCGAGAGGGGAGAGGAACTCAAGCGCCAGCTCGACATGAGAGGCGTTCCCTGCCGGCTGGACAAAATGGAAAGCGCGTTGGACCATAGCGCCGTTAAACTGATAATATCGGCTCTTCTTTGCGCCAGCAGGAATATGTCCCAGCGCAGGGATGTTTTGCAGGTGCTAAAAAGCGGGTGGATTGGCGTGAGCGACGATTATGCCGATCTCTTTGAAAATTATATAGTAGAACGCAGTGTATATGCATCGGGCTTCACAAGCCCCATTGATGATGCAGAGCTGGAAAGCGTCAGGCAGAGGCTTGCAGATCCCATAAGACGGCTTGCAAGGGGACTTATGCCTAAAAGCCCGGAGGAAAAAAACGCTCAGGCCTATTCCAGGGCCGCATATGATTATATCGAAAATATAGGGCTTCTTCCTGCGCTAATCGAAAGCGGAGATGGGCAGCTGGCTCAAATTATCTGCGACGTTCTTGACCAAAGCCATTCTCTTTTGGGAAATATGAGCCCATCAGATTATATAAACACGTTAAAGGAAGGCTTTGCCGCCTGTAAGCTGGGCTCAATTCCCCATCAGACCGACTGCGTGAATATAGGCAGCCCTGTCCGCTTCAAGGGTGACCAGGTGAAAGCCCTTTTTGTCATGGGCATGAACGATGGTTTGATCCCTTCAAATGAAGCGCCCGAAAGCCTTATAAGCGATTATGACGCTGAAGCTCTTGGGCCGGGCTTTAGCGCCCTGGGCTTTGGGAGCGCTCATTTTCATGCTGTAGAAAGGCTGAGCATATACGACGCATTCACGCAGGCATATGACCATCTTTATCTTAGCCTCTCCCGTTCCGGCTCCGATGGCCAGGCCCTTGAGCCATCAACCCTTATAAAAAAGGTGGAGAGCATATTCCCATGCGTGAAGCCGAAGGACCAGGATTATTTCTATAGCTGCGAAGCCTTGCTGGTTGAAACAAGCACCGCCAAAAAAATGCTGGGGCTGATGCTGCGCCGTTCATTTGACCCGGGCTGGCTTTCCGTAAGCGAATATTTCCGCCTGCGCGATCACAAATACATGGAGCGCCTTGATGCAGCCATGAGCTTCGCGGTGAATCCTTCCCCAATAAACAAAGAAACCTCCCGCAATCTTTTCTTTGGCTCCGCGCTGTCTCCAGCCATAAGCATATCAAGGCTGGAAAGCTTCGCTTCATGCCCTTATAAGCATTTTCTTTCATACGGAATAAAGCCCGTGCCCAGAAGGGAGCCTGAGATAAGGCCCGTGGACAGAGGCAGCTTTTTCCATGAATATCTTGAAGAGTTCACAAGAAGGGCTCTGGTCAAGGGGCTGGATGATTTGAGCGAAGACGAAATAAAACGAATTGCCCAAGAGGTATCCCGCGAAAATGTCAGCAAAATGCTGGATTTGCCTGCCGGAAAAATGCCAGAGGGTCGGGCAACCATATACCTGCTGGACAAAAGCGCCAAAAGAGCGGCTGAAAATATCGCCGATCATATAAAAAAGAACAAGTTCAAACCCAGGAGCGCAGAAATCCGCTTTGGTAAGGGTGAACGCTTTCCTGCCATCGCTCTTTTGGTGGATGATATCACGATGTTGCTTGAGGGTAGAATCGACAGGCTGGACACGGCCCTGATTGGCGGCAAGCCTTACGCCCGGGTGGTGGACTACAAGTCCGGGGGAAGCGCTCTTCTTCTTTGTGACCTGGTGAATGGCACCAGCCTTCAATTGTTGACATATCTAAGCGCCATCAAAGGCGGCGGGTATGATCCCGCAGGGGCTTTTTATCTGCATGTCTCCGGCAGGAGCGGAGAGCTTGCGCCCTTTGAAATCAAAGAAAGGGAAGCGCTGATCGAAAGGCTGAAAAGGGGTTACAGACTGGAGGGAGTGGCCCTTAAAGATGATCTGGTGCTTTCGGCCATGAGCGGCGATGAGCCCTTTGAAAACATGTTGAATGTCAGAATCAAAAAGGACGGCACTCCATACAAAAACGCGCCTGTTTTTGACGAAAAGCAGATGGAGATGCTGATGGAATATGTTCGCGAAAAGGAGAGAGGCCTTGCTGGGCAAATTTTGTCCGGGAACATTGCCATGAAACCTGTTAAGACAAAGAGCGGCAACGCCTGCACATACTGCGACCATCGTCTTTCCTGCATGTTCGATGTCGAGCTTGGCGCCGATTACCGCCATTGCGGCGTGACGGAGGCTGAGGCGAGGGCAATCATTTTCGGGGGTGAGGACGATGAGTAATGCCAGTATCAGGTTCACCGAAAAACAGCTTCAGGCCATTAACGCCACGGGCAGCGATGTGCTGGTAAGCGCAGCGGCGGGATCGGGCAAGACGGCAGTGCTGACTGAAAGAGTCGTGCGGCTGGTGCAAAAGGGTGTGCCAATAGAAAAGATGCTTATAGTCACCTACACCAAGGCTGCCGCGGCAAACATGAGGCGGCGCATAGAGGCCAGGCTCGCATCCTCGGGAATGGGCCTTGCCGCCAGAAATGTCTCGCCGGCCAATATTTGCACCATACACTCATTTTGCACCACACTGTTGCGGGAGTTCTTTGTGGAGGCGGGGATAAGCCCCTCGTTCAGGGTTCAGGACGAAGCGAAGGGCCACCGAATGAGAGAGGCTGCGATGAACCTCGCTCTTGAGAAAATGCTTGATACAGAAGGGTTTATTGAGACTGTTGCTGTGTTTGGCAGCACGGAAAACTTGAAGAAGCATGTGCAAAATATATATACTTTTTCCAACAGCAGGCCCAACCCTCTCCAGTGGCTTGATGCGATGGTTTCCTCCTTCTACAAGAATGCGAACGATATAGAAAAGAGCGAATGGGCCAGCGACGCTTTGGTTTCCGCCCGCGATAATGCCATGCGGGCCGCAGCCATGATCGATGAAGCCTATGGTATATTTGATGATGAAAGCGCCAGGGAGGTGTTGCAGTCCGACGCCCAGATTGCCCTTAACATAATCCACTTGGCTGAAAAGGGTTACGGGGCGCTGTCAAACTATAGGCCGGTTTTTGGGCGATGGTCGGTGACAAAAGCCTCCAGAAAAGATAACCCCCAGGAGATGGAAACGGCAAAGACTCTGAGGGATCGAGCAAAAGAGCTTCTGACAAAGGCGGCCCATCTGCCGCCGCTGATAGTGGCCAGAGAAAACGATAGCGCCATGGCGGTTCATCTGCGCCGGGCCTGCAAAATGGTAAATGAATTTGAACAAATATATTTTTCCATGAAGGCTGAAAACGAAGAGGTGGATTTTTCCGACCTGGAGCATTTTGCTTTGGCTGCCTTGAACAACGATGAAGTAAGCCAGCAGATGAAGCAGCGCTTTGAATATGTGTTTATAGACGAATATCAGGACGCAAACGCTTTGCAGGAGGAGATACTTTCGCGCATCACCCGGGGAAACAATCTTTTCATGGTGGGGGATGTTAAGCAAAGCATATATGGCTTCAGAATGGCCGAGCCCTCCCTCTTTACAGGGAAATACAACAGCTTTGGCAGGGCAGGAAATTGTTCAATGGGCCGGCTCATAAGCATGAATGACAATTATCGTTCATGCAAGGGCGTTATAGATTGCGTAAATAAGGTCTTCGAAAAAGCCATGTCGCTGGAACTGGGGGGTATAGCCTATGACGATAATGCCAGGCTTTTGCCAGGAAAAAAGCCTAAAGATGACGATGACATTGCAAGGGCCTCGCTTCAGGTGCTTGTAACTGCTGATGCCAAGGCAGAAATGGAGGATGACGACGACTTTCAAGAGTTTTTGCAGGATTTCTCATCGAAAAAAGCTGAAGCGCGGCTTATAATCGATAATATAAAAGCACTTTTGGGAAAGATGATGGAGGTTGACGGCGCCTATAGACCGGTGGAGCTTCGGGATATCGCTATATTGTTTCGCTCGCCCAAGGGTTGGGTGGAAACGGTGACGGAAATGCTGCGCCAAGAGGAGATCCCCTTTGTGACAGACAGCTCTGAGGGCTATTACAGCCTTACGGAGGTGAAAGCGCTGGTAAATCTGCTGAGCGTCATCGACAACCGCCATCAGGACATGCCCTTGGTGGGTGCGCTGACAGCGCCCTTTGCTGAGCTAATGTTCATGCCGGAGGAAATTGCACATGTCCGCAGCGCATTCCCCCAAAGGGATATGCCCTTTTATAAAGCATGTATGAAATATGCCGAAAGCATCGATGACAGCATTGGCAAAAGACTTAATCTATTTTTCGATAGCGTTAAAAAATGGCGGTCACAAAGCCGCAAGATGCCTGCATACAGCCTTGTTCTGCTGGTGATGGAGGAGACGGGCTATTATGATTTTGTCGGTGCGTTGCCCCATGGAAGCGCTCGGCAGGAAAACCTGCGGGCATTAGTGAACAGAGCCAAAGCATATGATTCGCTGGGCGAGTTTTTGAGCGTGGCCGCCCTGGGCGATGAGGGCTCCGGTGAGGGCGCAAGCTTTTCACCCGCCCCAGAAAACGAGCAAGCCGTTCAGATAATGAGCATACACAAGTCAAAGGGGCTGGAATTCCCGGTGGTGATAGTCGCCGGGACAGGAGGAAGAATTAACCTTCGAGATACCACCGGCCCATTGATATTCCACAGGGAAAAGGGCTTTGGAATGAAGTATGTGGACCCGGATTTGCTGGTTTCACAGGCGGGCCTTTCCCATATGAGCGTTTCAAAGGCAATAATTAGCGACAGCCTGGCAGAGGAACTGCGGGTTTTATATGTGGCAATGACCCGCGCCCAGGAAAGGCTGATAATAACCGGGTGCGTGCAAAACAGGGATTCGGCGGATTCCAGATGGCGGCAAATGGCCGAGAGCGGGGATTTTTCAGACGCGCGCTCTTTGCTGGATTTCATTGCGCCTTCATTTGGTGAGGAAAAATATGTGAGCTTGGGCGCTGAAATGCAGGGGGCGGGCCTTCCCGATAGCGGCTCCGGCCCACAGGCCATTGACCGAAAATGGATAGAAAAAAGACTGGAATGGCGGTATGAGGCGGGAGGCGCTGCGCGGCCGGAGAAGGTGAGCGCCACAGCCCTTTCAAGGTACGAGATGCCCGTCCCTCCAAGGCCGCAGTTTGTTCAGGAGAGGAAGGGCTTTACCAGCGCCGAGAGGGGGACCGCGATTCACACTGTTATAAGCGCCCTGGAAAAAAGCCGTCTCCTGGGCCTTGAGGGCGGAGAGACGGCCAGAGAAATCGCTGCCCAGATGAATGCAATGGTTGAAAGGGGCTTGATATCAAATGCGCAGGCAGGTGCGGTTTCTCCCATGAGCCTGGCAGAGTTTTTCTTGAGCGATCTGGGCCGCCGGGCTCTCTCTGCAGGCGAGCTTCTGTGCGAGCAACCCTTCAACATACTTGTCACTCCCGGTGAAGCGGGCCTGGAAGCGGACCATGGAGAGAAAGTTCTTCTGCAGGGAATAATTGACATGTGTTTTTTGCAGGGGGATAAATGGATTATAATCGATTTCAAGAGCGGCGGGCTGGGCCGGGAAAAAGCCAAAGAGATCTATTCGGGGCAGCTTAAGCTATATGCGCTGGCGTTAAGACGCTTAACTGGAAAAGATGCAAAGCCCTATATATATCTGCTGGACAGACAAATGACCATCGCTCTTTGATGTTTCACGTGAAACAATGCTTTGTTAATATTGGACTTGACGAGCAGCGGCGTTATTATTTCTGCGCACCCCGCATACTATAAATTGAGAATAAATGTGCAAGAGGTGCAAAATGGGCATTGCGATAGATTTGACGACGGTTATATTCTTTGCTGTGGGGCTGGTGCTGCTGTACGCCCTGGGTTGGCTGCTGCTGGTGCCATTCAAAATACTGTTGAGGTTTTTGTTCAACGGCCTGTTGGGCGGCGCAATGCTGATGCTAATCAACCTTTTCGGCTCGCCCTTGGGTCTTAGGATAGCGATAAACCCGTTGACAGCGCTGATGGCCGGCCTTCTGGGTGTTCCCGGCGTGGTAACAATTCTGGCATTACAATCAATTCTGTGAATTTGGAGGAATGCCGCTCAGGTCACGGGCAACACCCTAGTGATTTAGCCGCCGCTTCCTCTGTACCCTGTCGCATGAACAAAAAAGCTCTGCTGTCATTGGCAGGGCCTTTTTAGTATGTTTATAAAAGTGATCGCTGCTTCCGGGCGAGGAGGGCATAGAATGTGGCCCATTTGCTGGGTTTGCCAACTCTTTCTTTCGGCAAGTACGATTTCGTCAGTGTGCCGCCCAGAATAATTCTTCCCGCGCTGTTTTCACAGGCCTCCAACAGACTCCATGCCTCCTGAAGGCGTGTGTCATCGCCATAGCCCAGGGCGCAGAAGGCCTCCAGGACATTTTGCAGGCCTACCCGCATGACCTCGAAGGGATAGAAGGCATCTATTGTGCGCCAACCCTCCCGGCTATTTAGAACGAGGGAGGGTTTGTCGGCGCTCCTGTAAAAAATGCTGCGGTCTAAAAAGTAATCAACGAGGGGCATAAGGGGAGATATATCGGCGCCGCTTTTTTTGCATTCCGCCAAGAACAGCAAAGCGTGAAGATTGGCCTTATAGCAGCTCTTTGGCATGTACTTAAGCTTGCTCAGCCTGTGCAGACACAAATAACCGCCGTCGGGCAGACGATGGCCAGCAAGGCCGTCAATTATGGGCAAAATGCTTTCATGCTCTGAAAAGCCCAGCTTCATCAGCGAAGTCAAAAGCATAAAGTCTCCACAGCCGCATTCAAAGGCTGAGTCCAGCTCCGCAAAGGCCCTTTCCGGCTTTCCGGGTTATCATCCTCAAGCAGCCAATTTTTCAATAAGTCATCCATAAATGTTTCACCGTGAAAGCTTTTGACAAAAATCAGGCGAAGGTCAATCCTCCAGCCCGCTTATTATGTTGTATATTCTCTCGAACTCATCAAAACTCTTGTACTCTATGCTGATTTTGCCTCTTTTGGGTGTGCCTTTTATCTTCACTGCGCTGCCCAAAGCTTTTTTAAACGCGCCTTCCATCACTTTGAACTCCTCGGGCATGGCCTCCTTCCCTTGAGGAAAGGCTGCCGTCTTCTTAAGATTGCGCACCTGTTCTTCCACTTGTCGCACTGAAAGCTGCCTTTCAGCGGCAGCAATTGCGAGTCTGGCCCTCTCGCCATCGTCTTCAATACCCAAAAGCGCCCTAGCATGGCCTGCGGAAAGCTTCCCTTCGCTCACCAGCCGCGCGGTGGTTTCATCAAGAGTCAGCAAACGCAGGCTGTTCGCAACTGCTGATCGGCTTCTTCCAAGGCGCTCAGCCGCCTGTTCCTGGGTTATGGCACATTGCTCAATGAGCGCTTGTATGCCCGCCGCCTCATCCAGAGGGCTTAGATCATCCCTTTGCAGGTTCTCAATCAGAGCCACCTCCATGCGCCTGATTGTGTCATAGTCGCGTATGATGGCGGGGATGTGGCTGAGCCTTGCCTTTATGGACGCGCGAAAACGCCGCTCGCCAGAAATAATCGTGTAGCGGCCATCATTTTTTACCACCAAAATTGGGCTGATGACGCCAACAGTCTTGATGGACTGGGCCAGCTCTTCCAGCTTTTCGTTGTCAAAGCTGCGTCTGGGCTGGTCGGGATTAGGATCAATAAGCCTTATATCAATCTCGGCAAAGGCGTCGGCGTCTTCGGGAATTTGGCTCCCCATAAGCATTTCAAGGCCGCGCCCCAAGCCAGTCTGTCTTGCCATCAGTTAGTCCCTCCGTTCCATTTAAGAAATTCCTCGGCCAGCAGCCTGTATGCCTCTGCGCCTGTTGAACGATTATCATATAATGTGATCGGCAGGCCATGGCTGGGCGCTTCGCTCAGGCGCACATTCCGGGGAATGATGGACCGGTAGACCTTATCTTTGAAAAATTTCTTCACTTCGTTTACGACCTGGGTGCTCAAATTGGTTCTGGCGTCAAACATAGTCAGCAAGACGCCGTCGATCTCCAGATCGGGATTGAGCCGCTGCTTCACTAGCCTCACGGTGCTCATTAGCTGCGTCAGACCCTCCAGGGCGTAATATTCGCACTGGATTGGCACCAAAACAGCGTCCGCGGCCGCGAGGGCATTCAGTGTCAACAGCCCTAAGGAAGGAGGACAGTCGATGAATATGAACTCATAATTGCCCTTTGCTTCCTCCAGCCTGGATTTAAGGACATGCTCCCGCTCCGGCATCGAAACCAGAGATATCTCCGCGCCTGCAAGCTGTATATTGCTTGGAGCGACTGCCATGTTTTTCTGCACACTGTCCACGATAATCCTATTGATATCAATTTCGCCGCTGATAACATCGTACATCGACGCGGCGACCTGTTCTTTGTTAACCCCTGAGCCGCTCGTGGCGTTGCCCTGGGGGTCGATGTCGACCAGAAGCACCCTTTTGCCCCGTTCGGCCAAGGCCGCGGAAAGGTTGACGGTGGTGGTGGTTTTACCGACCCCGCCCTTCTGATTGGTCACTGCAATAATTTTAGCCAAAAAAGTTCCCGCCCTTTCTATGTAGCCATTATACATAAAAACTGCGGGAAAGAGAAGGGGTATTTTGGATTGAGGGGAGTAATGCGGCCATGCATTTGCGCATTTTCGGCTGGCCTTACGGCAAAAACCATTAAAAGCCGGCCGGGAATACGCACTTTTCAAATTGCGGAAGGCGGTTTAGGCCTTGCACATGTCTCTCAGGGGCATGCGCAAAAAGTCATTTCCGAACTGGCGCCCTGAAAAAGCGGTGTTTCACGTGGAACATTTTGCCGGGGATCATCTTTTGATCGGAGCCCTCTCCAGGGGTATGACAATCTTTATCTCGATGTGATCCTCGGCTTCTACGGTGTTATATTCAGGGGAAAACCCGGCGCTGCTCATCTTTTTGAGTATATCTTTGAAGGAATTTATATAAAGGCGGGTATCGTTCACCAAAGTGGTCATCTTGGGCGATACACGGCTTTTGTTCCTCGGCTCATGGTCATCCTGGTGATAAGTGTGCTTGAGTATTCTTTCCACCAGATTTTCCGTGTCTTTCACATTCATGCGCTTTTCGATAACCAGAGAGATGGCGTCTAGCTGAAGCTGTTCATCGTGCAAGCGCAGAAGCGCCCTTGCCTGCCGTTCCACAAGGCCGTGGGCCAAGACCTTTTTCTTGACTGATAGGGGCAGCTTCAAAAGACGAATCTTGTTGGCGATGGTGCACTGGTTTTTACCGACGCGCCTTGCCACCTCTTCCTGCGAAAAGCCCATCTGGCGGATTATCGAAAGATATCCTTCGGCCTCCTCAAGATAGTGCAGGTTTTCTCTTTGTAGGTTTTCAATCATCGCGATAATTGCGCTGTCCTGGTCCATCGCATCGGCCTGAATGGCGGGGATGTTTTTCCACCCCAAAAGGCCGCAGGCACGAAGGCGGCGCTCTCCGGCTATCAACTCATAGCTACCGTCCCTCAAACGGCGAACGGTTATCGGCTGTATCAACCCATACTGGGCGATGGATTGAGCAAGTTCAAACAGATTCTCGCTGGAGAAGTATTTGCGGGGCTGGTAAGGGTTTGTCCTAATTGAATCAATGGAAATCTGAACAATCCTTTTGTCCTGTGAACGCGATTCCCTGGGGGCTTTAACCAATGCCTGTGCCATCACAATCCTCCTCTTCGAGTTGTATATCATTCAATTTGTTTTGTAACGATATCATAACCTTAACGAAGCAATCTTGCAATAACTTTCGTTTGACAATGTTTTACGCAAAAAAAGAGAGCTAATCTATTAAGATTAACTCCCAATCGGCTTATTTCGCATTGTTTTAGGGTTTCTGGGGAAATTTGGCGGTGTTTGTCGAATTTTGCGGATGAGCAACAGTCTGCGCTCGTACTGATCTTTCATCAATTTGTATTCATGCACCAGCGCGCTTATGTCTCCTCCCAGAGCGCTGATGGCCTTTTTTGCGGCAGACAGCTCGTCCAAAGCAGCCGGCCCCTTCCAGGCAATGAACATACCGCCGGGCCTTACAAAGGGCAGCGCATACTCGCACAAAATGTCCAAAGAGGCCACCGCCCTGGCAAAAACGAAGTCGAAGGATTCCCTATATTCAGCCTTGTGCGCCAGTTCTTCGGCCCTTGCGTGAAGGGGAAAAATGCCCGGAGCGATATCGGTGAGCGTCTTCAAAAAAGCAACCTTCTTGCCCACGGCGTCAATGAGGGTAATATTGAGGTCAGGGCGAGCGATGGCAAGGGGTACAGAGGGAAAGCCGGCCCCTGCGCCGATATCCAGGCAGCGGGCGCCTTCACTTAAAGAAGAAAGAAAAAGGGGGGAGAGACTGTCCAAAAAGTGCATATGGGCGGTGTTTTCCTCTCCCTCAATGCGGGTGAGATTGGTTTTTTCATTGGCTTTCGTCAGCCTTTCGTAATATGTCGAAAAGCGGTAAAAAGCGACATCGTCCAAAGCCAATGAATATTTTTCGCTCAAATCCTGCATTATTTCGTCAATCATAGTGATTATTCTCCAAAAACTTCTCTATTATCATCGCTGAAAAGCGTTTTTCTTCTCAAGCCAGACCATCAGAACCGTGATATCCGCCGGCGACACTCCGCTTATCCGCGATGCCTGACCAAGGGTTTGCGGGCGTATTTGGGAGAGCTTTTGCCGTGCTTCGATGCGTAGCGCGCCTATTTCGTCATAATCTACATTTTCCGACAGGCGAAGATCCTCCATACGGCGCAGAGCCTGGGTTTGGGCGGCCTGTCGCCTGAGATAGCCCTCATATCTTACCGCAATTTCCACCTGCTCCTGCGCCTGGGGGCCGATGTCCGGCAGAGAGGGGTCGATGCCAAAAAGCCATTCGTATGACGCATTGGGGCGTTTCAAAACATCCCTGGCGGAAACGCCGCTTTTCACAGGGGGCTCTTTGATGGACTCAAGGTGGGGGTTTATAAGGGCAGGGCCATAGTGCTTTTCGTCGATGGCGGCCAAGGCGCTTTCAAGCTCAGTCTTCTTTTTAATAAGCCGCGTATACCGTTCGTCGCTTACAAGGCCCACTTTGCGGCCCATTTCCGTCAAACGAAGGTCTGCATTGTCCTGGCGCAAAGAAAGGCGGTACTCGGCTCTTGATGTCATCATCCTGTAGGGCTCGCCGGTCCCCTTGGTGGTGAGGTCGTCAATAAGAACGCCGATATAAGCGTCGGCTCTGCCCAGCAGCAAGGGATCCCGCTCCTTCAGCAACATCGCAGCGTTTATGCCGGCAATCAGCCCCTGGGCAGCGGCTTCCTCATAGCCGGAGGAGCCGTTTATCTGTCCAGCAAAGAAAAGGCCGGGTATATCCTTGCTTTCAAGGGAGGTCTTTACCATTGTGGGGTTGATGCAGTCATACTCAATTGCATAGGCAAGGCGCACAATGTTCACATTTTCAAGGCCGGGCAATGTGCGGTAAAGCTCCATCTGAACTTCTTCCGGCAAACTGGTGGACATGCCCTGCACATACCATTCAGTGGTGAAAAGGCTTTCCGGCTCCAGAAAGAACTGATGGCGGTCCTTGTCGGCAAAGCGGACGATTTTATCCTCGATGGAGGGGCAGTACCGGGGGCCTACGCCCTCGATTATGCCGGTGAACATGGGTGCGCGGTGAAGATTATCCCGAATAATATCATGGGTGCGCTGGTTTGTATAGCCCAGATAGCAGCAGACCTGCTCTTTTTCAAGGACATCGTTCATAAAAGAAAAAGGAACGATGCGACTATCGCCGCTTTGGGGCTCCAGCTTTGAAAGATCAACGCTGCGGATGTCTATGCGGGCCGGTGTGCCGGTTTTGAAGCGGCGCAGTTCAAACCCCAGGCTCTTAAGGCAGTCCGAAAGGGGGTTGGCATTCATGAGGCCACTGGGACCTTCATATGACGTGTACTCGCCGATGATAACCCTGCTTTTTAGATAAACTCCGGAAGCGATTATGCAAACGCGGCAGGAGTAGTATGCCCCTGTTGCCGTTTTGACGCCTTGAACCTTGCCGTTCTTGATATCGATATCGGCAATTTCGCCTTGAATTAGCGTGAGGTTATCCTGGTGCTGCAGTGCTCTCAACATGCGGTACTGATATTGCTTTTTATCGGCCTGGGTGCGCAGGGAATGAACGGCAGGGCCCTTGCCTGTGTTCAGCATGCGTGACTGCAGGAAGGTATCGTCTATGGCAAGCCCCATTTCACCGCCAAGCGCATCGATTTCACGAACCAGATGCCCTTTTGCGGTGCCGCCTATGGAGGGATTGCAGGCAAGCATAGCAACGCCGTCTATGCTGAGGGTCATAACCAAGGTTTTGATGCCAAGGCGCGCCAAGGCAAGGCCGGCTTCGCAGCCCGCGTGACCAGCGCCAACAACGACGGCTTCATATGAGTTTGTGCTGTTCAGGTCAATATCTGTCTTAGTCTGCATTTTCAACTTCCTTTTGCTCTGGCTGTTTCAAGGACGACGAGGGCCCCACCCGCCCACGGAAAACCCTTTGCCTGCCGGCAAACCGCTTTTCCTCCCACGCAGCCTTTGGAGAACCATCTACCGACTATTTGCCCAGGCAGAAGCTCTCAAATATTCGGGAGATAAGCTCGTCATCGGCGGTCTTGCCGGTTATAAGGCCCAGATGATGCCAGGCATCCCGCAGGTCTATGGCGCAGACATCCACGGGCAGGCCGGACTCAAGGGCCTCCAAAGCCAATGCAAGGGCCTTTCCAGCGTTTTTTACCGATTCCACATGTCTTTCCTCGGTGAGGCTGGCCTCTCCCAGGGAATCGCTTTCCTCAAACAATGAGGCGATCATGCGCTTCAGCTCGTCGATGCCCTCAAGGGTGAGAGCTGATATGGTAACAGAGGCGACTTCTTCAGGAAAAGACTGCACACCCTCTGCCGGGTATATATCCGACTTGTTTTTCACCAGTATCTTTGGCTTGTCAAGGGCGAGAATGCGCCTGTCCTCGTCCGAGAAGGGCTCTCCCATGTCCCAAACAAGCAGGACAATATCTGCGCTTTCTATCTCCGCTCGGGCGCGCTCAATGCCTATCCTCTCAATGACATCGCTTCCGGTCTCGCTGCTTGCCCGAAGACCAGCGGTGTCGCATATGGTGGCGGGGATGCCGTTTATGTTCAGCGGTTCGGTCAAAATGTCCCGGGTTGTCCCGGCGATGTCCGTCACAATTGCGCGGTTTTCGCCCAGCAGCGCATTCATAAGCGAGGATTTTCCGGCGTTGGGTTTTCCGGCGATGCAAATGCGAATGCCGTCCTGTAGCTTTTTAGCGTAGTCCGCACTTTTTAGCAGAGACCCAAGGGCCCCACAAAGGGAAGAGATTCGGTCGAAGGTCTGGCTGGCGGCCTGATTCTCGATGTCCTCCTCAGGATAGTCTGCGGCGGCCTCGATGCCGGCCATTATGTCCAAAAGATCGTTTTGCAGCGATGCAATTTCTCTGGAAAGAGCGCCGTCCAACTGCTTTTGAGAAAGCCTTGCAGCCTTTTCGGATTTAGCGGAAATTAACCGCATTACGGCTTCAGCCTGAGAAAGATCGATGCGCCCGTTCAAAAAAGCCCTCTTGGTGAATTCGCCCGGCTCTGCAAGCCGCGCACCTGCCGCCATGCATGAGGAAAGCACCTGCCGTGCCATCTCGCTTCCGCCGTGGCAGTGGATCTCAAGGACGTCCTGGGCGGTGTAACTGTTGGGAGCGCAAAAGAAAACCGCCATCACTTCGTCAATGGTGCTTCCGTCAGGGCCAAGGGCGTGGCCATAGATCATCACGCGGTGCCTAAGCCCTGTTTTTCCGGGCTTAAAGGGGAGGAAAACCCTGCCGGCAATCTCTCCTGCCAGGTCTCCACTCACTCTCACTATCGCAATGCCGCCGCGGCCCAAGGATGTGGCGATGGCGGCGATGGTGTCGCTGCTGCGCTCAAAAAAAGCGTTCATAAAAGCGGCCTCCTGATTAGCGCCTTGGGTATCTCAAGCCTCAATTAAGCTTTCCGCGCCTGCGGTCGCTCTGCTCAAGCTTGCGCTTTGTTCCGTCGTCTGAAACGATATATGTGCTGTCAAGAGTGATTTGAAGGTTTCGTTTAAGGTCGTCGATATATTCCCTTCGAAGGAGTGCCTGCTCCTCTTTTTCAATGGGGCTGAGCCCCTGATCCTTTTCTTTTCGGGCTAGTTCGTTTATCCTGTGTATTTTATCATTAGTCATTATCATACCAACTTTTCTTCGTTTAATCATATCAAGAAAGGGCTCCAAATTGAAGCCCCAAATTATGCATGTCTATTTCCACCTATTCGGCAACAGGGCTTCCTGCCCCGGGCTGATCTTCCGTCTTTGACTTTCCCTCCGCCAAAGACTGCCCTTCGGGCCTTTGCCTGCCTGGGCGCGGACCAGATCTTCTTTGCACTGACTTGGGCGTTATCACCACTCGGCGGTAGGGATCGGAACCCTCGGAATGGGTTCTCACGCCCTGATGCCCCTGAAGGGCGCTGTGCAAAATGCGCCGCTCATAGGGATTCATGGGCTCCAGCGCCACCTTGCGACCAGTCTTGACAGCCTTTGTGGCCAGCCTTTGAGCCAGCTTGATAAGAATTTCTTCACGCTTTGCCCTGTAGTCTTCCGCGTCAAGGGAAACTCGCTGATAATCATCTTCGCCCTTGTTCACCTTGAGGCTCACCAGGTACTGCAGTGCGTCCAGGGTTTCCCCGCGATAGCCTATCAATGTGCCGGCATCAGGGCCGGAGGCATTGATGAAAAGCCCGTTTTCGGTTTCAACGGCGGAAAGCTCAACGATGACATCCATTAGCTTCAACAGGCTCCCCAGATATTCCTTTGCCTCCCTTGAAAGATCGGTTTCCTGCCCCTGCAAGAATGCCTTTTCTCTTGCAGGCGATGGTTCCCTCATCTCTGTCGGGCGGGGGGCTCTGGCAGGCGCCGGCTTTCTCTGAGCGCCCTTGCCGCTTTTGATAGCTCTTTCCACGGCGCCATCTCGGTTTTCCCGGGGGGCAGGAGCAGTCTGCGCGGTCACCGCTTCCTTGGCAGGCCTTGCGATTCTTTCCACCCGCTCTGCTTTTATTGCCTTGGCTGCTTGCTCCTCAGCCTTTTCGTTAGTCTTTTCTGCTTTTTCTGCTCTGATACGGGCTTCCCGCTCCTCGTCGCGGCGGCGGCGCAGCTCGTTTTCACGCTCGCGCTCCCGTTCGCGTTTTTCTCTGTTTTCCCGGGCAATTCGCTCTTCCTCTTGCGCCTGGCTGACTCTGCGCAGCTTTTCTGTTATGAGCACTCTGGCGGGCCTTGCGCCAAAACCCAAAAAACCCTTTGTAGCTTCATCTAATACTGTTATATCTGCATCTTCCCTGGCAAGCCCAAGCTGGTTTAGACCGCTTTCTATGGCCTCCTCCAGTGTTCTGCCCTGGGATTCTATCATCTTCACGATATGAGCACTCCTTCTGATTCTCTTGCGTCTTTGCGCTTGTAGTAAAAGGTTATTACAAGATTCTGGGCGATGCTTACAAGCGACGACATGACCCAGTAAAGGGCGAACGCCGCGTTAAAGTTCCAGCAGAACATGATTGAGATAACCGGCATCATGTACTGCATCATCTTCTGGTTTTTGTTCTGGGAAGAATCGGTCACAGGCTGCGGAGTCAGCTTCGTCTGCAGGAACTGAAGCGCGCCGGATAAAACAGGCAATATTCCCCAGCCATTGGCATATCCGGAAAACTGGTCCATGAAAGGGGTAATGACGGCGTCATAGCTGGTTTCAAGCAGAGCCAGGTTTTCAGGGGTGATGACGGCGCTTGCTCGCGCTCTGCTCAACTGCGCCAGCACAGTTTCAGCATTGGGTAGGACTGCCGCTGTTATGTTGTCGGGCTGGAATATATTGTGCACCCACAAAAACTTCTCAACAACAGGCGTGCTGGTCACGCCATGGTATACGTCCAAGAACATCTGCATGATGCCGTCGTTTGCCGCCATGTTCATCACAGTTACCATTGCTATTAATACAGGAAACTGTATCAGCATGGGCAGACAGCTGGAAAAGGGGCTGGCCTTTTCTTCTTTGTAGAGCGCCATAGTTTTTTGAGAGCGCTTTTCGGGGTCGTTTTTATAGCGTTCGTTTATCTTGTCGATCTTCGGCTGCAGGGCCGCCATCTTGCGAGTGTTTTTGCGCTGCTTTATTTCAAGGGGCAAAAACAGCATTTTTATTGCAACGGTAAACAACGCTATTGCCAGGGCGTAGCTGCCCGTTAGGAAATAGAACTGATCAATTACCCATTTTAAGGGTACAAGTATAAAATCGAACATCTGAGCAAAGTACCTCCTGCGGTTTGTGCATGCTCCAAACGGCCCCGCTGTCCAGACTAGCGGAAATCAATCGTCCGGGTCTTCTTTCGGCTTGTGGGAAAACATTTTCAAAAAAGGAACGCCCCTTGGGGGCACCGGGTCGTGGCCGCCATGTGAAAAAGGGTTGCACCGCAAAAGCCTCCACACTGAAAGCAATGTTCCCCTAAAAGCGCCATGTGTCTTAAGCGCGCCTATCGCGTAGACGGAGCATGTGGGATGGTATTTGCAAGCCCTGGGCAGACCGGGAGAAACATGTCTGCGGTATAAAGATATCAGATATATTAAAGCCCGGGATATCATGACTTGCCCGCGTGCGAAGTTTCTGAGCCTCCCGGTCTTTTCATATCCTTTTGTCTGGACAAAGATGGAGCAAAGGGAGAGTTATTCCCCGGCGAATCATCCTTGTAGAGCTGCAGTTTCTTCATAAGATGATCAAACGAGCTCTGAAGCTGCTGGATGCTTGCGCCGACGGCGTCCTTCCTGGCAATAATCAAATAATAGCCCCGCTTCATCCTCGGTAGCTGCGGCCTGACCACTTCCCTTAAAAGGCGCTTTATGCGGTTGCGGACAACGGCTCCTCCCAGCTTTTTTGATACTGAAAATCCAACCAACAAATTTCGGTTCGATGTGTGCAGTAACACCATATGCCTGTTCGCATATGACTTCCCCCTGCGGCGCACATAGGCAAAATGGGAATTTTTTTTCAAGCTGTATTTACGCTGCAACTGCTATGCCCTCTTTAGCTGGTCGGTAAAATTGCTGTGGCCGGCAAGCGCCCAAACTACGCGCTGAGCTTTTTGCGGCCCCTGAGGCGGCGGGCCTTAAGCACGCGGCGGCCGCTCTTGGTGCTCATCCTTTTTCTGAAGCCGTGAACCTTGCTGCGCTTACGGCACTTGGGTTGGTAGGTCATCCACATAAAAATGCACTCCTTTTAAGTCTGCGGACCTGTTGATGCGCCTGCATGGCTGTCCGCTAGAGTTGAATTAATGAAGGTCGCCTTGAATTTATAAGCGTTCAAAGCAAACTTTTCAAAAAGAAACAAAGCTGCTTGCATAAAACAGCTATCATATTATATTACCTAAAGCCGGCGCTGTCAAGGAAAAGAGCGCTCATATTGATAAAAATGCTTTGAAAGGAGTATCTACAATATTAATAGCAATGATAAACGCTTGCAAAAACGGAAAAAAACAATAAAACAGCAAAAGAAAGAAAAAGGCGAAAAAAGGTATTGACATAGATGCGCGGAGTGTGATATTATAACGGAGCTGTCGCTTGGGACGGAAGATACCGGAGGGGCTTTTATTGGACTCTGAAGGGAATATTGAGCCGGGTGGTGGCGCAGGAGCTTGAAAACGGAACATAGAAAAGAAGCAAAGAAAAAAGTAATTCTTTTGAGATTTTGAGCAAAAGGCAAACTACATGTTTGAGGTTAGGCTTTTGGTATCCGCAAGGGTAC
>JBNRMR010000195.1:0-22495 GCA_050309705.1 Christensenellales bacterium | reverse complement strand
CTGCCCCTGCATCTGGTCGGAGACAGCGGCCTCGCGCAGGCGCTCCGCCTCCTGCACGCCACCCAAAAAGGACGCCGTCATAAACAGCAGATGCATTAGCGCCGAGGCGCGCCGGGGCGGCACCTGCGGCAGCGACTTCACATACTGATGCAGCTTGGAGCCCGGCTGTGCCTGACCATCCAGTTCGCACGCCAAAAAATCCTCCGGCGTCACCAGCAGCGCAGGCCCCGCGCGCAGCCCCATGTGCAGCGCATCGTTCTTTAACACCGGCGATACAAAAAAACCCAGCCCCTGGGGGCATAGATAGGCATACTGCCCGCCATACCGCCGCGCAATGTGCAGCGCGTCGCGGTGCGCGCGCTGGCAGCTCTCCCCTTTTTTCTGGCACAGGCCGCAAGGCGCGCCGCTTTGCCACAGCACCGCGCCGTCCATGTCCGTCAGCGCGCAGGTCAGCCCCGTAGCCTGCGCATAGGCGCGCACAGCCTCCCGGTGCAAGGGGTCTATATCCAGCATACCGCGCAGCAGATCGGCCAATTTAATACGTTCCCAGCGACAGCGCCCGGTCGATAAAATAGCGGTAGGTGTCCACCGTCACAGTCTTGGGGATGGAGTGATCGCTGTGCACAACGTAGTTGCACGTTTCCATCATGGCAGGGATTTTGCTTTCCAGTTCCTCATCAATCACAGCGCGGTCGTTGGTGTACAGCTTGCGCACATCTATGCCGCCCATGAACGCGATCCGGTGCCCGAACTGGCGGTTTAACTTTAGCAAATCCATGCCGGCCTTTACCTCTATCACCTGCAAACAATCAATGCCCGCGTCGATCATCCCGGGCAGCAGAGGCTCCACATATCCGCAGCTGTGCATGATGACGGGCAGCCCCTTATCATGCGCATAGCGGATGGTATAGGCGTGCGCGGGCTGAATGATGCGCTCGTACATGCCGGGGGACATGAACGGCTTGTCCTTAAACCCCATATCCTCATAGTACCAGATGCCGTCGGGGTATCCCTCCCGCTCAAACAGCATGCGCTGCAGCTCCACCGTCAGCTGCGTATAGGTATCGGCCATGTCCTTGACCCAGTCCGGGTCCTCAGCCATGCCGATAAGCATATTCACATGCCCGCACATGGGGTGGATGCACTCAAAGGCGTTGACCCCGCTCCACACAAAGAAACGCCCTGCATCGTGCGCGCGCTGCTTCGCCTTGCGGTAGGCGTCAAAGTTGATGCGCCGCGGGTCGGGCGTCAGCAGGGGCTTGATGGAGCGATCCCACTCTTCCCGGTCAGTCACGCGGTAATCAATGTGCTCCGGCGTGGTGTCGTGGTGCTTGTGCCGCCGGAGGGTGGCACCGTTGCCATCCAGCAGCGTAATGGTATCGGCGGTTTCGCTCACCACCTGCGGCTCAAAGTCCAGATCCGCCATCAGGTTAAACGCCCAACACTCCGCGATGTCAAAGCCGAACAGGTCGTCCAGTTCCTCGCCGGGTTGTATGTCCCCCGCCTCCAGCCAGGCCTTGTGCGTATCGCCCCAGAAATGCTCATACAGCCCCACCCGGTCGGTCTTCTCGCGCCGGAGGATTTTGTTGATGCGTTCTTTTCCAGTCATATACTGTATCTGCCTTTCGCCTTCGGCCCTACCAGCCCCAGCACCAAGCCGCACAGGCCGCCGAAGATATGCGCCAGCTGGGACACGCTATCGTGGGTGAACAGGCCGCCTATGGTTTCACGGCCCAAGTAGATCAGCGCCACCAGCACCAGCGTCAGCGGCACCTTGTCGCTGGTGCGACCCGATACGGCAGACAGGAGAATGAGCATGAACACCACGCCGCTGGCGCCCAGCATGGCTGTGTGCGGCGATATCAGGATATGTGCAAGCCCGGTCACCAGCGCGGTGATGGCGATATAGCTTAGCAACCGCCCGGAGCCATAGCGTTTTTCCATCAGCGGGCCCAGCACCAAAAACAACCCCATGTTGGCGGCATAATGCCCAAAGTCCGCATGCCCCAGCACGTGCAGAAACAAACGCGGATATAACAGGGGGTTGCTTGCTGCCGTTCGAAAAACGCTGGTTACACTGCGGTTGAGCGCGCCGCCCGTCAGGGCGTTGACCACCAACACCAGCAGCGATGCCAGCGCAAAGCCTAAGATGACGGGCGATTCAAAGCTGATATAGCGGGAGGGCTTCCACCTATTCCAGTCCATGGAGTTCCTCCTCGTCAAAACGGGAATAGCTTGTCCCGTTCCTCCTGGGTCAGCTGGCGGCCATATTCGCAGCACTCCAGCGCCTCGGCATAGCGCACCTGCGCGCCGCGCTCGCCATACTTGGCGATGAGCTGCGCACGGAACGCCTGGGCATACCCCTCGCTCCGCGTGCCAAAGCGCGTGTTCTTGAGCCACTGGAAACGCTCTTCATCGTCTGTGGGGATGGTAGCCATGTCCAGGCCGTCCACCCAGGGCAGCCACTCGTACACCTGCGAATCGTACTGGTGGTACATGCGCACCTTCATGTCCCAATGGTTGGTGATGTCAAACACCAAATCGGGCGTGAAAGGGCTGGGCTTTTGAAACCTGTCCTGCATGTAGAATATGGCGGGCATGCGCTTCATGGGCGGTGTCATGGGGCACACATTGGGCACCATCAGCAAATAAGCGCAGTCCTGCACCAGCAGCGAGGTGTTGCGGTGGTCGGGGTGATAATCCCACGGGCGGTGGGTGATGATGACATGGGGGTTCATTTCCCGGATGGCCTGCATCATCAGCTGCCGCTCGGGCAGGCCGTTGACCAGGCCGCCATCGGGCAGATCCAGCATCTGATAGGGAATACCAGTCAGATTGCTGACGCGTTGCATTTCCTGCATGCGGCGCTTGACCAGCGCCCCGCCCATCATCTCGTGATGCCCGGAGCAGCCGTTGGTGGCCACTAAAAAGCGCACATCCTGCCCCAGCGCCTTCAGATGCAGCGCGATGCCGCCCGCGCTTTCGCAGTCGTCGGCGTGTGCGCCGATAATCAGATACCGATACATGGTGTCCATATGATTCCTTTCCGGGGCATGCCCCTGCCGGACTAGATATAGCCTAAGCGTGTTCGTGCAACAACGTCATCATAGGGGAAAGCAGGCGCATCCGTCAATGCACTTTGCGGCAGCAATAAATCATGCTATGCTGGTTATACTCCAAATGAGGGGAGATATGGCATGAAAAAGCAAATGATTATTGCCGCCATTGCGGCGTTGGCTATGGCGGTGCTGGGCACCCTGTATGAGCAAGCGACCGGCTGCATGTTCTGCCCAACACGCGGCTAACCTTGAAGGGCACCACCACGCTGATGGCCGCGCTGCTGGCGGCCTATGGCGCATGGGCGGGCGGGGGCACGCCGGCTTGGATTATCTGCGCGGGCATTGCGGTGTGCGCGCTGGCCGATGTGATGTTGGAGCGCGTGTTTTTTGCGGGCATGGCGTGCTTTGCGGTAGGGCATGCGCTGTACATCGCAGCGTTTTTGATGATGAAGCGCGTGCAGCCGCTGAACATCATAGTGTTCGCAGCGCTGATGCTCATTACGCTGGCAATCATGCACAACCTGCGCGACAAGCTGTCGCCCGCGCTGGCCTATACACTGTACGGCACCATCATATCCGCCATGGCCGCGCTGTCCATTTCCCAGGCGCCGGTGGCGGCGGTGGGCGCATTTTTGTTTTTAGCGTCCGACATCGTGCTGGCCTTCCGCCTGGCGGGCGTGGCACCGGCACCCTGGGGCAAAGTGGTGCTGATTCTCTACTACGGCGGACAGTACCTGCTGGGGCTGTCTACTTTGTTCAGATAATAAACTGCTGCAACGGCACCTTGATCAGGGTCGTTTCCGCCAGGCAGGAAAGCTGCTCGGCCGCGCCGGAGCAATAGCTGATCAGCATGGCATGATCCTGGGTGAAAAACACAGCCGGGTAGCAATAGCCGCGCATGGGGTCATCCTCCAGCAGGCCATCCTGCCAGGTGCGGCCGTCATCCCGGCTGACGCTCAGCATCAGCGGCGTACGCCCGCCGGTCTCCGGCAGTATGTCGCGCCCCACATAGTTAGGGATGGGGTTGTGCAGAGCGTACAGCCAGCCCGTGCCCGGATCGCGCTTGACCTGAAACGGCGAGCAGGGCGATGAAAACCTCGACGGCTGCACCGCCGTCCAGGTATCGCCGCGATCCATGGAAAAGCTTTCATACTGCGCCAGCATATCGGTGCGCATATACGCCCACAGCACGCCGTTTTGCAGCTCGGTCACGCCGGGCTCCTGCAGGCCGGAGCGGCTGGCCGGGATGTTGAGGGCCAGCGTATCATGGCTTTCAGCGAACGTTTCGCCATCGTCATCGGAATATAAAAAACACGTAATGGCACGGTAATCATAGTGCCGCCCGTTCTCCGGCAGCCGGATCACGCGGTGATAGGCCAGCGGCAGCACAATGCGCCCGCAGGACAGCCGGACAGCGCGGTCATTGTTCATTACAAAAACGCCGTCGCCCTCGTGCCGCGTGCACATATGGCGGCGGTAAAAGCTGCGCCCCTCATCCTTGGAGCGCGCCAGCCAGGTCTGATATGTCCAGGCATTGGTCTTGACCAAATAGAACAGCCCCAAATCGCCGTTTTGCATGCGCAGGAAGCTGATGCTCATCACATTGTGCGCGTCATGCTCCTGCGCGCGCAGCAACACCTGCGGCGCACCCCACGTTTCACCCTCATCGGCGGAACGCAGGGCCACCAAATCACAGGCCGAATCATCATACCACCCGCTGTAAAAACGGCTGTGCGCAAACAGAATGCCGCCGTCCTTCAGCCGGATAAACGCGCCCTCGCTGTGGCGCGGATAGGTAGTGTCCGGGGCGAGCACCAGAACGGTGCGTTTGTCCCAGTAGTGCATGTGTCCTCCTTATAAAACAGCGCACCCCTGGGATGAGCCAAAGGGTGCGCATTTTATGATTAATTTAGTCTGTGACGCGCTCCAGGTAGGTTTTGATGCCGCTTGCATCCACCCATTCGCGGGTCAGGTTGGTATAGGTTTCGTCCTGCTTGGCAACCAGCAGCGCATCGTGAATGCCCTGGCGCACGCTGTCCAGCGCCACGGGGCCTTCCTCCACATCGCCTGCATACTGCACGATGTAGTAGCCGTAGATGCCGGTCGAGGGATCGGCCACATCGCCCACGTTTTCCAGCGCCATGGCGGGGGTGACAAACGCGGTGTCAAAGGAGGAAAATCCCTCACGGATGGCATAGCCCGTTTCCGGCGTGCCGGGATCTTCGTTAAACTGCGCCATCAATTCATCAAAGTTTTCGCCGTCGCGGGCGCGCTTGACGATATCGTCAGCCTTTTCCTTGATGTTGGCATAGGCCTTGTCCTTCAGCTCGGTCAGCTTCTGGTTGGCCTCGTCCAGCGCGGCCTGGGCATCGGCAATGGCCTTGTCCAGCGTCTCCACCTTGCCGGTCAGCTCGGCCTTGGCCTCGTCGGTCAGGTCCTCGGCGGCCAGCGCGTTGTCATTGGCGGTTTTGTCATTTTGCGCGGTGGTCAGCGCGGTCTGCGCCTGGTTGGCGGCGGTTTGCGCTTCCTGCAAAGCAGTTTGGTCTTCCTCTAAAAACTTCACCAGCACCTGCTTAATCAGGCGATAGCCCGCCGGGGCATAGTACACCGTGCCGCCACTGTTGCGCGTGCTACCATAGGCGTTGGGGTCGGTTTCGTACTGAGCCTTGGCGTCCTCGACCTTCTTGTCAAAGTCGGCCTGGATTTCCTCCTCGGTCACCGTGACGTCCTTGATGGACTCCGCCTTCAGCTGTTCTAACATCAGGTTTTCGGCCTCGGACTTTTCTACGTTTTCGCGGGTGATGCCATAGTCCGCGGCCTTTTCCTCCAGCGCCTTGGTCAGCTCCTCGCCGGTCAGCTCAGTTTCAGCAAAGTCCTGGCGCTTGACCTCATCCAAAATACCCTGCCAGGACGTCTCGACCTTTTCGGCCAGCGTTTTGGTGCCTTCCTCATCCAGCACATCCAGTTTCAGTTCCCGGGCACGCTTCAGCAGCACCATGCGGTTGACCAGGCCGTCCAGGGTGGACTGCATAATCTGCTGAGGATCTATGTTAATCTGCTGAATCAGGCCAAACTGCTGGTACATCTGCTGGGTGGCCAGCTCATTATTATAAGCGTTGTTATACGCGCGGATAAAGGTGGCCTTGTCCACCGTTTCCTCACCAAAGTCGATGATGATGCGCTTGGCGTCCACTTCCGGGTCCTTCACCACCAGCGAACAGCCTGTCATCATCAGCACCACAGCCATCAAAAGGGCCAGCAAACCAAGTTTCTTCATTCGTAGCACTCCGTTTCCATAGCAGGGGCGCCGCTCGGGGCGCCCGGTCATTAGCAGTAGTTATTATACAGGATGTGCCTGAAGCGGGCAAGGTGCCACAGGCTTATATGTGTCGGAGTGCATGAACGGCGCATTCCCAGTATATCTGCATGCAGGATAATTGCCGCTGCTTATGAATTCAGGAAAGTTTACAGCATGCTTAATTCGCCGGAATATACCCTGCCGAATTCCGCATCGACCGTCACGATGTCTCCGTCTTTGATAAGAGTGGTAGCATCTTTTGCAGCCACAATTACAGGAAGGCCTAAGTTCAACCCGGCGATGGCGGCGTCTGATGTTATTTCGTCCGATTCGATAATGATAGCAGAAGCTTTTACCACCATTTTCATGATATCCTTATTGTCTATCATTTTGCCGAGCGTTTCCCTGTCATCAGATGCAGGGCCTATGGTGCAGACTATTTTTGTTCTTTTAAATCCGTTCATCATCTCATTTCCTCCCCAATAATTATGAAGATACGTCTTTTCGCTTCCCAGCTGCAATCAACGCCCATCCAGTCCCTTTCAGCTTCTACAAACTGTTTCGCTTTTTTTGCCGACGGTCTTTTGGCATATACTGATGTAAAACAGTATTAGCTTTTATCGTCATACAATCTTCTTTTTTGATGTGTTCGGATTCGCAGCTCTCCTTTCATTATCTGGGGAGATATTATTTATCACAGCTCATTATTTTTCCTTTACATATATACTATATTAAAACTTGAAACTTTGTCAATTTGTTTTCCAATATTATTCACAAATACGCCGTCTTTATCCTACAACAAGCAATGATTTGATTGATTGTGAGGCAAGAAACAAGACATGCTTACCCTGTTAACACTTGTATTGCCAGCTCTACAAACCGAGCCACAGATGAACAGATAAGGATACAGACAAAATTTTCTTTGATGTTTATGATGTTTTCATTTTTTCACATCACACGGCAATGCCCAATTCACGGGCGATGGCGCTGATATATTGTGCTGCCTGCGCGTAGTCTTCCGGGGCGCTCATGTGCTCTAACATCAGCGGGGTATCCTTGTCCAGCTGGTTCAGGCACGTAAGGTACGCCCGGTAGTCCAGCCCGCCGGTGCCGGGGCGGCATTCATCCAGGTGCACGGTAAGGTTGCTGCGCAGCACGATGTCCTTGGCGTGACAGCTGCGGATGTGCGGGCCTAATTTGTCGAACCACTCGCGGATAATTTCCCCGTTTTGGTAGTATTTTTGCGGGCTGGAGATGATGTTGACCGGATCCAGGTGCGCGGCAAAGCCGGGGCGGTCAATGGCCGCCAGCAGCCGCACATAATTGTCCGCCGTGTCCGGGTAAAGATACGGCATGGGCTCCAGCGTATAGGCGCTGTGCCGGGGATTGACGACATCTAGGATGCGCTGGGTGGTGCGCACGATGTCCTCAAACCCGCGCTCGGTCAGGTTGTCCGGGTGCGGGCCGTCCCACTGCTGGGCGTAGGAGCCTGCGATGTTCACACAGCAGCGCGCGCCCACATAGTCCGCCAGCTCCAGCTGCCGGATGGCGTGCTGGATGTTCTGCTCGCGCTTTTCCGGGTCGTTTTCCAGCGGGTTGTTCCACACGCCCACCTCGGCGATGACCAAATCCGCGGCCTGCGCCGCGCGCACGAAACCATCAATCAACCTAAGCGATGCAGTATAATCCACCGGGAAATACACCGCCCGGTATCCGGCGCGAAGCGCTGCCTGCGCCCATTTCTCCGGGCTGCTGAATTTGCCAAACAATGCACCGCCTAACCGCATAGTTTTGCCCCTTTCTGTTGGTCTTACTGCTTGGGCTGGATAATTGCCAGCCGCCCGTCCTCAAAGATGCCCGGATAAGCGAACATCCTCTTTGTTCCCCGCAGCATACAGGTTTCTGTCCTATCATCAATGCACTTGATATTCCATTTAGGAATGGACAGAAGTTCCATATTCATCTTCAAATGCGCAGTGCTTTTTAGTACCTCATTTTTATAATCCCACAGCTGATTGCTCATTTTGCTGTTGTCAGGCTTGGCTGCCAATGTGAGGTTGCCCAAACGATGCAAATTAGCCATGTATTTTTCTTCATCCACATCCAGTTCCTCAAGCCATTCTTCAGTCGGTGTCTGTGGCATTAAGTGTTCGATACTCAATTGGGAGAGGTCTACCGGTGCCGGATTATCATTCAATTCCAATCTATCCAGGATAATACGCAACGTAGGACGACCATACACATTAGCGCTGAACAGCGCATCATGCATCTGCGCATCCGTAGGCATATAGCTACCGCTTGTACTTGCATTGTTGCCAACCATTTTTTGGTTCAGCACGGAAACAATATCGGTAAAATCACCATTGCATTTATCCAACACACGGCGTAGAATTGTTGGGAATAGCTTGGAAATATTCTGCGAATCCATATCGCAGATATTTCTACGAATCAAATAGGCATTGATTGCCTGGATTAGTTGTCCCAGAACATCTGCTTTAAGGCTACCGGCATTGTAAAGCCTATAGAATTCAATGATAATGGAAACAGGCAAATCCGATTTGATTTTTCTGAAATCTGTAATCGGAACACGTAGAGCCTTATCCAGAGATGTAACCGGTGTATTATTTATGGCATTGTATATTTTCGCATAATCCAGCAGTTCCTTAAACAAGACATCAGTAGCAATCTTTTTGTTTTCCACCCAATCTACAAAACTACGATACACACCATTTTTCGGAACCAAAGTGTATGTTTTAATTGCCAAATACATACGGAAGAACATTTCCAGGTCTTTGGAATCCATAGAAATGTTTTCTTCAATTTTTCTCCAATATTGGGCATAGAACTTGTCCTGCGTATCACTTTCCAAATTCATAAGAAGGAAGTTCCTAATCAAATCGGCCGCAGTCAGCTTTACGCCCGTAGCATTTATGCTCTCAAAAATTTTTTGAGCATTATCTTCCTCGGAGATAGGTACGCAAACAACATACAATTTATTCAAAGCAAGCAAGATGTCATTGGCACTGTGTCCGTTGGCTACCAGCCCCTCAAAATAATTTCTGATGTATATGTAATTCTTATAAATAAGAGATTGGTGATTTTCGTTGTCATCCAAGCGGTCTTCCACGATGCAACGATACACGTCATCATCGGCCACCAGCGGCTTCAGCTTGTACTTGATTTTATCGTTTGTATGGAACGGATTGGTTAAATACTGTCCATCCAATTGCTGTACACGGTCAAGTTCACCGTTGTTCTTGAGCATCTCACGCACTGCGTATATTGTCAAAAACGTGGTTGTTAATCGCTGCTGTCCATCAATAACAGAAAGTTCACGAGTACTGAAATCTATGGATTTTTCAAGATAAATCAGAATGCCCATGAAATGATTTTTATATTCTTTTTTGAGAACACGGCTCAAATCGTTAAGATACTGCTTAACCTCACGCTCTGCACTCCATGTATAATTTCTCTGATATACCGGAATGACAAACTGACATCCTGTGCTGGACATCAATAGATTCATCAGTCCGACTCTCCTTGGTTCACTCATAATCATTTCCTCTTTTCCATAGAAAGCATCATTTTCCCTCAGACGCGTTCAACAAGCAACCAATATGTTCCGCAAGAATTCTAGCTAGGTGTACAGGAACTGCATTTCCAACCTGAATACACTGATCCTGGCGAGAACCGCAGAACTCTACATCATCTGGAAATGTTTGAATGCGTGCTGCCTCGCGAACAGTTAAGCTCCTGTTAGCTATTGGGTGAAGCGGAAATGCATTATGCCCAGGAACCATCGTTGTTGCGGGCTTGAATCGGCTAAGCCTTTTATATACATGGCTAAAATTTTTAATAGTTCTGTCTTTGTAGTCACTTCGCGAGCCACGCGCAACGTCTTCGGGTAAACCTTCAGATGGAATACCTTCTCCTTCTTTGATGCATCTAATCCTTGCCTCTACAGTTTTGTTGTGTTTCATAGGGACATGATTTGCTACTTCGTTTTCTCTCCCAAGCAAGTCATTAATTGCACCCCCAACAGTTGCGTAATTCTCACGGCTGTGTGTTGCGATTGGAAATTCAGGACAAACAGATATGTCATTCCGAACTCCAATAAAGAATACTCTATTTCGCAACTGAGGCACACCATAATCGGCAGCGCATAACACTTTTGACTGTACATTATATCCAATTGCTCGGTACTCATTCTCAATTGCTTCCTGGGTTTTTCCACCATCAGAAGACAATAACCCCCGAACATTTTCCATCAGGAATATTTTAGGTCTAATCACTTCTACAAATCGAATAAACTCAAAAACGAGTTCATTTCGAGGATCTTTTACAAGACGTTTTCCAATAGTGGAAAAGCCTTGGCATGGTGGGCCACCGACAATAACATCAATCTTTCCAGTATACGCTTCTAACTCCTCGTTCGTGATAGTTCTGATGTCCGCCGCTTTTAACTCTACTTGAGGATAGTTTTTAAGATGGGTATCAACGGCTGGTTTCCACATCTCAACAGAAAATACTGGAATAAATCCCACATCCATAAATCCACGAAGAAGTCCCCCGGCACCACTGAATAAATCTATAAAATTATAGTTCTTCATAGTATCGATCCAACTCCTTCCTTAGATATTTTGCCCAAGCCTCAGCAAGGAGCGGAGGCACTGCGTTTCCGACTTGCATACACTGTTTCTGTCGAGGTCCTGCAAAAATATAATCGTCAGGAAAAGACTGAAGTCGTGCAGCTTCCCTAACGGTAAGGCTTCTATTCAACCAAGGATGAATAGGGAATGCGTTATGTCCTGGTACCATTGTTAGAGATGGCTTTTCTCTATGCAATCTTTTAAAGGTGTTGCCAAAATTCTTGCGATACAACTCTGGCGGGAGTTTGTCTTCAGGCAGACGCCCGCCTTCTGGAATAAGTGCATAACGACGCACATTGATTTCTCCATGTTTTAACGCAACGTGATTGATTTTTTCATTATCTTCTAGAGAAGCTAAATCTGTAATCGCATCTCCGACTGTCTTGTGAGGAATACTTGTAGTTTCTCCGTATGTTGCCTTTGGCGGAGTCATTTCTACACCCAAACGATTGCCGTACAAGAAAACACGGTTTCTGATCTGAGGCACACCATAATCTGCGGCATTCAAAATGACATAATTAAACTCATAACCTGTCTCTCGGAATGTCTTTTTAATCTCCTCGAAAATTCTACCTTTATCTCTTGTGAGTAATCCCTCGACATTTTCCATAAGAAAGAACTTCGGCTTAAGATAGTTCAAAATACGAATATATTCCTTAAAGAGTGTATTACGAGGATCAGCAGCATATCGCTTTTCTGGATCCGAAGACACTCTTTTTCCAATCGTTGAAAATCCCTGGCAAGGAGGACCACCTATCAAAACATCAATGCTTGTTCCTTTCGGTATATATGAGTCCAATACTTCTTCTGAGAGATCGTGTATATCCATTCTGACAAATGGTACTTGTGGTCTATTGATTTTATGTACTGTCTCGCAATCCTTATCGAAATCAGTCGACAGTACAACATCGAACCCTTGTCGCTCGAATCCAATTTGGAACCCTCCGGCCCCACTAAACAAGTCTACAATTTTATAATTATTCATCGGTACCTCCAAGAACGTTAGAAAGTAATATCTCGTTAATTCTTTCCCAGTTAAACTCAATGCCTACAAAAGGTCTGAAATAACGAGCTGCGCTTTGCATCTTGATGATACCCAATTTATTCCATAACTTGGGTTCGTCACGAACATAAGCGTTCTTAGCACCCGTTTTTACCGCTGTAGGTTTTCGGGTACCCATTGAGTTCTTTGATATCATATACTCATCAAACAGAACAAAGAATTCAGAACTTGTTTCTGGAATGATTGCGGGATTGCTTTTTTGAAACTCTTCCAAATCTTTGACCAGATCCAAATGTTTTCCATCGATAAGTATTATCTTAGCAAGACAATCGAAGTATTCGTGACTGTCTGAACCATAACTCCTAATTACATCTAGTAGTGTAAGGCCCTTATCAGTAATGTGCCCTGTATCGGCATCCCAAAAACCAAGTTGGCACATCGGAATCTTGTAATTTTGTTTTTCTGCCTTGTAAGAAGATGTAGTGTAAGACTTTGCACGTGGCTTTCCATCCCACTTTTGTGTCTTGCCTTCAACCATCATGTTGAAAAATTCTGGATATACATACTTCGTATAGATATCGCCAGGCTCATTATCGTATTTGTAGCTTAATTCGAGAAGCGTCGCCACCTCATAATGACTACTGTCTCGCCACCAGCACCAATATGATTTTTGCTCTTTGTCTGTTCTCTTTTGTGCCACATTGCTCGGAACAGAGAATCGTTGAACCGGCAAAACTTTACCCACATTATCGTAGACAACGATTCCGATTGGCAGTGTCAGTAAATGTTCAGTTTTAAGAGCATCGCGCAGATAATCGCTTTCTTTAAGATGCTGGATATCAAAAGCTGCAATGACAGCATTAAAACTGTTGAGTACTGTTACAATTCTTTTTGTGTACGCTTTTTCATCAAAGGTCTCATTGCAAAAAAGAATCGCAACTGTTTTCCCAGAATCGTTATCGAGATAAGCATAGTCAACACACGGCTTAGACCATGTGGCTATCCTTCGAAGAGCGGATTTGAAATAATCACCATTCTCCAAATTGCTCGATAACAACGCATTGATAATACACTCAACCGCTTGTCTGTTATCGTTGTCCATAGTACTCTCCTTTACACTTTAGAATTTGGCAGAATCGGCGGGAACTTGAGAACACTAGAATTCTCTCCAGATTCCTCAATTGCCGCAATATCATCTAACCAAACTCTTAAGAAACGTTCCGTGTCAGGATCATCACCTGTCACTTTTTTGAAAGTCACTGTATTAGGGAGCGAAATTCTCGTTGCTTGCTTCGGTCCCTTCTCAAGACCATCCTTCAACTCAATACCCGCAGCAAATCTTCGAATATCAGAAACAAAATCCAGGACAATAACTTTTTCTTTATTGTCAGATATGCGCAGTCCTCGACCGAGCTGTTGGATGAAGATTCTTCGAGAGTGGGTTACTCTCTGAAACACTAGAATATTAACATCAGGGACATCTATACCCTCATTGAAAATATCTACCGTACAAACAACATCAATCGCCCCATCTGTAAAGTCTGAAAGAATTCTATTTTTTTCGAACTGTGTCATCGTATATCCATTTCCAGAGTTCGAATAAATTGCTGCCGCATTACAGAAACCTAAAGCGTTCAGTTTTGTACACATAATATTTGCATGGTCAATCGTCCCGCAGAAAACAATGGCTCTAGGGTTCGGTTGTTCATTCCATGTCCTTTTTAATTCATAAACAACAGAATCATCCCATTGCTCAATAAACAGTGTTCTGTTAATTTGCTTTGGCGTAAAAGATTGCCCTTGTAGATCTTTTAACGCATCCCAATCTATATTGTCCGTGTACATACGATAATCGACATTGGATAAAAAACCTTTCCGTAGTCCTTCCACCATATCTATACAAACAACAGTTTCTCCAAATATATCACTCAAATCAACTTCATCTGGTCTCCAGGGTGTTGCTGTTAACCCGAGCAAAAATGGACCGCCATATTTTCCGGCATGAGTATGATTAAATACTCGGTTGTACATTGAAGATCCCGCATGATGGCATTCATCTACGATAATAATGTCAAACTTCGGAAAATCTTCTGTCCGCGCAATATAGTCACTTACACTATTCACGCACGCAAAGACGAAGTTTGCTTTCTCTATTTGCGTCATGCTCGGCTCTTCATAACCATTCCAAACAACCGAAGTCTGATGTTTCGTCATAAACTTCCAAAAAGACCTCTCCAACTGATAAACAAGAGGGTTAGTATGCGCCAACACTAGCACTTTGGCATGGGGATTAAGTTTATGAATCCGGCGAATAGCCTCCGCAGCAACAAATGTTTTGCCTAAACCTGTTGCGAGTACTGCCAATGCGTGTTGTTTTTGATTTGTATAAGCATTAAGTATACCCTGAATGGCATCTTCCTGGTAGGGTCTTGGTTTGTGCTTGTTAGGAACATCTTCACTCAATCTTTCTGCTCTTGCAATCAGTGTATTTACATCCCACAGCTGTAAAGGTATGCCATTTGCAAGCAAATTACGTTGATGTTCTTGAGCCTTTGCATCAAAACCGCTCTTCGCAACAATAACAGGAATCTTCGCATTGTAGGTTTGTGCCGCTCTCAAAGTCTCATCGATGACATCTACACCTACAGGCCTATTCCAGTACTTAGCCTGCAAAACCCATCTCGTTCCATTTCTTGATGCAATGACATCAGCCCCATGGTCGTTACTCTGTCCAACAACCCTGGCGCTTGAAAATCCTTCGGCAAGCACAAGTCTACATATTAGGCGCTCGAAACATTGCCAAGAACTGCTTCTAATTACTTCTGCATCTACAAACATTATTCCGCCACCTTCTGCTTCAAAAGCTGTATAGCCAATTTCGTTTTCTGGATCACAAAATCGGTCTGATTCTTATAGTTAACATAATACATCAAGTCGTCCAAACAGCTTTTGTAGAGTGTTTTGGTTCGTTCCTGCATAAATCCAACTATATCTGTAGGAACATCAATTTTGGTGTACGGTTCGCTCCAAACATATCCATCAAAGAATAATTCGGGCTTCAGACTAAACAAAGAAACAACAAACGACAAGGGCGCATATTTTACAAACAATCCATTCGTTTTGAGTTCAGACATACCTGAAGAAATATCAATTCCTGCATTAATCATTTCATTTACCATAGCCTTTGTTTGCTCATTTGTCAGCAAATCGTAATATTGCTCCAAGAGCCCGCCATGTGATATTACAAGATGTTCCTTTATGCTTGTCTCAATAGACTTGATGGCATAGACAAGTTCTTCTCCATTATCCTCAAGTTTATCCGCCCAGTATTTTTCAATGATTTGCCATGATAAATACGGTACAGTATGTTTTCCAGCAGTGTTGCCCACAGATTTATTTAAGATAAAAATGTGTTCAGCCACGGTCCCTGCAATAAGTTGCTCAACCTTGATTTTGCAACTTTTGAACATACGATGAGACTTATCGACAAAAATTGCAACTTCATCCAAGGCTTTTTTCTCGGCAAAGAGAGGGATTGGTCTATCATCAAGATTAGACTTGATTGCTTGGTTTGTCACATAAACGGCGACATTCAACGGTGTGCTTGTTTGACCATTTGCCAAAGTCACCGTACACCCAATAATCGAAAGTGTATCATCTTTTTCGGAATGCTTTAACAGATACTCGTAGGACAAGAAGTTTTCCTCGTCTCTTGAGCATCCGCAATTAGAGCAACTTGTCAAAATCGCATTGTTCTTCGTGTTGCAAACTTTGCACGTCCACGGTTTCACGATTTCGGGTGCCTGGATATTTCCACATTTTGGACAGTTTTTAGCAGAAGCAGGAATATATTCACCACAGGCTATGCACTTTTTGCCTTTTAGAACCGCCTGGCAGCCAACACAAACCTCAGCCTCTTCAAGATTTTGGCATCCGCATTCTGGACATAGCGGCAATTTTTTTATAGGTTTTTTGTCGGCTTCCTCAACCTTTTTCCACCATTCTGAGTCATCGTAATAACCCGGTTCATGCTTTTTAAATCTCTCGTAAAATTCCTTTTCAACGTCCCTACTAATTCGCGCAGGTTCCTCTTTAACGGGATCCCATTTTCCCATATACATATCGGTTTTTCCGGGAGTTTTCACCTTTCTATAGCCTTGGAACAATTTAAAAATAGGTGATTCATTATTTTCGGCGCCTGGCTGGAGAGGCTGTAAAGAACTATTACCGCGCAAGAAAGTAATAGCTCGATGCCACTCAGGGCTGCTACGTTGGAAGTCCTGCTTCATAAAATCTACAGGGACATGGTTAAGGTGGACTTCACCAACAATACGACCGAAGTTACTGTCAATAGGATAATCCTTCAAAATCTTTTGGAATTCATCCACATACTCAAAGAATGCACTCTTTTCAGAAATACGGATTGCACGGCCATTTCTAATTAAATCGATACCAAACTCAGAAAGGTCATCAAAACGCTGAATTCCTACCCAACCACGTATGCGCTCTTCGATTGTTCTTACCTCGTAAGATCCGCACGCAGGGCAACTCGTTTGATAGGATTCAAGAGTGGTAGTACACTTACTACACTTTTTTTGAGTATAAACTACTGTATCGAAACGATAAACAGCAGGAATCTTTCCGTGCTTCTTTCTCTCTACATATCTGCTATCATCCCAAACGCAGTGTTCAAACGCAACGCATTCCACTTCATTGATGATAATCTTAATTTCCTTTTGGAGCAGGATTGTTGCATATCTGCGGCCAAGCTCCTCCCGTATTTTCTTGCCACCATAAGAAACAAGGGTTTTTATAAAACCTCTATTTGCATTACCATTTGGCCACCAGTCAGATATTTCGATTACAGTACCATGATCCATCGTTCCCTTTGGAACACGATAAGCTTCAACCTTATAATTTTTAGACTGGTTAATCTTGTTCAGATCTATCGTCACTTCAATCGCCGTTTCTTCTTCGGTACGAGCAGAGAAAAAGCGAGTTGCACTACCCATTTTCCCAGTTGAAATATTGAAACCCATTCCAAATAAGCCAAGTGTATCATAAGGGTTATTTCCAGAAAAACCAGCGCGCAGCGCTTTTTCTGCATTCTCAACAGACAACCCTGGGCCATTATCAGACACTCTCACAAGCCCTTGTCCGCTTTCAATATCCGAAAGTTTAGGTAAATCAATTCTCACCACGGGGTTCTTTACCGGGGTACCTTGAAGTTTTGCAGCCGAAAACGAGTCAATCGCATTATCGATAAGTTCGCATAAAGCATCCAATGGCTGTATGTGTGTATGTGTAAGTGCAATTAACACTTTGGTGTCTGGTGTTAAATTTAAAAATACAGATTCATGAGCGCTCATTATTGAATCCTCCTTATTTGTCAAGCAAGAGTCTATCCTCATGCTATTCATATTCTCAATTCTAGTCAACATGGTATAAGAGACTTTCAGCGGTAATAAATATGTGGCCACTAAAAACGAACTTATTCCTGAGTAATTCCATTAGATTGATCCTCATCCATGACTGCTTCCATAATATCCTCGACTTTGCACTCCAGGGCAGCACAGATTTTCAGAATCACATCGGTAGTGACATTTTCGCCTTTGCCCAATTTTGCAAGCGAGGAGGAACTAATTCCCGCCTCCTGCCGGAGAGCGGACTTTTTCATTCCTTTGTCAATTAACAGTTTCCATAGTCTGTTATAACTCATCTTCATATTATTTCTGCTCCTCTTTGTTCCAAGACCTACCATAAAGTTCACAGTTATTATCCGACAGTTGCAGAACGCAGTTGTCATATAGAATCCGTTGGGTATCTGGTCGACAATCGCCCTGTTTATCATAGGCAATAAATACCTGCTTCTGGGGCGAAGCGTAAATTCGCATGATTCCGTCCTCGACATCTTTTTCCAAATTCTTAAAGACGAGCGAATCGTGGGCCAGAGCCGGGAGAGCCGTGGTAAACAATACCGCAAGATCGTACACGATCATTCCTTTATAGTTCGAGCCTGTGCCTGTGTCATCCGGCGTTTCAAATTTATAGCTATCGTGCTTGTTAAATTTGATGTGAGGGGGCTTTCTGTGCGTTTTGAAGAGCGTATCGTTGAATTCCTTCATTTTCGCATTCAAGGTCTCTTCAATTTCCGCGAGAATTCCCTCTATACTACGGCGAAGTGCTTCTTCAGCTTTCGCTTTTGCATCCTGCAATTCTTTCTGGGTAAGGAATGCTCGATTCTGTGTTTTCAGTGCATCGATTTCCGCTTTCAGTTCGGAATGTCTGTCCAAAAACTCTTTAGAAATATTGCCCACAAATCCGAGCTGCCGGATCTGGTTTCTAATTACCTGAAGCTGAGTCTGCAAGACCTCAATTTCGGCCACAATAGCAGACCGTTCAGAAGCAAACTGCCCATCCAGAATCTGAGCCAATTTTTGGTGGTATTTTTCAAGCTCATACAACTTTCTCAGATTAACACCGGGGAAAAACTCCTGTAGTGCGGACATATCTGCTTCAGTGGGGTACAGACCATATTCCAGGCTCATATCAATCAGACGCAGTTTTCTTTCCTTCGCCTGAATAGCGGTTTCCAAATTATACTTTTGGGTAACCAACTCTGCTTTCAGTTTGTTCTTTTCGATTTCTTCCTCTGTATGCCCCTTTTCTGCCTCTTCCGTTAAAGAGCCAAGTTGGATCTCCAGATCACGAATCTTTGCCAGGTTTTCTTCGTATTTTTTGATGCCACCGACGAGATTGGACACAAAATCATACTTTAAACTCAATAGGCGGACGTTCTTTACCCTGAATTTTAAACGCGGGCGAACTCATCTTTGTAAGCATAAGAACACCTCTCCTTCATCATTTATGTCTGCGGCCTGCAGTGCATACAGGCAATCCATAACGGACAAAAAATCCGTTGCTTCGTTCAGAAACGGTTTTACCTTGTTGAACAGTTCATATACAGGCATGGGTCGTTCCTGGATTTCCTTCAGCACAATAGGAATCAGTGCCAGTGTGCTGTTTTTATATGAATACAGTTTGTTAGGTAATTGCATCGAACACCTCACAGCTCTGAATGAAATAGGAAACGACAATTTGACAGTAGGTGTCCTCCTGGAGAGTTACTCTGTGTATCTTGCCTACGATCTCATTGAAAATTTCCACATTCGATTTCTTGGCTTTCTTTAATCTTTTGTAAATAGCGTGCATCTGATCCTGCACCTCGTCATAATCGATTTCGCCGCGTTTATCGAGGTTTATCATGATTTCACGGATGCGCACGAAATAGGTCATGACAAAATAATTCACCTGACTGTAAAGTACAAAATTATCGGAAGGGTTCAATTTCTGCTTGATTTCCTTCGGCTCAAGGGATGCCTCAGCGAGGTCTTTCTCCTTGAGCTTTTTTATTTTTCCAATAACACCGATAATCCCTCGCTCCAGGGGGAGGTCATCAAGAAGATTCACGCTGTGGCTGTGTCCCTCAAGAACCTTTTTGACTCCCTGCAATTCTTTGCGGATTTTTTTGCTGTCATCAAGTGAATATGTAGCATAGCATTGCGGACAAAGCGCCAGAAGATTTGATATTTCTGGTGCTTTTTCTCTATCGATAAGCGCCACTTCATACGAATCGATTGCTTTGCCAGCATTGGTTTTTGTGAGGGGGCGTCCGCAACCGGGAAACGGACAATAGTGTCCAACCTCATTCAGCAGATAGGCTCCAAATTTGGATTTGAGATCGCTGGCAATCTGCTGTTGCTTTTGCTGTACCAAGGCGGTTTTCGGTGCAAGACCGGCAGCGTTGCGGATAATTTCCACGAACCATGTTGCAGTTTTCTGTGAAACATTCTCTCCGTTGATTTCCGCATCGTAGGCAGAAAAATCATCTACCAAAAGCGCCCTCGTTTCAAACGGTCGACTATTCAGGCTCTCAATATAGTTTTCTGTTGAAAGCCGATAAACAATCTGCTGTGCAAATTTCTTTGGAATCGTTCTTTTCGCATAACTCCGCAGTGATGCATCATTGGTTTTCTTTGTCGCAGGGTCCTGCGGCGTACCCCATTCTTCTTCGGGGACATCTGTAATCATGGCAAACAGATCACGAAAGAAGTGCGGTACATCATAACCATCGGATATTCGGTTTTTGAGTGTAGAGAAGAAATCCTTAAATTCCATGATGCAACTCCTTTCTTGTGACTTGTACCATGCTGTACCACGCAGTACCAAACCATCCCCAGATTAAAAAACTGATTTTATATAATTTAAGTGGCATTTGGGACAGCCCTCCTTGTGGTTACAGAGATGCACATATATTATACCACAAAACTGTCCGTTTGTCAAATCCTTTGTTTGAGATATGGATATTATACAACTTCAAAGGACATTTATCCGGCGAAAAGGACATTCAAACAAGCAACCGCCATAAACTGCATCGACTGATCAACGGTGGCTCAACGGTAAATGGCGGACAAGTTAATACTGTAGCTGCCTTTTGAGCGGGTTTGCTGCAATCCGAAACGGAGAACTCCGTTAGGACTGCGGTCGGTTTCCTATACCCATTTTTCGGCAGCACCCAGAGTCTTCCGTTTCGAGGAATCGAAAATCGGAGGACTTTTTATGACAAACAAGCTGGCCCTGGAATACTAAGGAGGTCTCAACGTGGAACTGACATACATCAACGCAAGCGGCGAGCGCCTCAGCCTCCGGCAGTCGCGCCCCTACTTCCTGACTCGCATAGATGGCACCGGCCGGGTGCGGCAAAGCGTGAACACCTTTAAGGCGCCGGATCAGGACGGTGCTTTTTTCATCTCCTCCGCTATGGATATGCGGGACATCACCCTGGAAGGCACGGTCGTTGCCGGCACCGTGGACGAGGCCTACGCGCTGCGCAAGCGTTTCCTCCGCGTCTTCACGCCCAAGCAGCAAGGCCTGCTGGTCTATAGGGAGCGTCAGATCGCCTGCGTGGTGGAAGAGGCGGGCTTTTCCGCTTCCATCCGTGAGCGTGCGCCTAATTTCTTCGTCAGCCTGCTCTGCCCTTCGCCCTTCTTTGAAGCGATGGATGAAATCCGGGAGGAGCTGGCCATGTGGTCACCCTTGCTCACTTTTCCGCTGGAGATACCGGAGGGCGGGCTCATGTTCGCCTTGCGCCAGCCCAGCCAGATCATCACCGTGGACAATGTAGGCGATGTGCCCTGCGGCTGCCACATCGTCTTTCTGGCTCTGGGCAGTGTGCTTCTTTGTACCTCAGCAGCATGAAGACCTACTCGGGCTACTGCTACCTGACCTTTACGCTGGGTTCAGGCTCCGGTACGACCGCCAACTTTGCCTCCAACTCAAGCGTGCACGCAGAGACGGTCGCGCTGACCGCCTACTCCGCCGGGCTTTTGACCGCCGGAAGCGGCACCATCACCTTCACCGTCAGGCGCTCAAACTCCGGCAGCGGCAACCTGCTGAACATCCGGGACGGCTTGAGCGGCACGTTGACGCTAAACTACACCCTCAACACCACAGCCTGTGGAGCGCCCACCGCTTGCTCCGTGAACAGCACATTGGCGGAGGGCAATGTCACCCTGTCCTGGAGCGGGGCGTCTGGCGGCATCAACAACGCCATCTCCTCCTATGAAATCCAGTACAGCGATTCTACCAATGGCAGCAGCTGGGGTACATGGACGGCGCTGACCACCGTCACGACCAGCGCCACGAGCGGGAGCGTGTCTGTCGCTCCGCCCGGTACACGAGGAAACTACCGGCGCTTTCAAGTGCGCACACGCGGCGCGGCCGGAGCCAGCTACTACTCCGGCTGGAAGATATCCGGGAATTCCGTACGCAGGAACACCCAGCCCGCAGCGCCCACAACGCTCACGGCCACGCCCGCCGTGTACAGCACCGAACAGATCTCCCTGGCCTGGAGCGGCGCTTCCGGCGGCACCAGCGCCATCAAGGGTTATACCATCACCAGCCGCACCTCGACGGATAACGCGACCTGGAGCGGATGGACGACTCTGACCACCCTGTCGCTGACCGCAGGCAGCGGGACGTACACGCCCACCGTGACACGGGTGATCGGTACCTACACGCAGTTTGGCATCACGACCATTGACGCGCTGAATGTGGCTTCCGCAGTCAAGACCAGCGCCAGCATCCTCTGCTCCGTCACGCCCTGCGGCCTGCCCACCGTGTTCTCGCTAAGCGCGACACTATCCGAAGGCGCGGTAACGCTGTCATGGAGCGGCGCTTCCAATGGCGCCGGCAACACCATCACGGCCTATGAAATCCAGTACAGCGATTCGACGGACACCGCCTCCTGGGGCGCTTGGACGGCGCTCTCTGTCCTCAGCAGCACTGCCACCAGCGGCAGCCTGAGCGTCAACCCTTCCGCGACGCCGGGCGTCTATCGGCGCTTCCGGCTGCGCATCCGGGGCAGCGCCGGGGAAACCTACTACTCAGCTTGGTTGACATCAAGCAACAGCCTTAGGCGCAACAT
>JBNRMR010000194.1:0-14274 GCA_050309705.1 Christensenellales bacterium | reverse complement strand
CTCCCGCACCGGTGCCTGTTCTCCCCAAGTCGCTGCCCGCAGGAAAGAGTCTTTCCCTTTTGCATTTTGACACCTGCCTTCGCGCTGTGATACAATATGTCTTGGATAATAATACAAATTCCTTCTGCAAAATATCAACAAACTCTGGAGGAAATATGACTCAAAACAGCAGCGGCAGGCTTTCCAGCCTCAAGAACATACGTTGTTTTCTTTTGGATATGGACGGCACCTTCTACCTGGGTGAAAGGCTCCTGGAAGGTTCTCTTAACTTTATCCGCGCACTGGAACAAAAGGGCATCGACTATCTTTTCCTGACAAACAACTCCTCCAAAAGCGGCAGCCACTACATCGAAAAGCTAAGGCGAATGGGCCTTGAAACAGACAGAGTGCTGACCTCCGGCCAGGCAACCGCCATGTACCTTAAAAAAGAATTTGGGCAAACCCCAATATTTCTCCTGGGTAACGAAAGCCTTAAAGAAGAAATGCTCGGAAGCGGTCTTAACATAGTGGATGAAGGCGCCAAGGCAGTCTGCATCGGCTATGACACCACCTTCACATACAAAAAAATGTGCGTCCTTTGCGACTATGTGCGCGCAGGGCTGCCCTACATCGCCACCCATCCTGACTTCAACTGCCCGGTGGACAGCGAAAGCGGCTTTGAGCCGGACATCGGCGCTGTCATTGCCTTCGTGGAGGCATCCACAGGCAGGAAGCCCGACGCGATAATCGGCAAGCCAAACAGGCATATAGTCGAGGCGGCCCTTTCAAGGACGGGCTCAAAGGCGGAGGAAACCTGCATGGTTGGCGATAGGCTTTACACAGATATCGCCACCGGCCTTAACTTCGGCATGCTTTCACTTCTGGTGATGACAGGCGAAGCCAAAGAGGAGGACTTAAAGACCACACCCTTCGTGCCGGACATCGTTTTGCCGCGCCTGAGCGACATAATTGAATATATTTAGATAATGCGGAGGAATAAACATGGAAAAGAGATTTCCGGATCATTATAACCGTGCCCTTGGCGATCCCATCCGCCTGTGGCCCCAGGGCGAAACGCCGCTGTTTGACGAAGCCCTCGGGCAGGATGAGCCCATGCTCTTTCCATATCTGCTGAAGGATAGACCTGAGGCTGGTGTGGTGATCGTCTGCGCGGGGGGCGGCTATACCAACAGGGCCTACCACGAGGGCGAGCTGGTCGCAGAAAAGCTGAATAGCCTGGGCCTTCACGCCGTGATTCTAAGCTACAGGGTCGCTCCATATAAATACCCCGCCATGCACCTTGACCTTAAGCGCGCCATAAGAACGATGCGCCATTTGGGCAAAAGCCTTGGCGTTAATGACGAAAAAATTGCGGTTATGGGCTTTTCCGCCGGCGGGCATCTGGCGGCATCCTGCGCCACGGTGTTTGACCATGGCGATTCCGCATCGGACGACCCTGTGGAGAGGATATCATCCCGTCCTGACGCGGCGGTGATAGCCTATGGCGTGGTCAGCCTGCTGGCAAACCCCCATCAGGGCTCGCGCAAAAACCTACTGGGCGAAAACCCCGGCGAGGATCTTCTCAGCCTTCTTTCACCCGAACTGAACGTGTCCGCCCAAACGCCGCCCTTCTTCCTTTGGCACACTGCCCAGGACAAGAGCGTCCATCCCTCCAACTCGCTGAACATGGCTTCAGCCCTCATAGAGGAAGGCGTCACCTGCGCGCTGCATATTTACCCCTACGGCGGCCATGGCATCGGCCTTGGAACCGCAAGGGATGGAATCCATCCCGAGAACTTTCAGGCCGTTCACTGGCCCGATGAAGCCGCCCGCTTCCTTAAGGAGGAAGGCTTTTAAGGCACTGCGAGCTGCTTGCTGAGAAAGTTTATATCAGAAGGACGCGGTGATTACGCAAAGGTCAATGCTGCAAGTTTATGTGAGGGAAAGCCATAAAGCTGCTGCGTTATATCAAAAAGCTTTTGATGCCGGAATGGTTATAAGCTATCCTTATCCGAACGGCACATTCATGCATGCCGAGCTTGATGTGTACGGGCAGATATTGGCAATATCCGAAGCCGCCAAAGACGAAGAAACGGTTACCGGAAACACAATGCAGTTTTGCCTGCATTTTGGAAAGGGAAAAGAGTTGCCTGTCCAAATGGCATATGAGGCGCTTAAAGAAAATGCCGTGATCATTTGTCCGCCAGGCCCTTGTCCGTTTAGTCCGCTTATGTTTGACTTGGTCGATAGATACGGCGTCCGCTGGTGTGTTTTCGTATAAACCGCTTTTAAGCTGAAACCCGACGAGCCCAATTTGAGAAAGGAAGTGAGCAGATGGCCAAATATATCGATCTCACCCATGTGATAGACCCCGGAGCCGTCCAACGCAAGTTTTCCATCGACCAGATAGGCGCGGAAACCGTTAACCCCAATGTTGTGCGCCTTGAGGACCAGTGGTATATCATGAGCAACATCAGCATGGTGTCCCATATTTCCACCCATATCGAAGCGCCCTACCACATATTGCCCTCCGGCAAGGACCTGGCCGCCCTGCCCCTTGAAACCCTCTGTGGAGATGCCATTTTGCTGGATCTTCGCGGCCTGCCGAAAAAAAGCGCAATCTCCAAAGAGACGGTTAAGTCCGCAGCGGAAAAGGCAGGGGGAATCAGAAAGGGTGATATAGTCCTATGCAATCTTGGCTATGCCGACTATTATGGAACGGACGAATACGCCCAAAGTCCCTATTTCACCACTGAGGCGATAGATTTTCTTGCCAATTCGGGCATGAAGATGATGGGTGTGGACGCGGGCGGCGTTGAAATCCCCGGAAGCGAAGATCATGTCAACCACATGGCCCTTCTTTCAAGGGATATTCCGCTGATCGAAAACGTGGCAAACTTAAGCGCATTGCCGGCAGAAAGGTTTAAGGTCTACGCATTTCCCATAGCCGTATTGGGGCTGGAGTCATTTCCCGTGCGGGTTGTGGCCCAGCTGGACTGATGCCGCATCCGCTTCTTTGCTTTCCTTAAGTTATAGGGGGAGATCATTTGGGTTTTTTGAAATTTCTTGAGGGCCTCCGCACTCCCTTTTGGGATGGCGTCATGGGGATTGTCACATATCTGGGGGATGAGTACGCCTATCTTGCCGCCGTTCTCTTGCTGCTTTGGTGCGTGGACAAAAAATGGGGCTACAGGCTGTACTTTTTCGGCATGATCGGCAGCACTCTGAACCAACTGCTGAAGGCCCTTTTCCTTGTGCCGCGGCCCTGGGTCAGCGATCCAGGCTTTTCCATCGTGGAAGCGGCAAGGGCAGCCGCCAGCGGTTACTCATTCCCCAGCGGGCACACCCAGTCTGCCACCGTTCTGCTGCTCACGCTTGCCCTTCGCAAGAATGAAAGCCGCCGAAGAGCCGCCGTCTGGGCGGTTTGCCTTGCGCTGATAGCCCTTACTGCGTTCTCGCGGATGTATCTTGGCGTCCACACTCCCTTGGATGTTGGCGTTTCGCTGATAACAGGCGCCCTTTGCGTGTTTCTGCTGAACCCCCTGATTGAAAGGGCAGAGCAATCCGAGAAGGGAATTTGGGTGGTGGCACTTTCAGCCTTCGCATTTTCGCTCGCATTTTGGGCTCTTGTCACATTCCAAGTTCCCAGTGAAAGGAATATCGCCGAGTTTGACCAGCACGCGCTAAAAAATGCCTACACCATCGTCGGCACTACAGCCGGGGTTGGCTCCGCCTGGATTTTGGACATAACTCACACAAAGTACCGGACGGAAGCGGCCTGGTGGGCGCAGGTGTTGAAGGTCGCGATGGGCCTTCCCATAGTGCTTTTCATTCAAATCTTTCTGAAGGCGCCCCTTTACAGCCTGATGGGCGGTCATTTCTTTGCCGACACCCTGCGCTATTTTCTCCTGTCCTTTGTGGGCGCGGGCCTTTGGCCCATGACCTTCCGCTTTTTCGGTGGGCTGGGAAGAAAGCCACAACAGCACTGAACATAAAAAACCGCGGGGTTTTTCCCTCGCGGCTTTTCTTTTTGCTCTAAAGAATATATTCCAAATGGCAGTCAAAAGGCTCCGCTTCAAACAGCGCTTTGTCTATCTCCTTCGCGTCCACGCAGCCCACAGCCATGTAAAAAGCCTGGGTTTCCCGCGAAGGATGCGCCGATATGTAGAGCTTTTCCGCACCCAAAAGCCTTGCGCACACGCAGGCCTCATCAAAGAGCCTTCTTCCGATGCCCTTGCCCCTGAACCCGTTTGAGACCTGAAGCTGCTCAAGCTGGACATATTCCATGTTTCCGCCAAAGCGCATATTCGATACCGAAGCAAAGCCCAGCAAGCGGCCAAAAGCAAATGCTCCTAGGGCAAAACCCCCGCCTTCAACGCATATTGAAAGACCCCGCGCCACGCTTTCTTTACGGGCCTCATCCCACTGCTGAACAAAGCGGTTTTCTTCCAAGACCCACCGGCCGCCCTGATTCACCCAGGTCTTTTCTATCTCCTGATAGCGGTCAAAATCCTTCAAAAGGCAGGGGCACTCCTCTGACGTCAACGCCCTTATAAGCAAATCCGCCTTCAATTTTGCCCCTTTTAGCCGAAGTTAATTCTGTTAGTTGCCAGCAGGTATATCAAAATACCTGTGCCTATCAAGGCAACGCCCAATACGCCCAGGATAATGTACCTGAGGATCGGCGGCTTTTCGCTGACTTCAAACTCGTCGATAATGGCCTGGGTTTCACCGCCAGCCTCGACTTCAGGCTGTGCGACCAGCTCTGCCGTCTTGATATCGTCCTCGTCGCCGGCGGCTGTCTGCATCTGGGCAATGGCCTCCTGCGCTTGCTTGGCTGCGGCGGCCTTCTGGCGCTCATCCTCCGCCTCGCGGCGAGCCTTGTTCACCCGCTCGTCCAGAATATGACGCAGGTGCATAATGTTCAGGTTCTGCATTATCCATGTGCGGTTCATGCTGCAACGCTGGCAGGATGAGCTTTCGTTCTCGTTGGCCCTGCCGCAGGTGCAGACCCAGAAATGCTCGTCCTGGCGGGGCAAAAACTTATATTCGGTGTCTATGCTCGAATAGAAGCTGTTCTTCAGTATCTCGTTAAATATGGCCTTAAGCTCGTCCCCCAGCTCGTCAAAGTCGTGGGCGCTTATCTGCACCGGCTCTTCCTGGCTTCGCCAAACCTTGCCGTCACCATAGACCACCCGCGTCACGAAGCACTTGACGCTTGCCACTCTGCCCGAGCGCAGATAGTGGGTTTCGTCCTCTCCAAAAGCGATGCCCTTCGAATTGCGAAGCTCTTTATATATAACGCTGACGGGCTCCTCGAATATGGGTTCGCCCTGATCGTCGTAGCAGAAGATGTCCAAATATACGCTGGATATGCGCTTGTCCGTTGAGGAAAGGAGCGACAGCTGCAAGCAATGTTGCCCCACCAGGCTGTCCATTATCAGCGCACCCTGAAGCACCTCCACCGGGCTTTTAGGCACCCACATATCGTTGTCAAAAACCTCTATAAGCGAAAAGCGTTCGTTTTCCATATGACTGTTTTCACCCCAATTTCTGTATACATCAATAGTACCCCATTTGGGGGCCGCCAGTCAATCCAAAAAGCGCCAATGCTGCATAAATATGTCCAAATAAATCAAAAGACGGAAAAGCCAGGGGCCTTCCGCCTTTGTTTACCTTTGTTTGCTCCGCTTATTCGCATCACACGGGAACGCAGCTTCCGCTCTGGAAGAACCCTGCGAAGAAATCCGCCAGGGTGTCTGCCATCTGCCGGTGGCCCATTGCGTTAGGGTGTATGCCGTCGGAACAGATCAGCTCCGGGCAGTCCTTGCGGCTGAGAAAATCGGTGCGAATATCGATAATCGGCGTGGCGGTCAGCTTTGCCACCCGCTGAACTGCAATGCTGTACATCTCATGCCAGCGGTATATGCGCGCCTTATCCCCCAGCCATTCCAGTATCGCCTCGGCGTTTAGACCCTTGCTTATTCTATCAAAATACTTAATGGGATCAATGGGCGGCAGGTTCATCAAAAGAGGCCTTCCCCCCGCCTGTTTGACCGCCTGTATCAACTCCAGATATTTTTCCTCAAACAGCTTAAGGGGCGTTTTGGGCTGATGGCTTTCCTTTGGCGCACTGGCGATGGCCGCCCAGTCAAAGTCGCAGTCGTTGCCGCCAAATTCCAGCAAAACCGCGCTGAAAGAGCCCATTTCGCACATATGCCTGTCGGTGATCTTCAGCCCTCTTTCGATGGTGCTGCCAAAAGCCGCATGGTTTTTGATCCTCGCGCCTATTCGCGGCGCCAAAAGGGATGAAAACCTCTCTGTGATAACGGTGTATTTACCGCTGTCCTCATCCAAAACCACTCCCCTGCCAATGGAATCGCCCAATATGCACAACGACTTCATGTGACCCGCCTCCCTTAACCGTGTTATGTAATTATTAAAACTATATCACGCAGCGCCGCCCCTGTCAATAGTAATTGACAATATTTTGAAACGCCGTTATAATATTTTTATCCAGACTAAACGGAGGTGATTTTTGCAGTGGAAAACTTGGAACAACTGCGCGAACTGTTGACCCAGCAGCGGCCGGCTCCCTGGGACTCTCTGCCGGACCTGGAGCTTTACATGGATCAGGTTCTGACCTACATGCCCAGGCAATACGGCGTTTCCCGAAAGGAAGAAAGACTCACTTCCTCCATGGTGAACAACTATATAAAGGAGGGGCTTTTGCCCAGGGCAAACGGAAAGAAATACTCTAAGGAGCATCTGGCCTATCTGACGGTGATATCGATGCTAAAACAGGTTCTCTCGGTGAAGGATACCGGCTTTTTGATAAGCCAGCTTGCGGACAATGCCACTGCGGAGGAATTCTATCGTCGGTTTGCCAGCGCTCTGGACGAGGAGATGAACGACACCGCCGGCGTGATCCCTGGCGAACTTTCCCGGGAGAAGCTTACCGAAGCAGCCATGAAGCTGGCTGTGGAAAGCTATGTGAGCAAGCTGGCCTGCGAAAGGCTGCTGGACATGCTCTCACCCCCCGCACAGGAAAAGAAGGCTAAATAAACAAGGGCCAGGCACGATGTAATAACGCCATCTCCGCGCGAATATTGTCTAAAGCGGGCAGTTTGAAATCAGCGCAAAGGAGGCGGAGGCATGGTCGCTTTGATAAACGCCAAGCTTGGCAAAAGGGGCCGGGTGTTGTTCATTAGGGCCGGGCTCAGGCGCAGGAAAATGCTGAAGAAAATGGGCATTTACCATGGCGCCATTGTGGAGGTCATCAGCGATGCAGGCCCTGGCGGTGTGTGGATAAAAACAAAGAGGGCGCAGATTTCGCTGAGCAGAAAAACCGCCGGGGATATCTATATGGTTTTTATAGCATGAGCATTTTATCTGTTATTATTTACAAAAATATAAATCAATAAAAAGAAAAACGGCGAACTTGAAAAAGCGCCGTTTTTTTGCCAAAAAAATTCTTTGAACATATTGACATTGAGCCTTTGTTGTGCTTAAATATTATTCGCATGTTTGATAATATCAAACATCATGTTTAATTATACTTAACTTTTACAAAGAGGGGGGGAGACGCAGAATGGTGGGAGAAGGAAAGACTATTGGCGAGAAATTGCGGGACCTGCGCTCCATGAGAGAATTGACCCTGGAGGAGGTGGCCAACCGCTGCGATCTTTCAAAGGGCTATCTTTCCCAGCTTGAAAGAGATCTGGCCTCGCCCTCCATCGCCACGCTGACGGACATACTCGAATGCCTGGGCAGCGACCTTCGCACTTTTTTTAGCGACAGCAGGCCGGACAAGGTGGTCTTCACCCCGGACGATGTGTTTGAAAAGGACGATGAGGCCCAGGGCGTCAAGATCACATGGCTGGTGCCAAACGCTCAGCGCAACGAGATGGAGCCGATATTGATCGACATCGAGGCCGGCGCCTCCACGGTCATCGATTATCCCCACGAGGGCGAGGAGTTCGGTTATGTGCTGCAGGGAAAGATAACGGTCTGTCTTGGGCAGTATAAATATATCGCCAGAAAGGGCGACAGCTTTTACATCTACCCCCACTATGTGCATTTTCTGCATAACAATGGCAAAGGCCCTGCGAGAGTGCTGTGGGTGTCGTCTCCCCCCAGTTTTTAATACATACATAACAGAGCTGAATTCGGAGGTGTTAGCGCGTGTCAATAGTTGAAAAAGAACATATTATAGATTTGATAGGCGTGTCCAAGCAGTACGACGGCACCGACGTGCTGAAGGAGGTCGACCTTTACATCAGAAAGAAGGAGTTTATCACGCTGCTGGGGCCTTCCGGCTGTGGGAAAACCACAACGCTCCGGCTTATCGGCGGCTTTGAAGTGCCAACGAAGGGGAAAATACTTTTTGGCGGCCAGGACATGGACGGAATCCCCCCCTTTAGGCGCAAGGTGAACACCGTGTTCCAGCGTTATGCCCTATTTCCCCACCTGAACGTATTTGAGAACATCGCCTTCGGCCTGCGGCTCAAAAAGCTCCCCCAAAAGGAGATTGAGTCCAGAGTGGACGCAATGCTGGAAATGGTTGGCCTAAGGGGCTATTCCAAGCGCGACGTAGAATCGCTTTCGGGTGGGCAGCAGCAGCGGGTGGCCATCGCAAGGGCGCTGGTGAACCGGCCTGAGGTGCTGCTTTTGGACGAGCCCCTGGGCGCGCTGGATCTTAAGCTGCGCAAGGAAATGCAGCTTGAGCTTAAAACAATGCAGCAGCAGCTTGGCATCACATTCGTTTATGTCACCCACGATCAAGAGGAGGCCCTCACCATGAGCGACACTATCGTGGTGATGAACGAGGGCAGAATCCAGCAGATAGGCAAGCCGGTGGAGATATACAACGAGCCGGAGAATGCCTTCGTGGCCAATTTCATTGGCGACAGCAACATACTGCCCGGAACCATGATAAGAGACAGGCTCGTCCGCTTCGACGGCCGCAATTTTGACTGCGTGGATGGTGACTTTGGCGAGGACGTGGCAGTGGACGTGGTCGTCCGCCCGGAGGATATCAAGCTCACAAGCGAAGGCGAGGGCATGTTAAAGGGCATGGTGAACTCAGTCATATTCAAGGGCGTTCACTATGAGATGACCATCGAAACCGAAGGCTTCATATATACAGTCCAGTCCACCACCCAGAGCGAGGCCGGAAGCCGAGTGGGGCTGAACATTTTGCCCGACGATATTCACATCATGATGAAGGGGGAGGGCACATGAACCGCAAATGGTACTCCGCGCCATACGGCATCTGGATGCTGATTTTCACAATCATCCCCTTTGGGATAATCATCGTCTACAGCCTCACGGTGAATGGCGTTTTCTCTCTGAATAACTTTGCCCGCTTCTTCGACCGGGTCTATGTGATGGTGCTTTTCCGCTCCCTTGGCATAGCCGCAATAACAACTGTCATATGCCTGCTTTTGGGTTACCCCGCCGCCTACTTCCTGGCTGACAGAAATGTTGACAAGACCGGAATTATGCTGGTTCTGTTTGTTATCCCCATGTGGATGAACTTCCTTTTGCGCACATATGCCTGGATGTCGCTTTTGGAATCAAACGGGCCGGTGGCCATCGCCGTAAACTCTGTTATCAAGTTTTTCGGCGGCCAAGAGGTTCGGCTTTTGTACAACTACAACGCCGTCCTCATGGGCATGGTCTACAACTTCCTGCCCTTCATGATACTTCCGATATATTCAGTGCTTAAGAAGATAGACAGAAGGCTCATCGAGGCCGCGGAGGACCTGGGCGCCAACAGCCTCACCGTTTTTGTGAAGGTGCTTTTACCCCTTTCGGTGCCGGGAATAGTTTCGGGCATAATAATGGTGTTCATGCCGGCAGTCACCACATTTGTGATTTCCAGCCTCCTGGGCGGAGGCATCAGGCTCTTTGGCGACCTTATCCAAAACCAGATGCTCATCACCGGCGACTGGAACTTCGGCTCCGCCCTCTCGATGGTGATGATGGTGCTTATAATGCTTTCCATGGGCTTCATGAACAAGTATGGAGGCAAGGAAGGGGGCGGGCTTCTGTGAAAATGAACATCCTTTTCAAGCGCTTTTACCTCTACCTGATACTGCTGTTTTTGTACCTGCCCATATTCACGCTGATCATCTATTCCTTCAACGAGAATAGAACCAGGGCAAGCTGGGGCGGCTTTTCTTTCAAGTGGTATGTCGAGCTTTTTGCAGACCCGCGGGTCATGCAGGCCTTGTATGTCACAGTGGGCATAGCGATAATCGCTGCCATTGCCGCCACAGTCATAGGCACCATTGCCGCCATTGGCATACACTCCGCCGACAAACTTCCCCGCTCGCTTTTGATAAACGTCTCCTACCTGCCCATGCTCACCCCGGAGATCGTCACCGGCGTAAGCCTTATGATACTCTTTCTTGCGGCAAAGGTTCAGCTTGGGTTTTTGACGATGCTGCTGGCACACATCACGTTTGATCTGCCCTATGTGGTCTTTGCGGTTCTGCCGAAGCTCAGGCAGATGAATAAGCACTCCTACGAAGCCGCATTGGACCTGGGCGCAAAGCCCCGCACGGCTCTTTTAAAGGTGGTTCTGCCGGAGATCGCTCCGGGCATGTTCACGGGCTTTTTACTGTCCTTCACGCTTTCGCTGGATGATTTCGTCATATCTTACTTCACCGGCGGGAACGTGCAGAACCTTTCCGTCATGATTTATTCAATGGCAAGACGTGGCATAAACCCAACGATAAACGCTCTGTCCACCATAATGTTCACCTTTATAATATTGCTTTTGCTGATCGTCAACAAGAGAGCTTCTCTTGCGGATAGATAACCACGCACAATCTTTTATGCATGGAGGAAACAATTGATGAAAAAAATTATTGCTATTGCACTCGTGCTGGCATTTGCACTGGCCCTTTCCGGCTGCACGGGAGGAAGCGGAGAGACCATCGTGGTTTACAACTCCGAGGATTATATCGACCTTGATATAATCAAGCAGTTTGAGGCCGAGACGGGCATAAAGGTCGTCTACAACAACTTCGTCACAATGGAGGACCTTTACATACAGATAGCCAAGGGCGGCGCACAGTATGACATCGTCGTGCCCTCGGACTATATAATCGAGCGCCTGATAAAGGAAGGCAGGGCAGAGCCTCTGGACAAGAGCAAGCTGCCCAATCTCAGCAATATCTACGATTGGTTTAGCGAATCCGACTATGACCCCGGCCTTGAATACTCCGTGCCCTACATGTGGGGAACAGTTGGAGTCCTTTATAACTATGAGATGACCGGCGAGGACATCACCTCCTGGGCCCAGCTTTGGGACACCAAGTATGTGGACCAGGTGGTCATGATGGATTCCATCCGCGACACAATGGGCGTCACCCTTAAAATGCTGGGCTACAGCATGAACGACACCAGCGACGAGGCCTTAAGCGCCGCCAAGGAAGCCCTTATCGAGCAGAAAAGAAGCGGCATCGTCATGGCCTACGGCGTGGACGACATAAAGGACAAGCTTATCAACAACGAATGCGCCATCGGCATGGCCTGGTCGGGTGACGCGGTTTACGCAATGAGCTATAACGAAAACCTGCGCTATTCCGTGCCCGAGGAAGGCTCCAACATCTGGGTGGACGGGATCGTCATCCCCAGTGACGCAAAGAACAAGGAAGGCGCCTATAAGTTCATCGACTTCCTGATGCGCCCTGAAATCGCCGCTCAGAACAGCGAGTACATCGGTTATTCAACCCCCAACGAAGCCGCCATGGCGATCATCGACGAGGAGCTCCGCGATGTCGAGGCCTTCAACCCGCCCCAGGAGATCATCGACCGCTGCGAATGGTTCCACGATATCGGCGAGAACCTCTCCAAGGTGGAGCGCGTTTGGACGGAGATCACCGCCCAGTAAGCTATAACAAAGCAAAGCCCACGGTTCGCCGCGGGCTTTTTCTTTTTGGCGCCCCCACCGTACCGCAAGTTTTCGAAAAAAACTCCATTTATTATAAGGGGTAAAGGGGATACGTCCCCTTGCGGGTGCAGGGCAGAGCCTTGCGCCCAGAAGGTATTCCCCGCCCAAGCTGATGAAGCTTGATTTGTTTGAAAGATGCTGCGGGCCGGAGGCGGGCATAAAGCATCAGATCCCCTTTCTGGGCTTCAATGCACGGGTCGAAGCGATCATGGGCAGATATCAAGGCGGCCTGTGGGACATGCCCCCGCTGATCATCAATTATTCGGAAGGCAAATACGAGCTGAATGATGGCAATCACAGATTTGAAGCGCTGAGAAGGCTGGGCATAGGCGAGTTTTGGGTGATTATTTGGGAAACCGCCTGAAAGCATCCGGGCCTTCGTCTTGGCGCCCCCACCGTACCGCAAGTTTTCGAAAAAAACTCCATTTAATATATGGGGTAAAGGGGATGCATCCCCTTTCGGGTGCAGGGCAGAGCCTTGCGTCGTTCCCCAAGCAGTGCATAAAAGATCACTTAAGCGCCCTGTGGTAAAGCCCTCTGGTGCGCTTGAAATCAGCCGTCGCGCCCTCCTTGCAAAGGGCAAGAATCCTTTCGCATTCCTGAGGGCTTTCAATTGTAAAATAGGCGCTCATGAAGTCCATGCCCTCCATCTTCCTGTCGAAGACATACAAGGGCAGAGAGTTCAGCATGGTGGAATAGCTCCCGGAGCAAATGACTGGAAACTCTTCATTCTTCCTGTCGGTTAAAGTGGAAAAACCACCGCAGCCCTTGCAGCCATTTCCCCTTCCCTGAACCGGGCAGCTTCTAAAACGCATCAGCGGCAGGTAGCCATAGCCGATTGCACCCCTTTGCACAGCGCCCCCCAGGTCGGCGATATCCCTCGCGTTCAGCTCAAATGAAACGGTGGCGAAATCAAGACCCAAGCGGGCGTACTCCTCAAGCGCGGCGGTGTTCAATATGTTCAGCCCATGGCCGCCGATGACCTCCAGCCCCGCTTCTTTGCTCAGCATCAGCGCGCCGATGTTCTCAGCCAGCGCAGCCTTTACGCCCATGCCTCCAAGGATTCCGATGGCATCCTCCAGGCGCTTTTCTTCATCTGGGAAAATCAGGGCAGGCAGTTCCGCCACAAGCTTTTCACCCAACTTCTTTGTGGCTTCGGGGTTTTCCATTATCTCGCCCAGGGGCAGCATCACCCTTTCGATGCCATCCATGTCCGCGCCAGATATCTGGCCATAGCTTTCCGCCCTGACCCAAAGGGCCGCTGGCTTTTCGTTTGCGCTTTTTCCCTGCACTTTAAATGCTGGTTCTTTAAATGCATGAGGTCTTGTTTCACTGCGAAGCTCCAGCAGCTTTTCAAGTGCCGCTCTGCGCATACTGCCAAGCTGAGAGCCGGCCATCATCACGTTGCCAGATATTTTTCCACTGAGCTCTCCCATGACGAAGGGAGTGCCTCCGGTTTTTTCAAGGCTCCTTTTGGCGTATTCCAGATCCATTGGTCTGTTTTGCGCCTCAAAGGGGACGGCCCCCTCCAGCGAAACCCTGTGATGGCCGTCGTTGACATTTAGAATGGCGGGCGACCCTGGGAAAACCTCAAGCTCCATGTTCACGGGCAAATGGCTCAGCTCATTGCGGTAAAGCCCGGAAAGTTCGCCCAGCACAGAGGCGGAGGCCTCCACATCCTCTCTTCGGCGCACGCCGAACATTGAAAGGTCACGCTTGCCGGTAAGGTATCCATCGGTGAAGCCACTCCTTGAAAAGACCGCCCGAAGGCTTTCCATATCGGGTTTTTGGCCGTCAATGGCCGCTCTGCAGGCAGTCACCGCCGCTGCAACATATTCAGGACGCTTCATCCGCCCCTCAATTTTAAACGAACTAACCCCGGCATCCACCAGCGCCCTCATATGCTCAATATACGACATATCCTTCAGAGAAAGGGCATATTCCCTTTCCCCTGCGCGGAAGTTGAGCCTGCATGGCTGGGCGCAAAGGCCTCTGTTGCCGCTCCTGCCCCCCAACATTGATGAAAGATAGCAGGCCCCGGAAACACTCATGCAAAGCGCGCCGTGGACGAATGTCTCCACCTCCATCAGCCCCAGAGAGCAGATTTCCCTTATCTCGTCCAAAGAAAGTTCCCTTGCCAGCACAACTCTGGAGAAGCCCAGCTCCTTAAGGGCGCGAAGACCTGCCGCATTGTGCACAGCCATCTGGGTGGAGGCATGCATGTCAATATCTGGGCAACATTCCCTAAGCAGATTTGCTACCAAAAGATCCTGGAGTATCACCGCGTCGGCTCCACTTTGGGCAACGCTTTTAATTGTTTTTATAAGCTC
>JBNRMR010000193.1:0-6419 GCA_050309705.1 Christensenellales bacterium | reverse complement strand
GGGCCTTAAGAATATAATTGATGAAGACGCGAAGGGCTATAAGGAAAGCATGCTTGCCTACACCAGTGACCAAAAGATCAAGCAAGAACGGCTATTGGAAAACCAACAGTTCATAAAAACGCCAATCGTGCGTAATGGCCGCAAGGCCACTTTAGGCCATTGCCCCGATGTCTGGAAAAGCTGGGAGCAGTGATTTTTTCATTTAAAACGGTGTCGGAGGAGAGGCGCGTCGGCTTAAGGCAGCGCCGGCATCATTCTTCCTGTCTCATTTCTTTCTGTACGCCGAGGGCGTAATCTTAAGCGCTGATTTAAATATCTTGCAAAAATACATGGTTGAATTATAGCCACAGTCAAGAGCGATCTCGGTTATGGTCTTGCGGGTTCCCTGCAAAAGATGGCAGGCCAGCTGGATTTTCAGATTGTTGATGTACTGCATCATAGTGTAGCCCGTCAACTTTTTAAATGTGCGGCAAAGATGGCTTGGGCTGATGAAAAACGCGCTTGCCACATTGTCGATGCTGTCGATAAGCAAAAAATTCTCGTTCACATAGGCCACGATTGGGGATATGGAGCTGTGTTTGTACATGTTGTCCGGCGCACCGGCAGTGGCTGAGCTCTTGGTATTTTTCACCAGAATCATCAGCAGGTGGGCCAGCTTCACAAAGATCAGGTTCTCTGGGTCGTTGCAGTCCTCCTGCACAAGGTCGCGCACCAAAGCTGAAACGATTGCGTAATCGCCCTTTGAAAGTGACAGGTGCTTTTTGTCAAACAAATCAGAGATTCTCTGACAAAACTCAAAAGAATAGTGTTTATTCAGAAAGTTATGGGTAAAATAAACTACGGTGCGGGTGTGCGAAGAACTGCCTATGGACTGATGAAGCAGGTTTGGCTTCAGCAGCAGAATGTCCCGCGGTTTAAGATCGTAATAGGATATGCTGACGATGCTGCCGCGAAGGCCGCTGTCCTGGATGTAGATTTCGTAGTGGTTGTGAAAATGCATTTGCGGCATTTCCGGGGTGTTGCCGCAAACTTCAACTGCGAATTCGCCTTTCATAGCAGTATTGTAGGAATTCAAAGCAAAACCCTCCTTAACATATCAAAATTGTACAATAATTAATAGCAATAAGCAAGATAATATAATACAATTTTTTTCAACGCCTATATTATATAAGGCGCGAAAGACTTGCCGGGAGGGATAATCTGATATTTCCCCCCGGACAACATTGCAAGGACGGTAATACTAATGAAGATGACGTTTAGATGGTTTGGCAAGGACAGCGACCCGATAAAGCTGAAGTACATAAAACAGATACCCGGCACATCGGGAATTATGGGGTTTTTAGACTATAAGCAGGCCGGCGAAGTCTGGACCGAGGAAGAAATTAAGGCCTATATCGACGGCGTGCATGAGGCGGGGCTTGAGTGTGAGGTCATCGAGAGCGTGAACGTGCATGAAGACATAAAGATGGGCCTTAGCACCCGCGACAAATACATTGATGCATATAAGCAGACCATACGCAATCTGGCTAAATATGGCGTAAAGGTTATCATATATAATTTCATGCCGGTTTTTGACTGGCTGCGCACAAATCTTGCCCGAGAAATTTCCGAGGATGGCTCCAACAGCCTCTATTTTGATGAGGCGGAAATCGGCGAGATGAGCCCTTTGGATATTGTTAAAAACACCATCAACAACACCAACGGGTTTTCAATGCCGGGTTGGGAGCCTGAGCGCCTGTCCATACTGGAAAAAACCCTTGAGCACTACAAGCATATGACCCAGGACGATCTTCGCAGGAACATGAAATACTTCCTGGACGCGGTGATACCCGTCTGCGAGGAACACGGAGTTCGAATGGCCTGCCATCCGGACGACCCCGCATGGCCCATATTCGGCCTGCCCAGGCTTGCCCACAGCAGGGAAAACTTCGCGGATATAATCGCCCTGAACGATTCCAAGGCCAACTCCATCTGCCTTTGCACCGGCTCTTTGGGTTCCAACCCCGAAAACGACATTCCTGCCACCATTCGCCACTTTGGCGAGATGGGCAGAATTTCCTGCCTTCATGTCAGGAACGTGAAATACTTGGGTTATCGCCGCTTCAGGGAGTCAAGCCACCTTTCAAGCGACGGCGACCTGGACATGTTTGCCATCATGAAGGCGGTCTACGATACCTGCCCGGATGTTTACATCCGCCCCGACCATGGCCGCATGATATGGGACGAGGTTGGCCGCCCCGGCTACGGCCTTTACGACCGCGCCCTTGGCATCGCCTACCTGAACGGACTGTGGGAGGCTCTCTGCAAGACTTCCAAATAGGGTTAATAATGCGATAAATTCATGCGATATTTCCGGGCGTTTTTGGAACCAGCCGCAAAAGGGAATCGAAGAAAGCTTGCGGGAACTTACTTTTATCGATGATATTATCCAGAAAAGTCACATAGAAAAGTGCAGCAGGTCCGGTTTGGATGGCGTAAAGACCGTGTTTGACGGCGGCGCCGGGAGCGGTCGCTTTTCTATTCCGCTGGCAGCTCTGGGGATGAAGGTCACCCACTTTGATATTTCGCTGCCCATGCTTGAGCAGGCACAGCAAGAAGCTGAAAAAATGGGAGTTGGGGATAATATTACCTTCGTGAATTGGAAGTTAGAGGACTTAACTGCCTACGCGGACAGGGAATTCGATATGGTTTTATCGATTGACGCGCCTATTTCCTACACTTACCCCCATCAATACGATGTCTTAAGGAGTTTGATCCGCATAGCGGGGAAAAAGCTTGTGTTCAGCGTTGCCGGCAATATGGGTTGGATACCATACTTGTTTAATCCGGCGCAAAAGGCGCAGTACATCCTGGATAAAGACAGCGAAGACCCCTTTGTGAAGTGGACGCTCGATGTGGCTGTAAACAAAGTCTCATCCTATAAGCCGGATATGGCACAGGTAAAACAAGCCTATCGGTCGCAGATGATGGCCGGATTAGATTCCATGAAAGCAGCCCATGAACAGGGGAAGGTGCAGTGGCCGCACACATACGCATTCATGCCCGGCGAGTTGAAAAGCCAAATGGAAGCATACGGCGCTAAGAATGTTGCCCTCTCGGGCCCGGGGGCATTGTCCCGCTCGATACCAAACGAAGTGCTGGTAAATATCATGAACGATTCTTCTCTGCGCCGGGAGTTTCTGGACTTTTGCTATGAATATGACAGCAATATTTGGTGCGCCGGCATGGGTAAGGATAATTTAGTGGCCTGCGCCGATGTCTGAACAAACTGAGCCTAAAAGAAGCCGGAAGAACCCGGCTCCTTTTTATTTTGCGCTTTTTCATTTATAATGGTTGTGAGCATTGGGGAAGGATAAGAATGAATATGACCGAAAAGAGGATATACTCCAAAAACGCAGATTACCAGCGTCTGGTGGTGCTAAAGACAAACCGCTACAAGCGCCACAGGCACGGCCAGTTCTTTGTGGAGGGTGTGCGCAACATCAACAGCGCCATCGAAAATGGCTGGGATATCGCATCGCTGGTCTACAGCTTTGAAAGAAAGCTCTCCGATTGGGCGAAAGATGTGATCAGCGCCACTAAAACCGACATAAACTACCCGCTGACTGACGCTCTCATGGCGGATTTGAGCGGCAAGGATGATGCGTCCGAGCTGATTGCCGCAGTGAAGATGCGCTCCGATTCACCCGGGGGGATTAAACTGCCGGAAAATCCGCTGCTGGCTCTGTTCGACCGGCCATCCAACCACGGAAACCTGGGCACCGTCATTCGCTCCTGTGACTTTCTTGGCCTGCATGGGCTGATATTGACTGGCCACAGCGCCGATCTTTATGACCCGGAGGTAATCGCCGCGTCCACGGGTTCCTTCTTTAAGCTGCCGGTGGTAAGAATTGCTGATGGAAAGACCCTTTTGGACTATATCGGCGGCCTGAAAGAGTCCCATGAGGGTTTTCAGGTGTTGGGAACCACTGCGCACCAGGCGGCAAGGGTTTTCGAAGTGGATCTTAAAAGGCCCACCATGTTCCTTATCGGAAATGAGACGGAGGGCCTTTCAAGGGCATATAAGGAGCTGTGCGATCTGATGGTCACAATACCGAGGGCGGAAAACTCCTCCGCCACCTCGCTGAACGTGGGCTGCGCAGCCACCGTGCTCTTTTACGAGGCCATAAGGCAGAGGGGCAGCGGCCTATGAGCGGGAGATGAAGTCCCTGTCTCTGCGCCCCGGCGCGGTGATTGCCTAGTACAGCTCATCCTGTATTGCCACAAAGCGCTCCATCATGTTGGGATCGAAGGCGCCGCATTCGCCGCTTAGGATCATCCTGACGGCCTCCTCGTGGGGGATGGCGTCCTTGTAGACCCTCTTGCTGGTCAACGCGTCATACGTGTCTGCAAGGGCTGTGGCGTGGGCCCAAACGGATATCTCGTCACCCTTCAGCCCGTCCGGATAGCCTCGTCCGTCCCAGCGTTCGTGGTGGTGGCGGCAGATGTCGTAGCAATAGGCGTAATAGTCCTTGTCATCGATGTTTTCAATGGCGCCCAGCATCTCGCAGCCCCGTATGGTGTGGGATTTCATAATCTCAAATTCTTCAGGGGTTAGCTTGCCCGGCTTCAGAAGGATGTTGTCAGGTATGGCAATCTTGCCTATATCGTGGATGACTGATGCGCTTGAGATGGCCTCAATTTCCATTCTGGAAAGAGGGTAATATTTGCGCAGAGACTCCAATATTATGCGAACCAGAGAGCGTATCCGCTTTATATGCTCGCCAGATTCAAGGTTTCTGAACTCTACAACGGTGCTCAGTGCGTCGATTATAAACTGATTCGACTGGCGAAGATATTGCGCCTGGGTTTCAAGCATGGCCTTTTGGTTATGGAGCCTTCGCGCCATTTCCTTTTTGTGGGAGTAAAGATCGCAGATATTGTTGACTCTGCGTAAAACGATCTCCGGGCTGAAGGGCTTGGCGATTATGTCCGCCACGCCGAGATTATACCCGGCGATCTTTTTTTCATCGCCGCTTTCGCTCATGATCAAAACAACCGGCAAATTGTCTGTAAAGCGCAGGCTGTTTTACTTCTTTAAAAGCTCAAAGCCGTTCATGCTGGGAATAAGCAGATCCAAAAGAACTACGGAAAGCTCGCCATTCCATTCTTTTATCAGCGCCAGAGCTTCGTTGCCGTCCCGTGCTTCAAGAACATCGTAGGCGTCCTTGAATATATTTTTCAGAATTTGCCTGTCGATATGCGCATCATCGACGACAAGCATTTTTCTCTTTAAAACGCTCATTTTGTTCACACACCTTTCTGCTCGCGGCTCTTATTCAACAGTCAAAAATAATTGCACACAAAAAATACTACCATTAAATGGAAGTTTTCTACAGTAAAAAAAGGTTTTGTAAAAATTCAACGATTGATTAGCCAAACTTGCAGGAATGTATACTGATAATGATAAAATTATGGATATACACAAGTGTGGACGCAAAAATCGTGCATATACGAAAACCGCCCTTATCCAAAAAAGGAAAGAGCGGCTAGAAAATTTTGCGGAGGGGCTTTTATCCCACAGGAATTTTGCTCAGTATGTTGTTTATCGTCGAAAGGGAGTTGGAGAGCAGCCTTTTTTCCTTTGCGGTCAGCTCACTGCTTTCCAGGAAGGATTTTTTAAAGTAGGAGCTTATGTTCTCGTCGGCATATTCGTTGGCCTTTTCGGTGAGCTCCACGATGATCCTGCGCCTATCATTCCTGTCGATGCTCCTTGAAATAAAGCCTATACTCTCGAGATGATGGGCAATCTGAGTCATCTGCTGCTTAGGCATCATCAGCTTGTCCGTCAGTTGAGTCATTCTCATGGGGCCATATATCTTTAAAAGAAGCACAACGCTCGTCTGCAAGGGGCTGAGCATGGGCTTGAAGTTCTCATTCAAAGGCCTAACCATTTTTATGTTCGACAGAACTATGAATTCCAGCAAGCTATTGTTGGTGATGTTTTCTTTAGACATTTTATCCTCCTAATCAGATGCTTATATTAATATTATACACATTTTTTGACGAATGCCAATATGCAAAGACAAATTTCTGCATCTAATAATGAAAGTTCTGAACAAAAACTAAGCGGAAAACCATAGCCATGCCCCGAGAAGAGCATAAGCGGGTTCCGTGGCCTAGGAAAATGCAGGCAAATAAAAAACCCCCCATCTCCCGAAGCGCAGGAGAAGGAGGACGATGATATCGCAGTCATGAAAGGCGCTCGACCGGGGCTGGCTTACGCTTCGGTTTCATAGCAGGACGGACAAAAGCGCTCGTGGGGAAAGGTCAGTCCATCGGGGAGCCCGGAAGCGGCATTGCTGGGCAAAAATTTCAGCGTGACACTTCCCTCCGACACGGTTTTGCCAAATGCCAATCGCAGGCGGTATAGCTCATTT
>JBNRMR010000192.1:0-5189 GCA_050309705.1 Christensenellales bacterium | reverse complement strand
CTGTCCTCCCCCGCACCCCCTCCTGCCAAAGGAATTCCCTTTGGAAACCCTTCAGCGATTGCACTTATTCATATGGTGCCATGGAAGAAAATTCACTTGCGCCTGATCTCTTCCAGGTGGTATTCTTTGACCTCGCCCACGTTCACCTTCACTTTTTCGCGGAATATGTTCATGTCCACAACGGGTCCCTCGCCGTCAGGGGTGATGACGATGCTGCCCGCCTTGGGCATTTTGGCCTTCATGTATTCGTAGTTGTCCTGCTCATATTTAAGACAGCACATGAGCCTGCCGCAAAGACCGGAGATTTTTGTGGGATTAAGGGAAAGCCCTTGGTCCCTGGCCATGCGGATGGTCACGGGCTGGAAATCGCTGAGGAAGCGGCAGCAGCAGATTTCATTTCCACAGGAACCGATGCCGCCCAACATCTTTGCCTCGTCCCTAACGCCAATCTGCCGAAGCTCAATGCGGGTTTTGAAGATCTGGGCGAGGACTTTAACCAGTTCACGAAAGTCCACCCGGCCGCCGGAGGTGAAATAGAATATCAGCTTGGATCTGTCAAAGGCGTATTCGCAGTCCACCAGCTTCATGTCAAGACTGTGCTCCTCAATCTTGGTGGCGCACTTTTCCATGGCGTCCTTTTCAAACTGCTTGTTTTCATCGTACTGGGCGATGTCCGCACCTGTCGCCGCGCGAACGACCCTTTTCAGGGGCGCGACAATTGAGTCCTCGCTGATTTCCCGGGGCGCGGTGGCCACAAATCCCATCTCATCTCCCCGAACGGTTTCGACTATCACTTTTTCGCCCTCTGCGCACTCGATGTCGCCGGGATCGAAAAAATATATCTTGCCCCCGCTGCTAAAGCGGACGCCTGTCACTTTTGCCATTGTTTGTTACCTCCAAAAGTTTGAACGCAAGCGGCTGCAGCGCCGCCTGCAACGGAATATAACTGTTTATCATTCGAAGGGCCTGACCGGCGCAGTCAAGAAGGGCAACTGCCTTTTCGATGCCGACTCTGGCCGCGATGCTTTCAGTTTCACTCAGTTTGTCTATTTCGATGCGCTCCGCGCCGCTATGGAAGCGAATTACATCTGAAAGTATAGATTCAACGCAGGAGACAAATTCCCTGCCGTCAATTTTTGCCTTGACTAGTTTGGCGGATATGCCCGGCAGATCTGAACCCCTTGAAAGGCCCACGAACTCGTATGCCAGCTCCCTCGTGCGCCAATAATCGGTGTCTTCCTGCATTTTAAGAGCCTTTCCCACTATGCCCCCGGAAAGACGAGCCAAAAGCGGCGCTTTCTGCGGGTCAACACCCCTGCTCAGCAGAGCCTGAGTGCAGGTCTTTTCGTCCAGCGGGGAGAGGGCCACCACCTGCACCCTTGATATCACCGTGGGCAAAAGCGTGGATGTGTTCTCTGCCGTGATGAAGAAAACTGTGCCTCTCGGTGGTTCCTCCAGGGTTTTGAGCAGAGCGTTTTGGGCATCAAAGGTCATGGGTTTGGTGATCAATACCGCCCTGCCCCCGCCCTCAAAAGATTTTTCACAGAGGGTTAGTATCAGACTGCGCACAGCCTCTATGCCGATCTGAACGGTCTGAGTTTGAACCTCGATATAGTCCGGGTGAGAGCCGGACATGGCGCGCTTGCAAGGGCCGCAACTGCCGCAGGGCTTTTCGGCACCCTTAGAGGAGCACAAAAGCGCCCGGGCGCAGATGCCTGCAAGGGTTTTTTTGCCGGATCCCTCCGGGCCGGTGAACAAAAAGCCATGGGCAACCCTTCCCTGGCCAAATGAAAGCTGAAGGTCTTTCGCCAGAGAGGATTGCCCGTAAAAATCAGAAAATTTCATTGGTGGACCTTTTATATGAGGGCGCGCTAAAACTTGTGAAACTGTTCGACCTGCATGACGAATACGGTCGCCCCGCCCACCACGACCTCTATCGGGTAAGGCACATAAACGCCGGTGGTTCCCGAAACGGGCGACGGCGAAGTGGCAATCTGTTTTCTGCTCCTGCAGACCTTTTCGATGACACCCATTGCCCCGTCAAACTTATTATCATCAACGCCGAGCAAAAGCGTGGTGTTGCCCGCGCGAAGGAACCCGCCTGTGGTTGCCAGTTTTGTGACACCATAGCCTTCGTTCATCAAGTTTGATATCAAGCGGGAGGCGTCTTCATCCTGAACGATGGCGATTATTAGCTTCATTTAGGACCCTCCTTTTACTCTTTTTTCATATATACCCTAGGTCAATTATATACTAATCTTCCCTGTAATGCAAATAATTATTTAGCGCTCCGCTCCTTAATTGACACTTCTTTTTCCCCTTGCTTGTGGGGCCTTTTTGCCCTTGCGCTTCTAGAACATTATGTTCCCCGCTTGATGGCTGATCAAAGATCCACCGGGGTGCCTGGCCGGACAATTTCCTTGCTCTTTTTCATAAAATATGATAATATTAACAATCAACATATAAAAGGACGATAGAAAAATGTCTGAAAACCAAGGGTATAAGAATCTTTCGACAATAAAGGTGCTTAATTTAATAGAGCTGCTTGCAGAAAACAATAAGCCCATGAGACTGATGGACATCGCGAAGGGTCTAAGCGCCAACCCAAGCACAACTCTGCGTTTTCTTTCCGCCCTCATCGAAAGCGGATACGCAGCCCAGGAGCCAGAGACATCGCGCTATTATCTCACTTTCAAAATATGCCACATAGCCAATAAAATTAGCTCCAACGTGGATATAAGGGATATCGCTCGGCCATATCTGGAGAAAATTTCAGCGCAGTTTGAGGAATCCGCTTGTCTGGCCCTTGAAAACGATATGCGCGTTGTGTACATCGACGTGGTTGAGGGGCCCGACCAGATGATCAGAAGCATGCAGCGAATTGGCAGCATCGCCCCCCTTCACTGCACCGGTATGGGCAAGCTCTTTTTACTGGATTACAGCGATGAAAAATTGGACAGATACATCTCCCAAAAGGGCCTTACGCGCTTTACCGAAAACACCATTGTCAGCAAAAAGCAGCTTCTTGATGAGCTTGCCTCTGTGCGCCGTCTGGGCCACGCCTTTGACAATGAGGAGTGCGAGATCGGCGCGCGCTGTGTTGCCTTTCCAATATACGGAAAGAACGGGAAGATTTCTGCGGGCATCAGCGTCACCGGCCCTGCGGCACGTTTAAACGATGAGTTTATTGCAAAAAAGCTTCCCCTGTTGCAGGAGGCCGCAAAGGACATCTCCTCCATTTACTCCAGCATATAGCCGCTCAAGCGGTCATTCCTTCTGGGCGATAAGGGCGAAGCGGTGGGCCTTTGAGACGATCTCTCCCCGCTCCTCCAGTATTGCCTGGGCTCTGCACAGCTGATCAAAGCTGCTTTCCACCGAAAAGCCCGGAAACTCCCACTCGATTATTCTGGCGAACCACACCAAAGCGCCCACATCGAAGAAACGAATGATCGGGAAGGCCTCCTTAGCGAAGGATATCTCGAAACCATTTTCCTCAAAGGCGCGCACATTGTTCTTCAGGTTCCAGCCGGGGAATGCTGTTTTTCCGCCTGGGATCAGCAGCTTTATTAGGTCGATGTCATTTTCCTCGCCCACTTGCTGGGTTACAAAACAACCTGCGGGCCTTAAAACGCGCTTTATTTCGCCGATATCGAAGGCGCCGTGGCGGTTGATGACGACATCAAATGATTCGCTTTCAAAGGGCAATGCTGCGGGATACGCCCACTCTTTGAAGTCAATGCCCAATGGCAAAAGTTTTCCCCGGCAAAGGCTAACATTCGGCGGATAGCCCTCAGTTGCGGCAGTGTTTTTTGGGGGATGACCCAGCGAAAGCAGGAACTCTCCCCCGCCGGTGTCCATGTCCAGAAGCTTGTGTCGCGATAGAAGATGCCGCTTAATCAGGGCCTGATAGTCCCATGGGAGGCTGTCCTCTTCGCTTTCATGCCTGCCTTTTATGTGGGAAAAATCCCAGCCATTAATTTGGGCAACGCTCTGCTCCCGCTCCCACTCTTTCCTGTATTTCTCCCGGTATATCTCATATTTTTCCACAAACGCCATCATTTCCTCCAATATAAAAAATCTACATTCGTCCGCTCATATTTACAAGCCGGCTGTAAACGCCGCTGCTTTCCATTAGGCTTTCGTGGCCGCCCTCCTCGCAGACGGCGCCGTTTTCTATCACATATATCCGGTCCGCGTTGCGTATTGTGGAGAGCCTGTGGGCTACCACGAGGGTTGTCCGGCCCTGCATCAGCGCTTCAAGGCCCTTTTGCACCCAGTGCTCGGACTCGGAGTCCAGGGCGCTTGTGGCCTCGTCCAGCAGCAGCACGGGGGCGTTTTTCACGAAGGCGCGGGCGATGGCCACCCTCTGCCGCTGACCGCCTGAAAGGCTCTCTCCCCTCTCACCCACTAGGCTGTCGTAACCGTCCTTAAGGCTCATTATGAAATCGTGGGCATAGGCGCGCTCGGCCGCGGCGATTATTTCATCGTCGGTGGCGTCGGGCCTTCCATAGCGTCTGTTTTCCTTAACGCTGCAGGCGAAAAGGTAGGCGTCCTGGGGCACATAGGCGATTCTCTCCCGGAGCTCCGGCAGTTCGTGGCTGCCGATAGCTTTTCCCAAGACCCCCGCGCCGCCGCCTGTAAGGCCGTAAAAGCCCAGGAATATCTTTGTGACGGTGCTCTTGCCTCCTCCGCTTGCGCCCACAAGTGCGATAGTCTCGCCCTTTTTCACATCAATGGATATGCCCGAGAGCACTTTTTCGATGCCGTCATATGAAAACTCAGCGTTTTCAAGCCTGAGGCCGGTGAAATCAGCGGCGCAGGGGGTGTCGTATTTTTCCTCAAGGGGTTCGTCCAGCACCTCAAACACCCTGTCGGCAAGGACGAAGCATTCCTTCACATCTCCCCATATACGGCCCACAGCCCCTAGAAACCAGCCGACCATGCCCTGCATGTTTGAAACCGCCATGACTGTGCCAAGGTCCACCAGTCCGGCCCGCACCATGAATATTCCCACCAGCAGCACGCCTATTCCGGATGCGAAAGCGAACATGCTGCCCACGCCCGAGACTGCCCCCTGCCGGCCATAGCGCTTGACGGTGCTGCCGGCTACGCCCTCGTTGGCGTCCTCATAGAGCTCCAGCATGCGCCTTGCGCCGGGGAAAAGGTGGATGACCCGCACGCCTGCAAGG